>CAMRDW010000015.1 GCA_947041315.1 uncultured Enterovibrio sp.
CAAAGGAATTGAAGATGCGTGTAGGCGGCAAGCGAACGAAGCCCCTGAGCATAGATCTCGACTCTATGATTGAGCTGAAAGAGGCTAACCAACGCACACGCAACTTCAAAGATGACAGATATGACTATTTCGCTATACAAAAAAACACAAACACTGAGTATTTATTCTACAAAATAGAATTTAAAAAGATGACTAATTGCATAAAATCGAAGTAAATTTGATTAACTACCCAAAATAACCGCTTTTTCGTGTGTTTTTTAAGCAGAAAAACAACAACCAGAATAATTAACATTAAATCAACCTAGTTCTGCTAATATATGCCTCTTTTTTTCTGGGTGAGTGGTTCTTGGGTAATGAATAATGTCGGATAAATTTAAAAAGTTACTTATCGATGCGCTTGAAGATGCGGTTGAAAAACACAAGCATCATCATGCAATTTTAAAAGACATTGATTCAGAACTCGCCGCTAGGCGCATGCGCACCCGCAATACAGCTTTACGTCATCGTATAAAAATTCTTTTAGCCTCAGCAGTTAATCATGATCCTCCCCAGAGAACGCCAGAGGTCAGAAAACCTAACCTCGCTCGGCTAGCGTCCAATAAAACAGTGCCTTCCCTTAATACTCAATCTAACAAGAGCTCAAACACTATGACTCGTGACACGACGATAAAATACCCTGATAAATTTCTGATTTCAGCTTTTGAAGGGATGCGCCAGAAGCTTTTAGATATTTCCGGTGGTCGCTCTCGATTACTTAATCTTGATCAAAACAGTAAATCGTTTGTGCGTCTCGTCGATGAATTACCAAACGAGCTGATTAAAGTGTTACTGGCTGAAAAATCCATGCTGATCAGGGCGGTGCCAGAGCCAACACTGAGCGAGCTTATCGAACAAGGTTATTTAGAGTGGGATGAAGAGAAAAAACAGCATGTTACTCTTAAACAATTGCCAGAGGCAAAAGAGTGGGCTGACCTCTTAGGCATTAATACTCATTTTGAATTGCCCAATGACGCAAGTGGCACACAGGACGAAAGGCAAACGGATACCAATTTACAATCAGTGCAATTTGAAGCGCAGCTTAATTTAGCCTTAAAAAAACTCGCCAGTGAAGCAAAAACAGCCATTGATGAAACAGGAAATAATGTCTTGTTTTTGTGTCTTGGATTTATTGAATGGGTCGATCAAGCAGACAGTAAAATTAAACGATTGGCACCACTTTATTTATTGCCAATCAGCATAAACAAAGAATTCAGAAATGGCATTGCTGTTCACACCATTAAATATAATGGTGAAGATATTATACAAAACCTGATCCTACGCGAAAAAATGCAGCAGGATTTTGGTTTAACACTTCCTGATCTTGTTGACCCTTCAAACGAAGAGAAATTACTGACGCCAGAAGAATACTTTAAAGAAGTGAGCGCCCTTCTCGAACGCAAGCAAAATGATGTGATTGTTCGAAGTTGGAAAGTCCGCCGATTTGCCACCTTGGCAACATTAAGCTTGGGCAAGCTTCTTATGTATCGCGATCTTGATCCGCGAAATTGGCCTGCGGATAAAGGCAATCTGTTAGAGCATGATGTCATTAAACGTTTTTTCCATGATGGCGCCCAGTCATCAAACACGGGTTTTTATAATGAAAGCTATGTTCTTGATGATATAAAAAACCTTCATGAAGATTTCCCCATGATTGAGGACGCTGATAGCTCGCAAATGAGCGTGCTTATTGATGTCTTAAAAGGAAAGAATCTGGTTGTTGAAGGCCCTCCAGGAACAGGTAAATCTCAAACCATTACCAATATTATTTCCGCCGCATTGTCACAGGGAAAAACCATTCTTTTCGTGGCAGAAAAACAAGCTGCGTTAGAAGTGGTAAAACGCCGTATGGACAAAGTCGGCTTAGGTGATTTTTGTTTAGATTTGCACAGCGATAAAGCGCAAAAAAGATTGGTTTTAGATGATTTCAAACAGAGAATATTCAATAACCAAAGCTTTAACTATTCGGAAAGCGAATACAATAGAGCACTTGAGCGTTATGAAAGAGCGCGTGAGAAATTGCAAAATTATGTGCTATTGATTAACCGAAAATGGAAAGACTCAGGACTGAGTATCCACGAAATATTCATGGCCGCTTCACGTTTTGAGGCCGCGGTCGCGCCATTAAAATTTAAACAAATTGCACCAGAAAATTTCAGCTCAGAATCATTTAGTAAAGCAATACTTGATGAAAAAATTGAGCAGTTAGAGCTCTTTTACAATTACTTGAATGGGGTGAGTAAGCAGTTACCGGAAGCGGGGAATTGGGCATCACACCCTTGGTTTGGCGTTGAAAATAAAGGGCTTTCAGGACAAGACTCCGATGAAATCACAGAAGAACTAAAAGCATGGACGTCTCGCCTTTCAATTTGGTGCCAATCGGTTATTCAGCATTGTCAATTGCAAGGAATTCGCTTAAATAAAAAAGAATCTTTATTTGCCGCAGAAAACCTTATTGATACATGGAAAGCGCTCC
This sequence comes from uncultured Enterovibrio sp., assembly GCA_947041315.1. Classification (GTDB taxonomy): domain Bacteria; phylum Pseudomonadota; class Gammaproteobacteria; order Enterobacterales; family Vibrionaceae; genus Enterovibrio. The sequence goes on from CAMRDW010000015.1 coordinate 2,513, forward strand.
CATCACCGCGCGGCCAAGTAAATTTCAGTGCCCTCGGTAAAATGACGCCCGATGATATAAAACACCTTGAGGCGTATGTTTTAGATCAAGCTGCGCTCACTGATGCATATCAGTCAATCACAACGACATTCACGAAAGAGCTTATTGAAAATCTTGCCCTTATTGAGGTTGTTGATGTCGCCATGCAAACGTTATCAGCATTTGGCGTTGATAAAAATATCCGCCTCAATGACATCACCCGCGCCTTATCTACCTTGAATTGCACGATCACTCGGTTAGAGAGTATCAAAACTGTACGCGCTGAGCTTGTGCCTCATATGCCAGATAACGCCCAGCCCATTTTAAGTTGTGATCTTGCTGGCCTTAAAGAGCTGGAAACTTTCATTTTGCTCAGCGCAGAGCTTCCTGTGCAGTTTATTTCTTGTCGAGATGCTTTGTTTGATAATGAAGCGCTTGCTAATTTTATCACCACCTTTATCAGTCAATATCAAGCATTGATTGACGAAAAAGAATCCCTCGAAAAAATGATCGTGACAAATAAATTACCCAGTGTCGATGTACTGCAAGAGTACGCCGCCACATTGGAAAAGACAGGCTTCTTTTCATGGTTTGATTCTTCTTGGAGAAAGACGAAAAAATGGGTCAAAGCGTTTTCTAAGTCAGCAAAATTCAATCCAAAACAGATGGCTCAAACCCTCAGCGAAGCTGCAGATTGGTCAGCGAAGTCAGCTGATTTTTCAAAAGATCCGAAAAACATTCGAATGCTTGGCGATCACTTTAAAGGGTTGAATACCGATGTTACTTTGGTCATGGACATGATCACTTGGTTCCAGCGCGTAAGAAGGGAATACGGCATTGGTTTTGGCAAACGAGTTTCTTTAGCTCAAGCTCTTTTTTCAGTGCCCGACGATGTGTTCCGAGGCATTCAGAATCTTTCTCAGCAAGACCTGGTAAAAGAGCTGGAAACGCTTCGCTTAGAGTGTAAAACGCTCAGTGAACTGTTCACCGCAATTCCTTGCCTAAGCGATAAAGAAGTCGATTTTTCAAATGCGCTTAACCCGCTCACAGAAGCCCGAGATGCCATTATTTCAGTTTTAACCAACGCCCAACACTATCTGCTCAATACCAACATGTCTCAAACAAATCTTCGCGCAAAAATTAAAGAGAGTAAAAAGCTCATCCAACTGAGCGCGTCTATAGAAAATAATAAAACCTACGCCGAGATTTTTAGCGATAAGCTGGATTTAGTCCCTTTGCATTCAGTTTCGGTATCGGAAGCATTTCAAGTGGTGGTTGATACCCTTGAGTACTCAAAACGTTTCCATGAACAATGTAAAAATGAAAGCATCATCGCATTATTGAAACGCCAAACGGATGCGGATGCAATTAGAGCCTTGCAAAATGTGGGGGAAGAATTAGCCAAACAACTCATCGAGGTTAAAGATGATGAGCGTGCATTTTTTGAATCAGTGGGTGCTCATCGCGAAACTTGGTTCCAATTTAGCGGTCACTCCATTGAAAAAGTAATAGAGCGCAATGAATCCGCCATTAGCAACGGGGCATGGCTCGATGGTTGGATTAAATATTTGTATGCCAAAGAAAGAATGGAGCTGGGTGGATTTACCTTACTCAATCGCTACTTGAGCCAAAATAGCCATTCATTAACCTTCGCAAAAAATGCAATGAAGTTTGCAACATACCATTCTCTCGCGCGTGAAATTTATCAAGAGCAACCAGAGCTTTCGCAACTGTCTGGGCATGAGCAAACAGCCCTTCAACAGCAATTTGCCAAATATGACGATACGTTAAAAAAACTTCAACGAAAACGTGTTGCAGCAAGAGCGGCGGATCGTGTCGTGCCCGCAGGTCAAGGCGGCGCAAGGGCGGCAAGTTATACAAATGATGCATTGCTGACAAGAGAAATTGAAAAGAAAACACGCCATATCTCGATTCGAAATTTAGTGACAAGAGCTGGCGATGCGATGGTCGCTTATAAGCCCTGTTTTATGATGAGCCCGATGGCCGTGGCGAAGTATATTCCACCCGGCCGACTTAATTTTGACATTGTGGTGATGGATGAAGCTTCTCAGGTTAAACCACAAGACGCGTTAAGTTGTTTTGCTCGAGGCAAGCAAATTGTTGTTGTCGGAGACTCCAAACAACTTCCTCCAACCTCATTTTTCGAGCGTTCAATCACCAATGACATTGAAGATAACGAAGAAGATACAGGGGTCATTGATGAGGCAGAAAGCATCTTGGATGCAGTAGGGGCTTACTTTGATAAACGTCAATTGAGATGGCATTATCGTTCACGACACGAGAGCCTTATCGAGTTTTCCAACCATAAGTTCTATGACGGCAATTTGGTGGTATTTCCATCCCCATGGAACCAATCAGATGAATACGGCATTAAATTTAACCATGTGAAAGAGGGGCGCTTTATTAATAGTGTCAACCAAACAGAATCACACATTGTTGTTGGCGCCATTCGTGAGCACTTGATCCACAATGCGAATGAAAGCCTTGGCATTGTCGCGATGAATGCAAAGCAGCGTGAAATGATTGAATCCACTTTAGAGACAGCCATTGCGAATGATGCGCTTCTCATGTCTGCTTATATGAATAATCAAAACAGTGAAGACCCATTGTTCATTAAAAACCTTGAGAACGTACAAGGCGATGAGCGCGACGTTATTTTTATCTCTTTTACGTACGGCCCGAAAGAAAAAGGGGCGGCGAACATGCCACAACGCTTTGGCCCCATTAATGGTGCGAGTGGCTGGCGACGACTTAACGTATTGTTCACTCGGGCGAAAAAACGAATTCAGGTTTATAGCTCAATGACAGCAGACCAGATTGTATTAACGGAAACCAGCAGTCGCGGCCTTCAGTCACTGAAAGCCTATCTTCAATTCGCACAAACAGGCCGGTTAATTGGTCAAGATGGCATGCAACAAGGTGAGCCAGACAGTGATTTTGAAATCGCCGTCATGGACGCACTTGCAAAGAGTGGTTTTGAATGTGTTCCTCAAGTTGGAGTCGCAGGCTTCTTTATTGATATTGCCGTACGCGATCCCGGTATGCCAGGGCGTTATTTAATGGGGATTGAATGTGATGGCGCCACGTACCACAGCAGCAAATCGACCAGAGATAGAGACAGAGTAAGGCAAGGTGTGCTCGAAAACCTCGGTTGGAAAATTCGCCGAATCTGGTCAACAGATTGGTTTAAGAACGCAGAAGCTGAACTCAAACCCATTATTGATGAATTGAGACTGCTTTCTAGCCCGATACTTCAAGAGAAAATCATTGAAATAGATGCTTTTGAGAATGCCAATGCCGATATGAATGTATCAGGAAGAACCGAGGAGTGCGAAACTGCCGCGACAACGCTCAAAGACGCCTTGCGTCGATTTAATGAAGACGTGATTGTTGCAAAATATCCAAACACAGAGCCACATCGAAGACTATTGCGACCTGATATGCTCGAACATTTGGTATTAGATCGCCCCTTAACTTATGAAGAATTTGTATTAATTGTTCCCGGATATCTTCGAACAAACACCCATCCACAAGAGGCAAAAGAGTACCTTGAGGATGTGTTAGAAATCATCACGGATTACGAAAGCATGGAGTCGGTTATTAAATAGGCTTATGCCCATCGCCTTTGAAACGGGCTGGGTCTTGGTGAGGCTCGTTCAGCCCAATCACTGAGTCGAGCTATGCTCAGGGGCTTCACTCGTTTACCTCAGGCGCACATCTTAAATTATTTTGGGTATAAGACGCGCAGCCATCTTTAATGAATATTTGAAAATGGCGTTTGATATATGTGCAGGAAACTCATTGGTCAGTTAGGGCTTGACCTGCTCAATGGCGGCGGGAAGCGTTACTGCTAGCTCATTCATGATCTCGGACATTTGATCAGGCTTAAAACCGACCTCTTTGGGTGTTGCGATAAAATGAAGGGCATACATTTTTTCTAACTGATATTTCGTCGTTTTCAAGCTCATCGCGAGTTTCAGGGATTTAAAATATAACCTTTTGGCAGCAATAAGAGGGTAAGCCGAAAGAATGTCATAAAAGGAAGTCAGTCGATAACTGCCGCCAGCAGCTAGAAAAATGGAGAAATTTTTCGCATGGCCATTCGTTGCACCGATGATCCATTGAAAAACGTGAAACCGCATAAAAGCATGAGGATCCGCTAAGGCCTGACTTGAGCCAAGCGGCAACGTCATGATCTCTTTAATAGCAATCCCCCTCACTTTCATATTCAATGGCAGAGGGCTTGCCAAAGGCTTAGCACATATCTTCTGTGATAATCCCAAAAGCCAGGTTTTATCTCTGGACCATTGGCGGTCAAATCGCTCAACACCCAATGCTTTAATGCCGTCGCAATAAATTATTTCTATATGCGGAACATTGAAGCCCAAGGCTTTCGCGAGCAAAAAGAAAAAGTATTCATTTTCAACACAGCCATTCATATCGAGTCTGGCATTGGGTTGTTTTATCTCACGCATCGGCAGTTTGATGATGTGCGTTGTTGGGGTGATTTTTTCGGGATACCGCAGTCATTTCCGATAAAATAAGGCCGTTTTTTCCTGCTCGCCCGCAACAGAAATAATCTTCCTCACTCAGCATTCCAAGCGGGATCTTCGTTTTATAGGCGCAAAGAACCTTTTCAAGCTTATTTTGACTGAGCACTTCATCGTCAAGCTGAATGAGTGTGAGTTCATCATTAGGCTCATACAATGCAATCGCGCCAACCTTGTCTTTACCTATTTGTTTCAAAAGAACGATAGGTTGCCTTGATCTTGCTTGATGCCTTGCCACGATTCTGTCGCGAATTTCACTCAACTCTGGCAATAAATTATCAAAGTAATTAATGAAATGACCATACCCAAAGGAATTGAAGATGCGTGTAGGCGGCAAGTGAGTGAAACCCCTGAGCATAGATGGGCTATGTGATTGGCCAGAATGAGAGCTGCCAACACCCACGCAACGTCAAAGGAGACGGGTATAGATAAAGTGAAATGACTTCCAGCAAAGCCGGAAGCTGATTAGAGCGAAGCCCTCAAAGGGCTAAAAAAAGCGCTCAAGGCGCACTAAATATTTAATATCAACTGATCTCGGTAACAATCTTGCGCTTCTTGATTTCGGATACACGCTCGAACCCTTTCCATCAAGATCCAACATTGAAACAAAGTAGCCTCGAGCCCAAAATGGCTCTCTCGTAAAATTTCTCTGTTTCCTTGTGAAATTTCGAGCCCGCCTAGGTTCAAAAGCGACGGGTATATGTAATTAAGCGTTGAGCCCAGCCTACAAGCCTGCACCTGTAAAAGAGGAGGCTCTTCTACTTCTTTTTACATTTTTATCCTTCATTACAGTTCCCTTTTAATACTTGATATTCCTCAGGGGTTAATAATCCCTTCAAATAGGGACTGTTGCTGTTCATGACTTTATTTCCAGATAAGCCAGAATTTAAACTTTGAACCTCAAAATTTAATGGGTCGAAGTAAAAAGGAAAAAGTTCAGGCTTGCCCATTTCTGTGGATAATTTTTTAGAATTCATTTGTGTTGACAAGTGTGCAGCCAATGCTTTGACTTCTGCATCTATCATTCCTGTTCTGTCTTTACCGCTTTTACAATTAAAAGCGGGTGTCGCATCAATAAGATGCGTGAGTAAAACAAGTCTTTTTGGAAGTGCAAAACGATCTTTATTTTCAGTGTGATGCATTTTTGAATTAAAAATGCTTCTTATTTCATTTACCAGCAGAGTCACTTTGTCTTTTTGAATTTGGGTTACATTATCTCTTTGAAGATACTCACCAGCCCAACCTGATGGAGCTGAATTTTCGTCGAGTGATCCTATCAGCGTAATTAAACTATTTCGGTTTATTTTATCTGCTTCATTCCAACCCGAAGAGTTTATTGCTTTTAAAAAGTGAGATGCGCCCAATGCAACATTATTTATACCCGTACTAAATTGAATGAAATCAAATTGAATAGGGATTTTTTTTCCATCAATCTCTATTTCTTTTAATTCATCTTTCGCATTCGAAAAAGCCTTCATTTGATCTTCGAACTGTGTTTTTTCTGTTTCTTTTGTTTTTGCAAATTTAAAATCCATTAATGTAAGAAGAGATGTTGAGGTCAACTTCAAACCAAGAGGTTCAGTGATGTTTTTATTACCCACTATATGATCACTGATTTCTTTTCCATATTTTGAGAATAAAGCGGCACGAATGACTTCTTCTACTTTGTTTTTAGCAGATTCGGCTCTTTCATCTTCACCTAAATCAGGAGAAGAAAGACTTGAATGACGGATCCCATTAAATAAAACGGTATCATCTGAAGCTAATAATTTAGTAGACCATAAATTGGCCGCATGTGTTGTATTCCGATTGTTACTGTAACAAGAAACACCGCTTCCGTCTTTGTATTTCTCGGCGAAGATTGAGACGGGTTGACCCAATACATCTAATTTCATTTTATTCGCTGGAATTAACTCATTTTTGAATTCTTTTTGTTCTCCGACAGTGCTTAGATGAATTTTTGATTCAAATGTTTTCCAACCTTCTTCTTCTAATGAATTTAGAATTTTCTCTTTAAGTTCTTTTTTTCCTAAAACGGAAGAAGCCTTTATTTCTTTCAATGAAAGAGAATCACTTTCTGGCTCTGTGTTAGACTCTTCAATTTCTGATGGCTCAGTTTTCTCAGTATTATAATTTTTAAGAATCTCAAACACCCTGTCTTTTTGACTCTTTAATTTATTTTCATGCATTGTTTTCAAATCGGACAGAAGAGTATCATTTTGCGAGTTTTTTTTATAACTCAATAAATGCACAGATGGCGGATGATGAGAAGCAAAAAAAGACGTTCTCGGCATTTCATTTGAATTAAAGATTGTTGTTCTGGCTCCTATTCTTAAATCCATCACTCCATTGAATGTATAAGGCAGCCTTATTATAGGCAATAGCGATCTCATTCTTGATAGCATAATTTTATCTCTTAAATAAAATATCTATAAAAATAAATACATAATATGAATTAAAAGAGAAGCAAAGATCACAACTCTAAGGGATACATTAAAAAATCATACAAACACAAAAGGAAAATGAAAAAATTCAATGCTTTGTCTCATGAAAATGATTTCGTGTTCTCATTGTAAATATAAAAAACATATCCACTTTCAATGAATTACTACTTTCCATTTCGATTTCTAGATTATATTTGAGGCAACAGCAGGTGTTTTTTCGTAGCTAAACTTGATTTTTTAAAATCGGGTTATTTCTGAATTTAAGAATTGACAGAACTGTATCAAAGCATGTTACATGAAAATATGAATAGAACAAACATAAATATTTCATATAACTGAGCCGTGTCAGCTTTAAAATAAAAGAATATTTAATTAAATCAGTCAAAAAAGAACATATACCCAAGACATTTAAAATTACGTGTAGGCGAGGAGTATATCTTTATAACAATGTCTTACATCAAAGCATTAAGATATTTTCAGATTAAAGCTAATTTGTAATTCGTCTTTTATTTATCTAAGCTATTGAATGATAACATTATATAAATCTTTATAAACATGCCATGCATAAAAATAAATGAAATAAAACGCCCATAAGGCGTTTATTTGAATGTGCATCACATTTTTAAAAGTTACAAATATTCACACAAATAAGCGCATGTTTGTTCAATTTTCAGCTGAAAAGCAGAATCACCCGGAACTTCAAAGGAGTCCCCCACGGCATAAGTTTCCCACTCAATCCGACCTGGAAGCTTAACGGTCATTTCTCCTTTAACCACGCTCATTCGCTCTGGCGCTGCAGTTGAAAAAGTAAATTCACCGATCTCCATAACGCCAACACTTACGGGGCCTTTATTATCAAAACCTATCGACTTCACTTTACCATCAAAATATTCGTTAACTTTTAACATGACTGTCCTTAAACGTTCTGAACTTCCTCTTATAAAGCTTGACGCTATCATACTCTTTTAAGGTTCCCAACCACTATTTTATACCTGTTAGTTTTGAGCATGCAGGAGACCTCGCTGCATGCTCAAAGCCCAATCACATACTGCATCGATAGTCAGGGGCTTTTCACCCTTAGCGCCTCCTTACATCTTTAAATATCTTGGGTATAAATCCAGCAGAACCCAAAACAGCATCAGGTCGATTTTGCGCTTTCGTCAAATCATTCATTCGGTGAAAATGACATCTTTAAACAAAAGCAATCGATTGCATGGTTAGATTAGGTTAGAATGGTCTTAACTTTAATTGGGGCATGTCTCCATTAGTTTCTTGGGTATTTACGTCTTTCTATCTGCCTGCACCCACAATAAACAGAGATGGTCCTAATGGAAAAATCACGCCCAATTCGTCGCGCTTTAATCAGCGTCTCAGACAAAACAGGCATTGTCAGCTTTGCCAAAAGCCTCGCAGAAAAAGGGATAGAAATCCTTTCGACGGGAGGCACTGCACGCTTACTGCTTGAAGAAAACGTAACCGTCACCGAAGTTTCAAATTACACCGATTTTCCTGAAATGATGGATGGGCGAGTGAAAACGTTGCATCCCAAAATTCATGGTGGCATTTTAGGGCGACGTGGTATTGATGACGCCGTGATGCAAGATCATAAAATCAAAGAAATTGATTTGGTGGTTGTCAACCTTTACCCTTTTGAACAAACGGTAGAAAAAAAAGACTGCACGCTTGAAGAGGCCATTGAGAATATAGACATTGGTGGACCGACCATGGTCCGCTCTGCAGCAAAAAACCACAAAGATGTCACGGTTCTTGTTAAGGCTTCTGATTATGAACGAGTCTTGACTGAAATGGAGAAAAATAACGGCGCCCTCACACAGAAAACCCGTTTTGATTTAGCTATATCCGCTTTTGAACATACAGCAGCTTATGATGGCATGATAAGCAATTATTTTGGAAAAATGCTTCCTTCATACTCAGATCAGTCACTCACAGATGAAGAAAAAGAACCAGAAAATCATTCTTTTTTTCCACGCACGTTAAGCACCCAATTTACAAAAAAACAAGACATGCGTTATGGGGAAAACAGTCATCAAGCTGCTGCATTTTATACAGAAAAAAATCCAAAACAAGGAAGCGTATCAAGCTCTGTTCAAATCCAAGGCAAAGCACTGTCTTATAACAATATTGCGGATACTGATGCCGCACTGGAATGCGTAAAAGAATTCAGCGACCCGGCCTGCGTTATTGTAAAACATGCAAACCCTTGTGGGGTTGCGCTTGGACAAAATATTTTAGAGGCTTATGAGCGTGCTTATAAGACCGATCCTACCTCGGCTTTTGGTGGGATCATTGCGATGAACCGAGAGCTTGACTCTCAAACAGCAAAAGCCATCATTACGCGTCAATTTGTTGAGGTCATCATTGCTCCTTCTATTTCAGAGCAAGCCGCCCAAATCGTGCGCGAGAAGAAAAATATTCGATTACTCGTCTGTGGCGAATGGAACAAAAATGCTCCCCACCCTCACACCCGTTTTGATTTTAAATGCGTCTCTGGCGGTTTACTCGTACAAGAGCATGACCAAGGTGATATTACGCAAGAAGATCTTAAAATTGTCAGCGCACGAGCCCCTTCAGAGAACGAATTACGAGATGCTCTTTTTTGTTGGAAAGTAGCAAAATATGTCAAATCTAATGCCATTGTTTACGCAAAAGAAAACCGGACTATCGGTATCGGTGCGGGCCAAATGAGCCGTGTTTATTCCGCCAAAATTGCAAGCATTAAAGCCGCCGATGAAAACCTCTGCGTGGCAGGAAGTGTAATGGCTTCAGATGCCTTTTTTCCTTTTCGTGATGGAATTGATACAGCAGCAAAAGCCGGGATCACCTGTGTTATCCAACCCGGCGGCTCTATTCGTGATGACGAAATCATTGCGGCGGCAAACGAACATGGCATGGCCATGCTATTTACTCAAATGCGTCATTTCCGTCATTAATCTCTCTCCAACGCAGCCAACAACCCTGCATCCTCAAAGACGGCAGGTATAAAAGGATTAAAAAATGAATGTACTTATAATTGGCGGTGGTGGCCGTGAGCATGCTTTAGCTTGGAAAGCTGCGCAATCTACAAACGTCAGCAAGGTTTTTGTTGCTCCTGGGAACGCAGGAACAGCCAATGAGGCAAAAATAGAAAATGTCCCAATTGATCAAGAAAACATTCAAGCCCTCTTAATTTTTGCTCGAGAAAACAATATAGCGCTCACGATTGTAGGCCCTGAAATCCCTTTAATTTTGGGGGTGGTTGATGCTTTTCGAGAAAATAATCTTCCTATTTTTGGGCCCACGCAAGCAGCCGCTCAGTTAGAAGGCTCGAAAGCGTTTGCGAAAGACTTTTTAGCGAGAAACAAGATTCCCACAGGAAGCTACCAAAATTTTACCGACCTTGATCTCGCCCTTACTTATGTCCGAGAAAAAGGCGCTCCCATCGTAATAAAAGCGGATGGGCTTGCCGCTGGAAAAGGTGTGATTGTTGCGATGAGCTTAATTGAAGCCGAAAACGCACTGACAGACATGCTTGCAGGAAACGCCTTTGGCGAAGCGGGACACCGCGTTGTTATTGAAGAATTCCTGGAGGGTGAAGAAGCCAGTTTTATTGTCATGGTTGACGGTAAAAACATTCTCCCCATGGCCACAAGCCAAGATCATAAGCGCTTAGGTTCTGGGGACACTGGACCGAATACGGGCGGCATGGGCGCTTATAGCCCTGCTCCTGTCGTCACTTCGGCTATTTTCGATAGGATCATGCAAGACATCATACACCCAACCGTTCTGGCGATGGCAAAAGAAGGAAATCCATACACTGGTTTTCTTTATGCTGGCCTCATGATCATGCCAAACGGAATCCCAAAAGTCATCGAGTTTAATTGCCGTTTTGGCGATCCTGAAACCCAACCCATTATGCTGCGTTTACAATCAGATCTTATTGAACTTTGTCTTTCCGCGCTTGAAGGGAAACTGGATACACAGGACTCAAAATGGGATCCTCGTCCTTGCGTAGGGGTGGTTTTAGCATCAGAAGGCTATCCTGCAGCTTACAAAAAAGGAGATATTATTTCAGGCTTACCCACAAAACCCCAAGCAAACGAAAAAATATTTCATGCAGGAACCACAGAAAAAAACGCGTGTGTTTTGACCCACGGTGGTCGCGTTCTTTGCGCCACAGCCTTAGGTGAAACCGTATTGGAGGCTCAAAAGCGCGCTTATATGCTCGCATCCAATGTTCACTGGGATGGAATGTTCTTCCGCGACGACATCGGTTATCGCGCCATAGAAAGAGAGCAGATGAAACAAAATAATAAAGCCCCAGTTTAACATTGGGCATCATACTCGTCGCCTTTGAAGCTGTGTGGAGCTTAAGCAGCCTCCTTCCAGATAGCTTCAAGGCGATGGGTAGAGGATTATTTGTTAAAAGAGGCCCCATCAAAACAAGCATCTCGGTGAGCACCTAAATAAAGAAGGTTTTCAACTCTGTTTGCATTTCCTCTCACACTGCCAAGCGCTGCAATAAAATAATCATTTGATTTTTTATTCTGTATATTTTCTTCAAGAGCAATATCATTAAAGATTAATTTTTCTGTCGTTTCATTAATGCAATTTTTGAACTCCTTCTCTTTAACATGGCCTTGGAAGAAATATTCTTTTTGTTTAATGAGTTCTTTTGCGGTCTGCAGGGTATTTTCAGCGCCTTGATAATAAAAAATAAGATCTTTATTTCTTAAAGGCAGTAAATTATCTGAAATACGGTTATTTTGATAAACACCTTGACCTTTTAAATCATATCGAATAATAAGAGATTGTTGCTGGGCTTTTCCTTCAATAAAAACATCGCCTTCACGATGAATTTCTCGAACAACACCATTAACCCAAAGATACTCAGTTTTGTACCTCATGCCGTTTTGCATGACGGTGAGCTCTACTAATTTTTCAGGTGTATTTAAGCGCTCATCCAGCCAGAAAATTCGCAAGGCTGTTTTTTGTTTCATTGCTGTCGCAGTGTGAGTTAAAGGGGTAACGTTAGAGGTGGATGTACAGGCTGAAACTAACAAAAAAAAACACGAGAAAAAAGAAAATTTCAAAACGCGCATAAAAAAAACCGCCAAAACATAAAAGTGCTTTGGCGGAGTATAACTTAGTTTACAGCTTCTTTAAGCGCTTTACCTGCAACAAATGCGGGAACATTTGTAGCTGCAATTTTAAGCTCTTGCCCTGTTTGTGGGTTACGGCCAATGCGCGCTGCGCGATGGTTTACTTTAAAAGTACCAAAACCTATCAATTGTACCTGCTCGCCATCCTTCAACGCACCTTCGATACCAGCGAGAGTTGCTTCTAATGCGGCTTTTGCTTGTGTTTTTGATAGGTCCGTTTTTTCAGCGATCAGATCGATCAAATTGGTTTTGTTCATTAGGCTTTCCTTTATTTAGTTTTCTTTAGACAAAGCAACTCTAAATCAAAAGAAGCCTGACTGGCAAAGGTTTGTGATGCGACAAGTGACAAGATGCAGAGATTTTAAGTACAAAGTGAGCGCACTATCACAAAATAATGCTTCTTTTTTAAAATCAATACTTGTATTTACTGGGCTAAGCCCCGATTCTGATCCTTTGAAAAACCACTCATTTAAACCTTCTTGCTGGAAAAATAATGATCCTGCTCATCATTTATGTAACAATTGCTATTGGTGTTTCGTTTGTTTGTTCTGTACTCGAAGCGGTGCTTTTGAGTATCACTCCCAGTTATATTGCTCAAATGCGGCAACAAGGAAACCCTGCAGCCAAACGTTTATCTAAACTAAAAGATGATATAGATCGACCCCTTGCATCCATCCTCACCCTCAATACCATTGCTCATACTGTTGGCGCTGCGGCCTCCGGTGCACAAGCTGCAAAAGTTTTCGGTGATGCCTGGCTTGGCCTTTTTTCTGCGGCGTTAACACTGGCTATTTTACTTTTATCTGAAATTTTACCAAAAACACTCGGTGCAACATATTGGCGTCAACTGGCTCCAAAAGCTTCAACCATCATGCTTGGCATGGTCTGGGCCTTGTTGCCGATTGTATGGGCTTTTGAACAATTAACACGCCGTTTAGCACGTGGAAAAGTTGAACCTAGATTACGCGATGAAATATCTGCAATGGCACTGCTCGCAAAAGAAAGCGGTGAGCTCGAAGCGGATGAGTCCACGATGTTAACCAACCTGCTCAGTTTACGCGAAGTCTCCGTCACCAAATTAATGACTCCCCGCCCCGTGCTTTTTCGCGTTAATACCGAAATGACCATTGACGCCTTCTTAAAAGAGCATCATGACACGCCATTTTCTCGACCTTTGCTTTATTCTGGCTCTCGGGACAACATCTTAGGCTTTGTACATCGTCTCGAGCTATTTTATGCAAAACAACACAATAAAGGCCAAGAACAACTCAGCACGCTTATGCGCCCTATTCCTGTTCTTCACGACTCAACGTTTGTTCCTAAGGCCTTTGACCAATTAATGGCCCAAAGATCTCAACTCGCGCTTATCGTGGATGAATATGGCGACGTGCAGGGGATCATTACCATTGAAGATATTTTCGAACATCTGACCGGAAAAGAAATCATTGATGAGGCAGATAAAAATTCAAACATGCAAAAAGTGGCGCATGAACGCTGGGCAAACTGGAAAAAAGATCACGGTGTTATCGAAAGTAAAAATGACGAAGAAGATGAAAAAATAAAGACCAAAAGCACAAGTGAACACATTAAAAACAATAAAATAATCCAGCCTCTAAAACAAGAAGAGCCCCAGAAAATCGCGCAAACTGAAAAAGAAAACGAAATACAACCAGAAACCCTCACTAAAAAAGAACAACCTCAAGAAAAAGAAGACGATAAATAATCTAATTCATAGAGTTCATACAGATATAAAAAACGAGCCCTCGGCTCGTTTTTTATATGCTGCCCCCCAAAGAACACACTTAGCGGGCTTTGAGAGCATCACTAGAGTCATTTCATCTTCAAAGAGAACAGCACCCTATCTTAAAGTGACAAAATTAAGCCAAGGTTACTTACACCGTCTTCTCGCAATTCGCTACGGATACCTTTAATCATGTCAAGATCACGCTCAGTCGCTTCTTTTAACACCCTAAAGATTTCCCATTGCACATCCCATTCAGCACACACAGAAGCAATTTCTTTTTGATTTTCATTTGTAACGACAACACCCGTTTGCGCTTCTTCCAATCGTGCCACACTCAAAACAGACTCTTGGCTTACGCTGAGCACCGATTCCATAATTAAATCTCTGTCCATTAAAGAATGAAGAAGAGTCGACATTGCAACACAAGCTTCTATCGCAGGGTAAACCAAATAAATATCGAACTCGTCAGGGTTTGGGATCAAAGATTCTAGTTTTTCTAATTGTGCATCAAAATTAATTTTTGCATTTTTAACCGTCAAGAGCTCCCAAACACTGTCTAAAAAATGACGAAATACTTGGTATTCACCAAAGTCGGTCTCTTGACAAAATACAGCATAATTTGGATACATACGCTCCACCAATGCCGCCATAAAAGTAATGTGCTGCCATTGTTCAAGTTTTTCAAGTCGTAACTGAATTGGATTTTGTAACATGCTCTACCGTCTTGATAGTGACCCTGCGCGCTGAGTCAACATAAAATATTGTCCGATTGTACTTGATTCCTCCTAAGAGAAAAAGCCGCGAAAAAACACCTCAAAGCAAGTCATCTCCTCCTTTCAAAAGACAAAACCAACAAGAAGAAAATAGCCTCCAAGGGGTGTTAAACTAACCCCGAAACCCTCCATTATTTTATAAGCAGGATACCTAAAATACTTAAACCCTTGGGAAATCGAAGGAGGAGGATCGCTTTTGAATGCAACAAAGGCCTTATGAGCACAGAAAGAGAATGCCAGTGAGTACGAACAAGCAAGCAACCTGCAGCTTTAAAACGAGGAACGCATTCCCAAGACATTTAAAGATGCAGGTAAAGGCCCAAAACGAAAAGCTTCCGAGTACAGATGAGCTATTTGACGGGGCTTTGAGAACACAGCCAATAAGTCTGCACTTTCAAAGGTGGCGAGTATGTCATTGATTCTTTTTTGAGAGCCGATGTACTGCATCCACAAAAACACCTGCATTTTCAGGTGGCACATCGAGATGAATACCGTGACCTAAATTAAATACATGCCCAGAGCCCATCCCAAACCCTTGAAGAATGGCTCCAACCTCTTCTTCTATACGCTGAGGATCTGCGTATAAAATTGAAGGGTCCATATTGCCTTGTAATGCAACTTTATCCCCAATCCGGCTCTTTGCTTCTCTGATATCGATGGTCCAATCTAAGCCAACACAATCACATCCGGTTGCTGCAATTTTTTCAAGCCACATACCGCCATTTTTAGTAAACAAAGTCACAGGAACACGAATACCTTCATTTTCGCGAAGAAGACCTTCAACAATTTTTTGCATATATTGCAATGAAAAATCATTGTAATCTCTAGGGGTTAAGATGCCACCCCAGGTATCAAAAATCATAACAGCTTGTGCACCTGCCTTAATTTGAGCATTTAAATATTCAATGACACTGTCTGCGAGCTTATCAAGTAAAAGATGAAGGGTTTGAGGATCGGCATACATCATTTTTTTAATTTTAGTGAAGGCTTTTGAACTTCCACCTTCAACCATGTAAGTTGCAAGTGTCCAAGGACTTCCAGAAAAACCAATTAAAGGAACGCGCCCCTGTAAATTCTTACGAATCGTACGAACCGCATTCATTACATATTGCAATGGACCTTCAGGGCAAGGCAAACCTATTTTTTGAACATCCATTTTACTCGTAATGGGACGTTTAAATTTAGGGCCTTCTCCTGCTTCAAAATACAAACCTAAACCCATCGCATCAGGAATGGTCAAAATATCAGAGAATAAAATAGCCGCATCTAAATCAAAACGACGCAATGGCTGCAATGTTACCTCACAGGCCAAATCTGCATTTTTACATAAAGACATAAAGTCACCAGCTTCAGCGCGAATGGCTTTATATTCAGGTAAATAACGACCAGCCTGACGCATCATCCAAACCGGAGTACAGTCTACAGGCTCTTTGAATAATGCACGTAAATAGCGGTCATTTATTAATTTTGTCATGAGGTTATATCCAAAAATTGAGTGGCACTATGCCCAAGACACTTGAGGTTGCGCGCTTACTGCAAGCAAGTGAAGTCCCTGAGCATAGATGAAGTATGTGATTGGGCTGAATGAGCGTAACCAACATCCACGCAGCTTCAAACGAGAGGGCGATATTGTATACTCTTCGCAGCTGAAGTTGCAGCCTTCATATACTCCTTACCTTTAAACTTGAAAACAGGTTGGCTGCAATCTTAAAGTCCAATTACAAAATCAATCCATGATCAAAAGCTTTTTTTCTTTCGCGCCGATAAACACCTTCAAACATCTTGGGTATACATCGCATCATCGACCTTGATAAAGAAACCAAATTCCTATTTTTTATAAAAATATTCTGAAAAAATAACACTCTGAACTAAAAAATGTATTTATCCTATAGATGAAAACATAAATTTGTAGAGAACAGACATAAAATTATTAACCCCCTTGCTAAGCACCACAATTTGCGGCACTCTAATTCAACGCGAATATTTTTAAAACAAAAACCTGATTCACAAGTGATTGTTTTATCAAACAAAATAGCACCTAGGTGCTCTGATTATAAGGAAACCTGGTTATGCTAGAAAAAAATGAAATTACACGCGAAAAAATAACTGGCAAAAGTGAGATAATTGACTACTGGATTAATGTTCGACAAGAATTAATTATTGATTATTCGAAAATTGCAGGTCTTACCGACAATAATAAAAATTGCCTTCCCACAGACGAAAAACTGAATAGATTTTGTGAAACCTTGGTTGATTACATTTCTGCAGGTCATTTTCGTATCTATAACATGGTAAAAAAACACTGGGATTCAACCGGCTTTTTAACCACAGATGAAATAAATGCCCTCTATTTTGGCATCCTAGAAACAACCGACCCTTTACTGACGTTTAGCGAAAAATACAGCCCATCGACCATTGATACTGTTAATTTTGCCAAATTTGATGAAAATATATCTCGTGTTGGAGAGATCATGGCATTACGCTTTGAAAAAGAAGACATCCTGATGAACCTTATTCTCCATAGCTTAACAACTCAACCCAATATCCCAGTGACATGATCTTCTGTATTCATCATGCGCTTTTTATTATTATCAAAACCTTGCTTATTCATTTGATTACCTAAATTAAGCGCATTACAGTAAACTTGTGCAAAATTCTGACGACAAGGCTTTACTGTGCGCTTTCTTTATACCTTGCTTCTGAGCATCGCCGCCCCCTTTTTGCTTTTTAGTCTCTACCGTAAAAAAGACGGAAAACCCAAAATAGGAAAACGCTGGGTAGAGCATTTTGGTTTCTCGGCGCCCTTAAACCAAAAACAGGAAACCGAAAACCGCGCCCCAATTTGGATTCATGCCGTGTCCGTCGGAGAAGTCATTGCAGCCAAACCCGTTATTCTTGAACTTCGTAAAAACAACCCCAGCCAACCCATTGTGCTCACCACCACCACCACCACAGGAGCTGACATTGCGCGTACATTGGGAGACGATATTGAACACAGATACATGCCAATCGATTTCAATTTTGCGGTAAGGCAATTTATAAAAAGAATCAAACCATCCATACTCATTATTATGGAAACGGAGCTTTGGCCGAATACCCTTTTCACTGCCAAAAAGAACGGGATCCCAATCTTTATCATCAATGCCAGACTCTCTTATCGGACCATGAAAGGCTACCAAAGAATTCAACCCCTCTTTTCTTCATTATCTAAAAACATCACCCAAATCCTTTGCCAATCGAAGGCGGATCTTGAACGCTTTAAATCCCTCGGGATCCCCGATTCTACTTTGTGTGTTTCTGGATCTGTTAAATTTGATTTACCGATATTTAATGAAGAAAACAGCAGCGTTTTAACCTTAAAAAAAGAATTGACTGCTCGCCCCGTATGGATTGCAGCAAGCACACATGAAGGTGAAGATGAGGTTTTACTCCAAGCCCACAAAAAAATACTAAAACACATCCCTCATGCATTGATGATCTTGGTACCTCGCCATCCAGAGCGTTTTAATAAAGTTGCAAAGCGCGTTGAAGAAAATGGCTTTTCTCTCGCCCGTCGTAGCAAAAAAGAAAAACCCACCTCAAATATACAGCTTTACCTTGGCGATACCTTAGGTGAAATGATGACACTCTTTTCTGTATCAGATTGCGCATTTATGGCAGGTAGCTTGCTTGGAAATAAAGTAGGGGGGCATAACCTATTGGAACCTGCTTCTCTTGGAAAGCCGCTCCTTACTGGTCCTAGCTTTTATAATTTTCAATCGATTTCTGAAGAACTGATAGAAAATGGAGCCTGTACAGTTTGTCAAAATGAAGACGATATCGCCCACAAGATTATTTCTTTATTTGAAAACAAAAACGAACGCACACGAGAAGGACTCGCAGCCTTTCAGGTTATAGAGAAAAACAGAGGGGCCGTATCAAACACTCTTCGCATTCTCAGTCCTTGGCTTCAAAAATAAATGCATAAAAATACCTCTCTCAAAAATATAAATACACAGAGAGAGGGTTCATTTTAAGAAAGACTAACATACCCTCGAAGAATTGAATGCCAATCCATCTCCCTCCAGAAAATGTCACATCTTTTTTTCTCTTTTCGAAATGAACGATGCAAACGCTCTAAATTACCCGCTTTCCAACTTTTCCCCGAACGAAGACCTGATTTATCAAAATCAATTAGCCAAAAAGCACCTTTATCATCAAGCATTATATTGTGAATATTCAGATCGCTATGGCATACACCGACGTCATGCAGCTTTCTAATCAGCTTACCTATATGCTGGTATTGGCGCATATTGAGGGGTCCGCTACGTAAAACGTCAAGGAGATCGGAGGCGCCATCTATTTTTTCAACAAGCAAATCAGCCTGATATAAAAAAGTGTTTCTTACCACACGAGCCCCAATCGGACGCGGAACAGGAAGACCCTTTTCTCTTAAATAAGCAAGTAAGACAAATTCTTGGTACGACCGAGTGCGTTTCCAGCCCGTATAAAAATAGGTTTCTTTAATCCACTTTCCAATTAAACCACCACGGCAATAATGACGCAAAGCAGCAGAACAAGTCGATGTTCGAACAAACCAAGTCGTTCCTCTGCCTTGTGCTGAACCTATTACCGCATTTTTTTCTTGCCAAAAAGAAGGAGAAAAAGATTGAGCTATGTCTTCTTTTAAGAATGCAGGATCAAACCAAATATGGGCATTACCTTCTACCAATAATTCCATCGGCACTCCTTTTTCACAGTTAATCATTCAAACAAGATGCGATTGCATTTTACATTACACATTGCCCCCTGCATAATTTCGATTACAATAATCACATAAGTATTTTTATGCCTCTCTTTTCATCTCCTCCTCACTCCATATGCATTTTACGACTTTCCGCTATTGGTGATGTTTGTAACACCATTGCTGCCGTGCAAGCCATCCAAACTGAATGGCCACAAACTAAAATAACCTGGATTGCAAGCAAAGCAGAAGCCGCCTTATTAACGCCCTTGTTGCCTGATATCAAGATTATTTCTTTTGACAAAAAACAAGGTTTTTCCGGTATGCGAGCAGTATGGAAAGCCCTTGATGGAGAAAAATTTGATGCCCTTCTTCACATGCAAAATGCAATTCGAGCCAGCTTAATTAGCCTTGGGATCAAAGCAAAATACCGACTTGGTTTTGACAAAATACGCTCAGGAGATCTTCAGCATTTTTTTACTAACATAAAAGTCCCGTCTCCCACATCAGTTCATGTTCTTGACGGTTTCATGGCCTTTACTCAAGCTCTTGGAATAAAAGCTATCACCCCCAGTTGGGCTTTGCCTATCCCAGAAAAAGATCTGGAATGGGCCAAAACGCAAATCTCAGAAAAACCCACCTTAATTGTTGCCCCCGCCGCAAGCAAAGCTTTCAAAAATTGGACCCCACAAGGTTATGCAGGTCTCATTGAACATGCAAAAACCCGGGGTTTTAGTGTTATTTTAGCGGGAGGCCCTGGGGCGATTGAGGTGCAGTTAGGAAAAGAAATTGAAGATCTGCTATCAACCCCAGTCACAAACCTTATAGGGAAAACGACCCTGCTCCAACTCATCGCGTTAGAAAAAGAAGCCGCATTGGTATTGGCGCCTGACAGCGGGCCTGCTCATCTTGCTAACGCCGTCAATACGCCGGTCATCGGATTGTACGCTCACCATAATCCAGCACGAACAGGCCCTTACAATTGGCGTCATTATGTAGTCAGCGCATACGAAGAAGCCATTAAAAACGAAACAGGAAAAACCGCCAATGAGCTATCATGGCGCGCCCGCGTGAAAGATGAAAACGCCATGAAAAGAATCTCTTTAGAAGCCGTGATTATGCGCTTTGATGAAGCCATAGAAAAAGAAGGACTCCTTCAATGAAGCCAACCCCTCGAGCGACAATCAGCGCCATTATTATTACCAAAAATGAAGAGAAAATCTTACCCGAATGCCTTGCATCCCTTGATTGGGTTGATGAAATTATCGTGCTCGATTCTGGCAGTACAGATAAAACCACCTCCATAGCAAAAGCCATGGGCGCAAAGGTTTTTATCGACTCAAATTGGTCCGGGTTTGGAAAACAAAAACAACGCGCACAAGCCTATGCAACCCAAGACTGGATTTTAGCTATCGATGCGGATGAAGTCGTTTCACATGAACTGAAACAAAGCTTAATCAAAATGCTCCAAAATCCACCAGAAGAAACCTTGATCGAACTTAAAGAGCTGACTTGGGTCTTTGGCCGCTTCTTGCGTCATTCTGGTTGGTATTACAGCCATGTACGCGTTTATCCAAGGTTATACACCCAATATGACGATGCTTTAGTCCATGAGAAAATCATTCATCCTATCGGGGCAAAAACGCAGGTATTAAAAGGTGATTTACTGCATTACTCTTACCGCGATATGACACATTACCTTGTTAAATCAGCGAATTATGCAAATGCTTGGGCAGATACTCGCGAAGCAAAAGGGAAAAAAAGCAGCCTAGGACAAGGATTGCTTCATGCCTTGGGCTGCTTTTTAAAAATGTATGTTTTAAAGCGTGGTTTTTTGGATGGGAAGCAGGGGTTTCTTATCGCATTACTTTCTGCTCATTCAACTTTCGTAAAATATGCCAATTTATGGGCCAGAAACAACGACAGTCGAGCAAGATAAATTAAATTATACGCCTCAAAAATTGCATAACATCCGGCAAAATAACATTGATTTTTATTTTCGACATATCCGAGGCAACGTTTTCCTTTCTGTCTGGTGGCGGTGAAAATGCAAGATGACGATCTTCACTGTTTATAGGCCGCCAGCGAAGCGGCGTTGCGCTACGCTTTGCAGGAAAGAAACCGATGGTAGGAACATCAAGCGTTGCTGCAATATGAAGAGGTCCTGTGGAGCCTGCAATGAATACGTCCGCACAAGCAATGGATCGAGTGAAATCATCAAGTCCATCATTTTTATCATAAACAACGGCATAAATACCTTTATCAACCAATAAGGACTTTAACTGTGCCGCTTTCTTTTCTTCTCCGGGACCTGCCGTTAATAAAATATTAAAGAGTTTTTCACTACAAATCCCTGCAATTAAATCTCGATACTGCTCTAAATCTAAATTATTGGCAGAGCCACCCGTACCAGCATGCACAAAAAGCCAAGGCTGAGTTTGGCTCAATGTCATTTGAGTCATCAATTTCTTTTTTTGTTCTTTTAGGGTTTCGGCACTAAAAGACAAGTAAGGCGCAGAAGGTACTTTCGCTTTCAGTCCATTTTTTTCAAGAAAAGCACTGACCAAATCAAGATTATATTCAAATTCGGGCTTAAGCGATTGAGAACGGCGCTGAATAACTCGATGATTATAAAGTAATTGACATAATTTCGTCGCGGGCGCCAATCGAAATTTAATTCCCGCATTCCACACTAAAGAAGCATTGTACATATCGGAAAAAAAACAGATCGAAGCATCAAAATTATGGGCTCTTATTTTTGTAAGCAATGTTTTTTTAGCCTCTTTATCCGCAGTTTTCCCACAATCAATGATCACTTTATCAATTGATGGACACAACTCGGCTAAGACTTTAGTGTAAGAAGGCACAAGAGCAATGATCTTTGAATCAGGTATCGCCTCTTTTAACATGGCAAATGCTGGCCAAGCCAGCATAAAATCGCCAATTTTATCGTTTCTAATAACTAGTATTTTTTTCATTGAATACACACGCTTTTAATGCTGATTGAAGATAATACCGAATAAGATCTTATACGCTAACATTTCCTTTACCTCAAAAAAACAACGAAAGACAAGATAAAAAGTATATTTCAAAAAAGACAGTGCCAAAAAAACAAAAATGCATGATCTTTTGATAGCATGCTATTTAAAGATATCTTTTTGCAGGAAAGACAAGTGAAGAAAAAAACACTCACCCGTGCCATTTATCCCGGAACCTTCGATCCCATCACTAATGGACACATCGATTTAGCAGAACGCGCAGCCTCGATGTTTGATGAAGTCATCGTAGGGATTGCGGCCAGCCCAAATAAAAAGCCACTTTTTCCATTAGATGAACGCGTCTCGTTAGCAAAATCCGTGCTCTCACATATCAGTAATATAAAAGTGGTTGGATTTTCCGATTTACTTGTTAATTTCGCAAAAGAACATGACGCTCGCATTTTATTACGCGGCCTGCGCGCCGTTTCAGACTTTGAATATGAATTTCAACTTGCCAATATGAATAGAAGATTAATGCCTGAATTAGAAAGTGTTTTTCTTACCCCATCAGAAGAAAATGCATTCATATCCTCAAGCTTAATCAAGGAAGTCGCTTTGCACGGTGGAGATACCCGTGGATTTGTTCCTCTTCTCGTCCTTGAGGCCCTTAAGAAAAAATTTAATAAAATACCCTAAGCAAAACCAATAAAATTCGAAATATCAATAATCTTTTAAATTGACGTCATTGGGGGAAATGAGATTTATATACCCAAAACGCTTGAAGTTGCCAGCCTTCGGCAAGCGAGTGAAATCCCTGAGCATAGAGGAAGCATGTCATTGGATTGAATAAGCGCAGGCAACACCCACGCAGTGTCAAAGGCGACGGGTAAGCCAAAAGATGTGAAGATGCAGGTAAACAGACCAGTGAACGAAATCCATGACCATCCATGTCCTTGGGCTTTGTGACCCTAACCAAGAACCCTGCATCTTCAAAAGAGACATACGTAGACTCTTTTCATTCAAGTAAGTCATCCTTTATCACTCGTAAGAAGTCCGTCGCTTTTCGCCTACAGACATTTTAATGCCCCCTCTTTAGCTCCTTGGATATTCAAAAGCGCGCCTTGACTCCATAAAGTGAAACTTAAAATAAATAAATTCAAAAGTGCATTCTTTCAGTAAGTTAAAGCTTCATCTAAGATCATGATTCACGAACGAATTTGTTTCAATTATTGAGAAACTGCTTTATTGGAGAAAAGCCTACATGTCTAATTATTTCAATACATTAAATCTTCGCAATCAATTGAGCCAGTTAGGCGTTTGCCGTTTTATGAAAAAAGAAGAATTTGAACAAGAAGCTGAATACCTAAAAAATAAAAATGTGGTCATTATTGGTTGCGGCGCTCAAGGGTTAAATCAAGGATTAAACATGAGAGATGCCGGATTAAATGTTTCTTATGCATTAAGGCAAGCGGCTATCAATGAAAAACGCCAATCATACAAAAATGCGACAGAAAACGGCTTTATTGTGAATAATTTTACTCATTTGATCCCAGAAGCAGATTTAGTAATTAACCTCACCCCCGACAAACAACACAGTGATGTTATAAATGAAATAATGCCTTTGATGAAAAAAGGGGCAACCCTGGGTTATTCTCATGGCTTTAACATTGTTGAAGAAGGCATGAAAATAAGATCAGATATCACCGTCATTATGGTCGCCCCAAAATGCCCAGGAACCGAAGTCAGAGAAGAATTTAAACGTGGTTTTGGGGTTCCTACATTACTTGCGGTTCATCCTGAAAACGATCCAAATAATACGGGATTAACAACAGCAAAAGCCTGGGCTGCAGCGACGGGTGGGCACCGCGCGGGAGTGTTAGAGTCCTCTTTTGTCGCCGAGGTGAAGTCGGATCTCATGGGAGAACAAACCATTTTATGTGGAATGCTCCAGACAGGATCTATCTTGTGTTATGAAAAAATGATCTCTGAAGGCATGGATCCTGCCTACGCTGGAAAGCTATTACAATACGGCTGGGAAACCATCACCGAAGCCCTTAAATTGGGTGGGATCACCCAAATGATGGATCGTTTATCAAATCCTGCAAAAATCATCGCATTTGAACTTTCTGAAGAGCTTAAATTATTACTAAGACCTTTATATAACAAACATATGGACGAAATTATTTCGGGGCATTTTTCATCTAAAATGATGAGCGATTGGAAAAATAACGATGTTGATTTACTCAAATGGAGGGCAGAAACGGGAAGATCTGCATTTGAAAATTACCCACAGAGCAATATTAAAATCTCAGAACAAGAACATTTTGATAATGGCATATTAATGATCGCCATGGTTCGTGCGGGGGTTGAACTTGCATTTGAAGCCATGACGGAGTCAGGGATCCTTGAAGAGTCCGCCTACTATGAGTCGTTACATGAATTGCCTTTAATCGCAAATACCATCGCACGTAAGCGTTTATTTGAAATGAACCTTGTTATTTCCGATACAGCAGAATACGGAAATTATTTATTTTCTAATGTCGCAGTCCCTCTTTTACGAGATAAATTTATGCCACATGTGAATATCGATGTTATCGGAAAAGGACTTGAAAATAAGAATAACGATGTTGATAACGCCAGATTGATCTCGGTAAATAATGCAATTCGAGGGCATCGCATTGAATCTATCGGTAAAAAACTTCGTGGGTACATGACGAACATGAAATCGGTTTCTTTGAGTAATTGATCTTTTTTTCAATACTGACGCATTTTTTCATTCTCGCTCAGAAAAAAGCACTCGAAACTCAAAGCGCGATGTTCGAGTGCGAAAGCGTATAAACGCGCTGCGCTTTGCCTCTGAACGTTAGCGCTCTTCGAAAAAGCCTCAAAGCCCTGCGTATTCATAAAAAAATGCAAGATCACTGTACTGGACTCGCAGGTTTTACCCCAAAAAAGTGTTTAGTGACGCGTTTGAAAACCGTGAAAAATAAAGCACCTTATGCTAAATGATCACTTTTTTCTGCATTCGGGAGGTATTTTAAAAAATCAGCCAAAAATGGATATGCGCCATGCGCATATATTCCAATCTAATCATTTAAGGATGCGGAAAATAGAAGAAGGAGCAACGGCTTAATTTTACTGCACTGGAAAGAGAAAAACGAATTTAAATAAAACGCTTATTGTTCAAAACCGCTTGATTCGTCTCTATATAAAAAAACACCCCATAGAAAAAAGATTCATTGGGGTGGTAAAAATAGACAAATTCCATAACGAGAAATTTATCTTACATATAAACAAAATGCCTATATGCACACTCAACGGTAAACAAGATATATCAATTCAAACAAAAAAAATACTTTTATATTTCTTTTTTTAAAAAAGAAACAAGAGCATCTAACAAAAAAGTAAAAATATCATTACGTTACTAAACTTAGTTAAATACTCTATTGTCTCTCGTTCTTAAATTTTAATGAGCGACTTCCCAATTATCGCCGAACCCAGACTCAACAAGGAGTGGCACATCAAGGAATGCAGCAGACTCCATTAACTGAGATATTTTGGCATCCACTTCTTGAAGATATTCAGTCTCAACTTCAAGCACCAATTCATCATGAACTTGCATAATTAAAGCAACGCGCCCAATCGGCTGTTGCAATATCCAAGAATCAACCAAAATCATCGCTCTTTTGATAATATCAGCAGCCGTTCCTTGCATCGGAGCATTAATCGCAGCGCGTTCAGCCCCTTTTCGACGCATTCCATTGCTCGACTTAATGTCAGGTAAATATAAACGACGACCAAATACAGTCTCAACATAACCTTGATCTGCCGCCAGTAAGCGCGTCGCATCCATATAATTGCGCACTCCAGGATAACGCGTAAAATATCCTTCCATATATTCTTGTGCTTCCGTTCGTGAAATACCAAGCTGTTTTGCCAAACCGAACGCACTCATTCCATAGATAAGCCCAAAATTAATGGCTTTTGCACGGCGACGCATTTCAGATGTTACATCCTCGATTTGAACCCCCATGATCTCCGCTGCCGTGGCTGTATGGATGTCTTTTCCATGACGGAAAGCATCAATCAAAGCTTCATCTCCCGATAAATGAGCCATGATTCGAAGTTCAATTTGAGAATAATCCAAGGCTAAAATACTTTTTCCTTCAGGAGCAATAAAAGCCTGTCGAATACGACGTCCTTCTTCATTACGAATAGGAATATTTTGTAAATTCGGATCAGTTGAAGATAAGCGCCCTGTCACAGTCACAGCTTGATGATATGAAGTATGAACACGACCCGTGGTTCGATTTAGCATCTTGGGTAATTTATCTGTATAAGTTGATTTCAACTTAGCCAAACCACGATGCTCCAAAATACATTTAGCGAGCGGATGATCAAGCGCTAACTCTTGCAAAACTTCTTCGTTTGTCGAAGGGGTGCCCGTTGGGGTTTTCTTGATGACAGGCAATGCCATTTTCTCAAACAAAATGACTTGAAGCTGCTTTGGTGAACTGAGATTGAATTCTTCTCCGGCAAGCTCAAATGCTTTTTTCTCTAGCTCATCTAAACGCACCGCAATTTGCTTTGATTGCTCCGTCAGCATATGAGAATTAATGAGTACACCATGGCGCTCCATTCTTGAAAGCACAGGGAGAAGCGGAATTTCATATTGTTCGAAAATGGTTTTTAGTTTTTCATCGGCATTGAGGTGCCGGTGAAGTTGATTGTGCAAGCGTAAAGTAACATCCGCATCTTCCGCAGCATAAACAGAGGCTTGCTCTAATTCGATTTGGTTAAAGGTCAGTTGTTTTTTCCCTTTTCCCGCAATATCTTCAAATGAAATACATTGATGCTGAAGATAACGCTGCGCCAAACTTCCCATATCATGTCGACCTACCACGCTGTTATAAACATACGACTCCAACATGGTATCAAAGGCAATCCCTCTCATATTAATGCCATAACGCGCTAAAACACCGAGATCATATTTTAAATTTTGCCCGACTTTGATTTCAGCGGGATCTTCTAGCCAGGCTTTCATTTTCCCAAGGACCCAATCGCGATCAAGTTGAACAGGAGCATCAAGATAATCATGAGTCAAAGGCAAATATGCAGCGTCACCTTCAGCAACAGCAAAAGAAATCCCAACTAAATTAGCTTCCATATAATCGAGATTATCTGTTTCAGTGTCGAATGCCACAAACTCAGTTTGTCGAATTTTTTCCATCCACTCTACAAAATGATTTTCCGTTAAAATGGTTTGATATTGTGTTCTATCAATTTCTTTTACAGGAAAATGAACCTCTGTTTTTTGTGGCTTCACTGCTACCGCATTTTTGGCCACCGCATCAATGCCAGCATTGCCCTTTTGAGCCTCCGAAAGCCAGCGCTTAAAATTTAATGCGGTGAAAAGTTCAACCAATTTTTCATTGTCTGGAGTACGATTTATTAGTTCTTCAAGAGAGTAAGGTAACTCACAATCTAATTTAATGGTTGCAAGCTTATAAGAGAGAAAAGCCAGTTCTCGGTTTTCTTCTAGCTTCTCGGCCATTTTCTTCGAGCCACGAAAGTTTAAATCTGCAATTTTCTCTAAATTTTCATAAAGCTCACTCAACCCTCCAATTCCTGCAATCAGAGCGGTGGCTCCTTTTTCACCCACACCGGGCACGCCAGGAATGTTATCAATCTTGTCTCCCATCAATGCTAAAAAATCAATTACATATTCAGGTCCAAAGCCACATTTATCGCGCACCGCTTGTGGAGTCATAAAGGTATCAGTCATGGTGTTAATCAGAGAAATTCTCTCATCCACTAATTGCATCATGTCTTTATCACCGGTACTGATAAGAACATGCATATTTGCTTTTGATGCCTTCGTGGCTAACGTACCAATCACATCATCCGCTTCTACACCTTCAATAACGAGCATTGGAAATCCCATCGCTTCGATGACTTGATGCAGTGGCGCAATCTGACAACGAAGATCATCCGGCATCGGCGGGCGATTCGCTTTATATTCTGAATAGATTTCGTCACGGAAGGTTTTTCCTTTCGCATCGAATATAACCACTACATTCGATAATGGATACTTTTTAACCAAACTCCTTAACATATTTATCACGCCATATGCCGCGCCGGTAGGCTCACCTTGAAGATTGGTGAACTTAGGTGAAGCATGATAAGCACGATAGAGATAAGAGGAGCCGTCAATCAGAATCAAAGGAGCATCAGAGGTTGTAATCATAAATTCGTACATTTTCTAGCAAAGAAATAATGAGAGTAGAATGCCACGAGTCAAGATGTCTGTTAAGCCATCTTAGAGCAAATAATTTTCCTAAATCCTCTATAGGTTAGATAATCACCAGAACCTCAGACGGGAAATTAGAAACGCTTGATTGCTGGTAGCGCATCGCAACCACTGCACCTGTTCGTCGATAGCTTCTCAATTCTTCCAGTCGCTCTAATACTTCTTGAGGCAACTTCATATGCACAGGATAGCCATTTTCACTACGGGGCATATAAGGCTCATTCGAAGACAAGGAAGACATCTTTTCCAGACTGTCAGTCGCAGTAAATTCAGGTGTTTTTTGAGTTAATTCGGTGTAATTCGGGTGTTCTGCGGGATCCCAAGAGGGATGTTTAAATTGTTTCTCTTCTTTCGAAAGGTGACTTTCTTCAGGTGTGGCATTTAATTGACGTGGCGGAAGTATTTTTTCACGACTTCGATTATCTCGCGCAACCTGCTCTGTTGGCAAATTAACAGACGAAATGACAGCGGGAATGCTGATATTTGCGGGCGAAATATTCATACCAATGTCGTCTCCTACATTGGTCGAAAGGTTTTCGCTTGGGTATTACGCAAAAAAGACGAAAAAACCCAGATTATCTATTCATCGCGAAATTACACCACCACCGCTAAGACGGCTCCAATGGTACCCAAAGCAGAAAGCACTTGTCCTGCAGTGTAAGCTCCATCGTCACTATTTTTCACTTCATTGGGGTGATCCATCCCTAATGCCCCATACGTGAACGCCTCTACACCGGATGCTGGTGTTTCACTTTCGACCTGTTTTATTTGGGTTGCGGCTTTACCTTCAGTAATTTCGTTGAGTGACTCAGAAGGAGAAACAATTGACTCCTGTTTATTTTGATTAACGTCTTGTACTTTTGGTTCTAATTTAGCGTAATTGTATTGAGAATAGCCTGTGCCACCTATATTCATTATGGTCTCTCCTGATGCCTTAGCAAGTCACGTTATCTAAGTATCGGCAGATTTAAGATAATTTTTAATCTCTTTCCGCAATTTATTTATCTTAAAAAACATTAACGAATATAACGCATTCATTATGCAAGAAAATTTAATTTCAAAAAAAAGAGATTGAA
>CAMRDW010000016.1 GCA_947041315.1 uncultured Enterovibrio sp.
GAAAGGCAATAACTCGCAATTACAAAAAGCATACCAAGAAGTAATAAAAGAATTTCGTAGCATTCATGTTCAAGTCAGTGATTTTAATGAAACTCAAAAGCTGATTGACTTTGCGACTCGGGACATCGGGCCTGAAAAATTTAAACTTATCTAATCAATAAAGCCGCCTGTATTAACAGCGGCTTTATTATCCCACTTGAATTGAAAATCCATCCTTCACCTTCTGATTTTGCGCTTTCAAAACGCTTTAATTTCATGTTTTTCTTTTTTTTCTGTAAAAATTCAAATGACTTCTCCTCCAAATACATCCCTGCTCATTCATCTTTAATTATGCGAATGTCCGGAGATCTCCCTTGCATTCAATCCGTATTATTTTTACAATTTTCAGCTTAAATGCATGTTTTTTAAGCTTAAATCATTTTATTTTTAAAAAACATAAAGAAGTTAATCAAGGGATCCCGTTCCAGTCTTGATTTATTCACGATCCCCTGTAATCTCAGCCAACCATAAATTACAAGAATAATTAAATGAAAAAGAATAAAATAACGTCAATCTCCATTTTAACGACGCTGACTTGTCTTATCCCTTCCCATGCATTAAGTGCGGGCTTTCAAACTTATGAATATTCAGGAACCGGTTTAGGTCGCGCCTTTGCGGGTGAAGCGGCATTAGCAGACAATGCAGGCACACAGTTACGCAATCCGGCCATGTTGACATTTTTATCTGGCACGCAGGTTTCTGGTGGACTTATTTATAAATCGCCCAACATCGATGTCGAAGGGATCACCCATACAAACGAAGGGGAGTACATCACAAGCAGTTCAAAAGACCTTATGGCTTCCAGTCTGATACCGAACCTGTCAGTGTCGCATCAAATCAATGAAAAATTTTATCTCGGGCTCTCTTTAGCTCCGAGTTTCGGGGTCGATAACAGGCTAAATCCTCACTTCAAAGGCATACAATTTGGCAACGAAGCCAAGATAGAAACATTAGAAATTAACCCCAATTTTGCATATCAAATTAACGACGCATTTTCTATGGGTTTAGGGGTGCGACTTATCCATGCTAAAGCATCAATGGGTTCTAAAAGCAGTGGAGGTCTCAGCCCCGTAGGAACCAACTTAAAGCACTTTCAAGGGGATGATTACAGTATTGGATGGCAATTAGGGAGCGCTTGGCAAATAAATGAAAAGCACAGAATGGGCTTCAATTTACGTTCGGGGGCTAATTTTAGCCTTGAAGGAAATGCTACAGGAGCAGCTTTTGGGGGCGCCCATTCCCTGCCAGGGAATATGAATTTAAATTTACCTGCAACATCAGAAATTTCTACTTTCCATCAATTGGATAAAAAGACGGCCATACACACCAGTCTTAATTGGACCGATTGGAGTGCGTTTAAAAAATCAGAAGCGCAGATCCCCTCTCTCACACCATCAAGTCATGTAATACACGAAGAAGCTTGGATGTCCTCTTACCGTATTGCCTTAGGGGCCACTCACCAATACGATAAAAAAATAAAATTACGCACCGGTATTGCTTATGATCTGTCCGCTGCAAATGATTCAAACCGCAGCATGATCCTTCCTGAAAGCGATCAAATTTGGTTCAGTTTAGGGGCTGGATATGCACATTCTAAAAATTTAACTTTGGATGCAGGCCTAACTTACATTTACCTCGACGAGGCCAAAATAACGGCACCTCAAGCCTGTTTAGGTTCAGATCCTGATGCGATTCATCATGGAGGGAGTTTTACAGGTCATACGACTGGAAACATCTGGCTCTTTGGGGTACAAGCCAGTTACCGTTTTTAATATCGAAAAAAATGCCACTGAAATCAGTGGCTTTTTTATAAAAAATTAAATTTAATAATCATCTATTTCATCGAGCAAAGAAGCATCAAACGTCTCGCCTTGAGGCTCTTCTTTAACCGTTTTGTTGCCTTGTGCTTTAAAGGCTTTATTTTGTAAATAGACATCGCGGGTAAAGGCATAAGGATCGGGTGAATTATTCAAAATTCCTTCTTGAAAAACCAATGCAGCCCGACTTTCCATTCCATCAAAAAACCATTTCAATAAGGCTTGTGGAAAAGTCAACCAGACTAACGGGGGATAAAGATCATCCACCATATCACCCAGACCTTCTCTTAACGTTATAGGACCATAAACAGGAAGCATAAAATAAGGACCTGAGCCTAGATCATAATACCCCATAACATCACCAAATTGGTTTGTGTTTAATTTTTGTATGTCTGCCGCAGAAGCCACATCAAGGATCCCTCCAAGGCCAAAAGTCGAATTGATCCAAAACCGATTAAAATGGATTAAAGCAACGTCTCCTTCTTGCATGAACAAGCTATTCAGCATACCGGATGGCTCTTCTAAATTCTGAATAAAATTTGAAATCCCTGTGCGTGCAAAACTGGGCACATAATTGACATAAAAAAGTGAGACCGGACGTGCCACATAAGGATCTAAATAACCATAATTTAATTCCCAAATCATGCGATTGAATGATTCAAAAGGATCATCTGGATTGGAAAGATGAAATTCACTGTTCGTTTCATCTTCTGAGGTCGAGTGAGAGGACTGGGCACAGCCTCCTAAAGCAACCATCACCCCCAATGCAAATATAAGAGATTTCAACATTTTAATTTTATTCTTCATATAAAGGCTGCAAATCGCCAGCATGTATTTGTTAAACAATGTATTCAATCAGTGTTCTTTGTTTATCAGGATATCCGAAGACTCTCCTAGCGCAAAGGGCAAACTTTCACCAAACCAGTCTCCTTTTTTTGTCATTACGTTCCCATCCGTATCTATTCGGGCTTTAACCATCACATCAGATAAAGAAGAAAGAAGGCGTTCAGAGATCATACTGTCATTGTCTGTTATGTCTATTGTTACAGGAAATTGATTTAATGGTAATTTTTTAGCCGCAATGGGCATTGGGGCACCTTCAGCTGAATGCACTGATACGATAAGCACTCCGTCTTTAGGTACAATAATACCTTCAGCCAATGAAATCGTAACAGAGACCGACTTGCCTTTATCTTGTTTTGTTCCCATCTGGGCGTGAGCCCGCTCGATACTGCGTTTTAACATTGAAAGACGGGGATCATTTGAAGGTAAAATGTGGATCATTTTTGACCAAGCCCTGATAGCGTCATCAAATGCACCTCGTTCAAAAGCATCAAAAGCCAGCAAAGAAATAGCCTGAATATTACGCTGATCTTTTTTTATCACCCCATTGAGCAAGTCTCGAGATTGAAGAAGATTGTTTTCATCTCCTGTTAACATCAAGGCTTGGGCATAACCGATAACGACATCGGTGTCGTGAGGCATGAGTCGATAGGCTTTTTCCATTGCACCAGAAGCCGTTAGAATGTCTCGATTTGATAACGCAATGCGTCCTAAAAGAAGCCAACCCGTTCCATCATTCGGCTCTTTTTGAAGCTGAGTACGTAAAGACAAGATAAGATCATTCATGTCTTGCTCTGTCATTTCAGCTTCTGTATCAGACATCAATTTTGCAGAAAGTTCAGGCAAACGCGTGAACGCCTCCTGCCACAAGGTCACAGCCTGATAATTTCCGTAGACGTTATAAAGAAAATAACTCAAACCGACAATAAGTAAAACCCCAGGAAAAAGCATCATAAAAGAAAGAGTCTTTTTTTCTGCGTTCATTTCTTTTTCTGGAATGTCATCCAATAAGGCTTGTTTTAATTCAATCTCCAATTCCTTTTTGTCTTGAACAATCCCTTCTTTTTCTTCATGAGAAAGCTCATTCATTCGCTCATGAAAAAGCGCTTTATTTAAAGTATCTCGCGTCGCAATTTCATTTTGATCTTTTCCAAAATACAGGGGCACAATGAAAACGGCGATCGAAATAAGGAGCATGATTATTGTAATAAGCCAAAATCCAACTTCACTCATCCGTTGTTTTCCTTATTTTTTTCTGTATTTTCATCAAGAAGTGATGCTAAACGGGCCTGCTCTTGTTGACTCAATTCCACTTTTACATTTTTCTTTTTTTGTGCTCGACTGCGAAAAAAAAGCAAAGAAAAGCCACCCAAAACAACAAAGAATGGGCCAACCCATAAAATAAGGGTCGAAGGCGTGAGAGGCGGATCATAAGTGACAAAATTGCCATACCGGGCCACCATGTACTCTACAATCTCATCTTCATTTTTATTTTGTTTTAATAGGGTATACACCTTCATTCGAAGATCCTGGGCCAAGCCCGCATTAGAATCTGCAATGTTGTTGTTTTGGCATTTAGGACAACGCAACTCTTTGCCTAATTTTTTAAAGGTATATTCTTGCTCTGGCGTATCAAAATCATAAATTTCAATGGCTGAAAAAACAGAAAACACGCAAGAGCTCAGCACGCAAAAGAGGAAAATTCGAATTGAATGCATCATAATTTTGCCTCTAACAACATTTGCTCATAAAGAGGGCGCAATGTTTCATTCCAATTTCGTTCATTGACATCCCCAACATGCCGATAGCGGATCACCCCTTTGGCATCAATCAAAAAAGTTTCAGGGGCACCGTAAACCCCAAGATCTAAACCTAACATGCCGTTTCCATCAAACAGACTGATTAAATATGGATTTCCAAGATCATTTAACCAATCAATCCCTTTACCGCGATCATCTTTATAATTTAACCCGATAAGCTTAACCCCATTTTTAGCCAATTGATTCAAATAGGTATGCTCGGCATAACAGGTGGGGCACCAAGTTGCCCACACATTGAGCAACAAAGGTTGACCGAGAAAAATGCTTTGATCGTACAATTTCCCCTCTTCAGCTAAATCTTCAAGACGAAAAGTCGGAACAGGCTTCCCAACAAGCACCGACTCTAATTTTGTTGGATCATCGCCTTGGGCGTTACTGCCTAATTGAAGATAAAAAACCCCAACCAAAATCATAAAAAGAACGAGGGGAATAAAAAGCAAAGGCCGCTTCATAATGACATTTCCTTTTTCGGTTCCTTCGTGGATTTTAAGGATGTACCTTTACGGAAACGATAGCGTTTATCGGATATTGAAAGCAAACCCCCCAAGGACATGATCAAAGCGCCAAGCCAAATCCAACGTACAAAAGGTTTGTAATAAATACGCACAGCCCACGTACCATCGCTTAATCGTTCACCCATCGCCACATACAAATCACGAAAAAATCCAGCATCTATTGCCGCTTCGGTCATCATGGCCCGTCCAACGGTGTAATAGCGTTTTTCTGCATGCAAGGTCGTGATGTGTTTTTTGTTATACGAAACCACGAAATCGGCAATATACCCTTCATAATTGGGACCGTTTTGAGTACGTAATCCTGCAAAATGAAATTCATGCCCATTAATGAATACACGTTCACCCTGTGCAATTTTAATATCACTTTCAATATCATAATTTTGAACCATGGCAATGCCTAAAAGAGACATCGCAAAACCCATATGCCCTAAAACCATGGCCCAATGACTGCGGCCTAAAAGAGCGACTCCTTTCATGAAGGAATGACGAAATGTGGCCCGTTGATATATTTCAACAGATTGCAATATAAGAATCCAAAAACCCATTACAGCGCCAAGCGCCGCCATCGGCATAAAGACATCGGTTAATAAAAAGACAAGGCCCACCCCAGCAAGAACAGAAAGCAACGCACTGATAAGGAGCTCTTTTTTTACACGACTCAGATTGTCACGCTTCCAACGCACCAAAGGCCCAACACCCAACAAAAAGACAAACGGCACAGACAACCAAGTGAAGAGTAAATTAAAGAAAGGTTCGCCAATAGAGACCGAACCCAACCCCATTTGCTTGTGGACCAAAGGAAGTAAGGTTCCCAATAAAACAACCACCAAGGCCGCGACCAAAAGGATGTTATTGCCCAATAAAACATTTTCACGAGAAAAAAGCTGAAACTGACCTCTGACTCTGATTTGAGAGGCTTTTAAAGCATAAAGCAATAAAGACCCTCCAATCACGATCACAAGAAATCCAAGAATAAAAAGACCGCGTGTTGGATCCGACGCAAAGGCATGAACAGAGACCAAAACACCTGAGCGCACTAAAAAAGTCCCGAGTAAACTCAATGAAAACGCAGAAATAGCCAATAACACCGTCCAAGCTTTAAAAGTGCCTCGTTTTTCAGTGACGGCCAATGAATGCATCAAGGCTGTACCAGCAAGCCAAGGCATAAAAGAGGCATTTTCAACGGGATCCCAAAACCACCATCCACCCCAACCTAATTCGTAATAAGCCCACCAAGAGCCAAGCGCGATTCCTAAGGTCAAAAAGACCCAGGCTGCTGTCGTCCAAGGACGAGACCAACGCGCCCAAGCCGTATCTAAACGTCCAGCCATTAAAGAGGCAATAGCAAAAGCAAATGCCACAGAAAAACCAACGTATCCCATGTACAACATCGGAGGATGAATAATTAAACCAAAATCTTGAAGTAATGGATTAAGATCACGACCATCAATCGGAAAATAAGGCAAGGTGCGTTCAAAAGGATTGGAGGTCAAAATAATAAAAAGAAGAAAACCAACGCCAATCATTCCCATCACGGCCAAGACGCGAGCAACAGACTCTAAAGGCATGCCTCTGCTAAAAAGAGCCACAGCCAAAGTCCAACCCGCTTGAATTAAGACCCAAAGAAGCAAAGATCCTTCATGAGCGCCCCAAATCGCCGTTAATCGATAATACCAAGGCAGCGCACTGTTGGAGTTATTCGCCACATAAGAAACAGTAAAATCATTGCTGTAAAAAGCCCAGCCTAAAGTAATAAACGAAATCAATAGCATGAAGAACATGCCTGCGGACAATGGACGCGCAGAACGCATCATCGCTTGATTTCCAGTTTGCACGCCCCATAAGGGATAAATACTGAGCAAAACAGAAAAAGAGAGAGAAACAATAAGAGCAAAATGCCCTAATTCTGGGATCATTCAAGGCTACCTTGTTTTTGTTGCGGGGTGTATTCAAGTGGCTCATGTACTTTGTTCATGGCCTCAGCTACTTCCGGTGGAATGTAATCTTCATCGTGTTTCGCTAAAACTTCATGCGCCTGTAAGGTGGTCGCATCAATCAACACCCCTTGTGCGACAATGCCCTGCCCTTCTCGAAATAAATCAGGCAAAATACCATCAAATATAACCGTGACGTGCGGACCAATGTCTTCGACCCGAAACCGTACATTCAAAGAATCAAGATCGCGTTCTACCGACCCCTTCACCACCATCCCTCCGATGCGCAATTTTTGCCCAATTTGCGGTTTCGAGCCATCAGGTTTACCTTGAACAATTTCTGTTGGTGTATAAAACAAATTCATATTTTGATTAAGGGCATAAAGAACCAAAGCAACCGTTCCGCTCAAGCCGCAAAAAAGGAACAAGGTCAAGAGCAATCGCTTTTTTCGCCTTGGATTCATAAGGTGTTCTCCATATTTTGACCCGCTTTTATACGTCGCTCACGTTCTTTTTTATTCTTGATTTCACGTATAATTTTTTTGCTGGCCATATATTCAGAAATGACGATTAAAATCATCCCTCCAAACGTGATCCCATAAGCAAGCCACACATAAAATGCATAACCTCCCATATGAATAAAATCAGAAAAAGAAGAAAAATACATGTTTAGCCTCTTTCAACCCATTCGCGAACCCAAGGTTTATGAGATTCTTTTTTCAAAATTTTGTTTTTTATACCCATCAATGTCACGGCCCCAAGAAAAAAAGCAAATCCCAAAATATTAAGCAACAAAGGCCAGAGCATTTCAGCTGCAATTGAAGGCTTTGCAAATTTTGTGATGGTCGCTCCTTGGTGCAAGGTATTCCACCACTCAACAGAAAAATGAATAATTGGAAGATTTATGACTCCGACAATGGCCAAAATACCCGCCGCACGTGAAGCAGTTTTCTCGTCATCAAAGGCATTATAAAGTCCTATCACGCCTAAAAATAAAAACAAAAGGATCAATTCAGAGGTCAATCTTGCATCCCATACCCACCATGCCCCCCACATAGGTTTTCCCCAAATGGCTCCAGTCGCCAAAGCGATAACGGTGAAAAGAGCCCCCACAGGGGCGATTGCGGCCGCAGCCCAATCTGAGATTTTAATTTGCCACACCAGGCCAATAAAGGACGCCGTTGCCATTGCAAAATACGCACCCATAGACCAAATAGCGGAAGGGACGTGAATGTAAATGATCCGGAAACTGTTTCCTTGTTGATAATCTGATGGCGCAAACGCCAAGCCCCATATACTGCCACTCATCAATAAAAACAAAGATAAAACAGAAAACCAAGGCAACAAGCGATGGCACAGCCAATAGCTTGCTTCAGGCTTGGCGTAAGAATGAAGCCATTTCCACATGAAAAAATGCTCTATGTTATAAATAAAAAAGTTTATTGTACGCTGACTCTTAATGCTGCAGCAGCTGCAAAAGGAGACAAGGTAGCCGAGCCCAAAAGCATCGCCCCCAACATGGCCAGCTGACCCGTAACAGGATAACCATTGGCGGCCATGTCAATCGCAGAGGTTGCAAATATAAGTACAGGAATAAAAAGAGGTAAAACCAAAAGACTCAAAAGGACCCCCCCTTTTCTTAATCCGACAGTCAGAGCCACACCTATCGCGCCTAAAAAATACAGCGTCGGCGTACCAAGCAACAATGTTAGAAGCACCGTTTTATAGGTTTCCCAATCCAATGCCAGTAACACGGCTAAAAGAGGGCTGATAATCAGCAAGGGAAAGCCCGCCAACAACCAGTGCGCCACAATCTTTGAAAAAACAACAAAATGAAGAGATACAGGCATCAGGAGCATTTGTTCTAAAGAACCATCAAGATAATCATCTCGAAAAAGACGCTCTAAAGAAACAAGAGCTGCAAGTAAAGCGGCAACCCAAATAATCCCTGGTGCGATTTGAGCTAATAAAACGGGAGAGGGTCCCAAACCTAAGGGAAACAACGTAATAACAAGAATAAAAAACCATAAAGGGTTGTATACATCAGACTGGCAACGAAAAGCGATACGCAATTCTCTGGATATGAGGCTATAGAAAGTCTTACCCAT
The DNA here is from genome assembly GCA_947041315.1 of uncultured Enterovibrio sp. GTDB lineage: Bacteria > Pseudomonadota > Gammaproteobacteria > Enterobacterales > Vibrionaceae > Enterovibrio. The sequence continues at coordinate 9,077 of CAMRDW010000016.1, forward strand.
TATTCCCCCAAGAAAATACGTTTTAATTTTGTATTTTCAATAAACATGTCTTGGTGCGTCGTAAAAATAACCATGCCATTGTTGTTCACATGTTTTTGAAGCACGGTTTCTAATACGCGTACACCTTCTTTATCAATCGCAGTTAAAGGTTCATCTAAAATCCAAAGTAATGCCTCAGTGATCCAAAGCCTTGCTAAAGCAATACGTCGATGTTGCCCCGCAGAAAGCTGAGAGGCAAGAACCTCTTCATACCCTAAAAGCCCAGCACAAGCCAATGCATTCCAAATACGATCTTCATCTAACGCACCATGCATTTTTTGATAAAACGCGAGATTTTCAAAAGCACTCAGTTCTCTCTTCACACCAGAGTGATGACCCAAAAACAATAAATCCTGATGAAAATCTTCACGGTGAGATTTAATTGATTGTGACTTCCAATACACCTCTCCACTCTCAGGCAAACCTAAACCGGCAATAATACGCAATAAGGTTGTTTTTCCTGCGCCATTCGGGCCCAACAGATGCAGCAAATCCCCAGGAGAGACGTTGAAATTGAGATTTTCAAACAAAATTCGCTCATCACGAATTGCGCTAAGTTGACGAATTTCCAACATTAAAATCGTGTTTACCAAATAAAAAAAGAAACCTATACGATAATAACATAGAGATTTTTAAAAACGTAAGCCATACGCAGATCAAGCGAATACTTAAACATAAAATTGAGCTTAATTATGAGAATCAATGAAACAGTCAACATAAAAACATTCATCATTGAGACACTAAAAAATAAAACAGTGCATCGTTTATTAGAAATAGGCCAAGATCCCCCTCAATCAATCGCCACCACACAACTATCCCAACTCATTAAATCAGTCAATCTTTACCCTCTTCTATTTCGTTTAGAATCAACGCCAGGATCTCTTTTATCTCTCTTTTTAAAAAACAGCATAATGCCCACTCAACCAGAATTTGCAGCCCAATGGCTCAAAGAAAGGCACGCTGATAAATCACTAATTGAAACGCTACAACAACTCTCTTTACCAACAAACAGTCTAGAAGAAAACACAAAAATAAAAGCGGCCCTGATGCTTCTCGCAGAACAAAAAACAACAGAAAATCAAAAGCCCGGAGAAACTCATTGGGTGTTCCCTTTTTCAGAAAATACACTCTCTCTCGCGCAAGTTTGCATCAAAAAAAAGCAAGAAAAAAAACAGAGGAAATCAAGCTGGAGCATCACCATTAACTTAACACTTTCGAAAAATCGCCAATTAAGCGCAACGGCTACCTTACAAGAAAATAAGCTGGAATTGGCCTTTTCAACCGACTCAAAAGAACTGGCAAAAGAACTCAATAAAACCTGGCCCATTTTAGAAGAACAACTGAAAAAACATCATCTTTTCATTTGTACATGCAACATCAAGGTTGTCGAGAGCCCTCCGACATTAGATCATAAAGCAGGATTAAATATACAAGTATGAAAAATGAAACAAAAAGTGCCATCGCACTTCGCTACAACGGCATAACACCACCTCAAGTAACAGCAAAAGGCCAGGACGAACTTGCCGAAAAAATAATCAACGAAATGAAGAGAACAGGGGGATTAATTCACAGTGATGAAACGCTGTTAAAATGGCTCAGCGCTTTAGAAATTGGCGATGAAATTCCAAAACCTCTTTTTTTAATCATTGCCCAATTAATTGCTTATGCCTGGTATTTAGATGGAAAAACGCCTCCAGGCTGGGAAAAAGAACATATAAATGAAGAAGTTTGAGAAACGATATATTCATCATCATTTCATTTAGTTTGAAAATATCATTTTAAGAAACAGTTTGATGCCAAGAAAGTGAAACCTTTGTCATAAGTTCAAAATGTAATAGGTTGGACGCGTACAAGAAATACCAACATTGCTTCTAAGGCAAGACAACGTCAAAGAGAAGGGGTGAAGGATTGTTTTAGCGATGTAGCGGGGATCCGTGTAAAAATTATTTATCCCTTAAGTGATAGAACCAATCTTGGTATTTAAAAACCGTGTTAGCAGACGAAAATTTCAGAGTTCAGACTCTTATATTTCTACACAAGATTTTATCGATGCATCCGTGGCTTTTTAATACTAAGTAAAAGTTCCGCTTCGGCTTTAGGAAGATCACACTCTTCCATTAATTCATAAAGATCAGCACCTAGTTCAACCATTTTATTCGCACGGCTATAAAGTCGACCGTCTGCGTCATTCATTTCCATTTCACTCTGTTTGTCCAGTAAATCATCAAAACGCCCAGAAAGCGAAGCTAGTTTTTGACTCATTCCAATGGCGCCTGCACGTAATTCACTGAGCTGCTTTGTCAGACTTTCATTGTGTTGACGAGCATTTTTAAATAAGAGTTCCATTGCATGAAATTTCGCTTCAGCGCTGAGTCTTGCTTTTTTTCCTTGACGATGGATAGCAAGCACAACTGCCATTGAAAAAAGAGCAAGACACAACGGCAGCCAGGATAAAAAATATTGAAACATTACAAGGTGGCCACATCTGTCCACTCTTCGTCAGAGAGAAGTTTGTTTAAATCGACCAAAATAAGTAAATTACTATTACGGTTACTGACACCTTGAATAAATTTAGCGCTTTCGTCTGTACCAACACTGGGCGTAGTATCTATTTCAGATGTTCTCAGATAAACAACTTCCGCAACACTGTCAACCATGATTCCGACAACCTGAGACTCAGCTTCAATCACAATAACCCGAGAATTATCTGTCGCTTCTGCTTGAACCAAACCAAAACGAGAACGCGTATCAATCACCGTAACCACATTTCCTCGGAGATTGATAATCCCAAGAACATATTCTGGCGCACCTGGAACAGGAGCAATTTCAGTATAACGCAACACCTCCCTGACTTGCATCACGTTGATACCGTAGGTTTCATCTTCCAATTGGAAGGTCACCCACTGAAGCACTTCGTCATTTACATTGTCTTTTTGAACTTCAGCTACCTGAGACATTTATTAACCTCTTAAGATACTATTTCACGTAAATTAAGCCAACGTTTTGGCATTAATCCCTTGATTAAGCCAACGTTTTGGCATTAATCCCTTGGTTAAGCATAAAAATGAGTGCTTCTACATGAATCAAAGCGCACATTTTCTCTTTCACTAATCCTGCTAACCAAGGTCTTTTACCTGCGTGCTCACGCCACCTAATTTGTTTTTTACTGAGTAACTGTGTGCCTAACAAAGAATTGCAAGCCAAGCTCCACATACCTGCATCTAAAACAACAATATAATTATAGTCATCACGATGCGTGTTATCCGGTATTTTCTCAGGCATGACCCATTTAGCCATATCAACAACATCAAATTGTTTTTGATTATCTATCTGTAATCCTAAATACCAATCAGGCCGACCAATGAGATGATTGCAAGCCTTTAATCGATAAATCCCTCCCAATTGAGATAAAGGAACAGCGTAAGTCACACCAAAAGACTCAAAAAACAAAACTTGAAATGTCTCTTCAGAAAGGATATTTTCCCATTCAAGCAGCGATTTATCGTTCGATGAAGCCTTAAAACCAAAATCATTTTCAAGAATTGAATTTACTTCACTCGGTATTTCAATGTCTTTTTGTGTTTCAAGAGCGGGAGCAATGTTTTTTTCATTCTCAATGAACGCTTCTTCTTTAAGGAGCGATACCAAAACGCCGTTTGGTGTGACTTCCTCTTCTTTTACAAGTGGAGAGCCCCTTTTTTCTGTTATTAGTGTGCCCTCAACCGTCTTAAAATGAAGGCCTTTTTCTTCAGTTTCAGGCGCATCTTCAAATTTTAAATGACGTAACAACTTTTCAACGGATGTTAAATCTCGCCGCTCTTCTGTTAAGGTTAGACTGCAAATGTCTGAAGACAATGACATCCTAGATTGAGGCATTAAAACAAAATCACTTCTGGAAAAATCAACTGAATTCACTTTAGTATCAATATGTTGATCATGCGAAGAAAAAACATCCAGCAACAACGCATCAAAATACTCATCCAACGCCTGAGCACTGGATACAACATCGCTATTTTTCATCCTGTTCAAGCCGCTCCAAATAAGAGAGCAAGGTTTTATATGCAAAAACACCACGAGAATTTTTCGAATGATACGACGGGGGTAAATGCTTAAAGCTTGCGTCCCTGAACTTTGTGTCGATAGGTACTGCTGAAGTCCAAACTTTATCGTGGTAACGAATTTTTAACTCTTGCAGTGCTTCCAATGATGCACGCGTACGCTTGTCATACATAGTTGGAACAATACACACTTTAAATATTGTACTTTGAGATTTTTGCATTATTTGCAGTGTTCTTATCATTCTTTCTAGCCCTTTCATGGCTAAAAATTCTGTTTGCACGGGAATTAGAATACGATCACTGGCCGCCAAAGCATTGACCATCATCACGCCCAAAATAGGAGGACAATCAATCAATACATAGTCATAATCTTCTTGTAAACACATTAACATCTTCTTTAAGATCAACCCCATACCACCTCGATTTCCCATTGAACGATCAAGGGTTGCCAAGGACATATGTGAGGGTAATAAATCGAGATTATCAAATTGAGTTTTTAGGATTAAGGGGAAAACATTTTCTCGATTAATGGCTTTTAATTGAAATAAATCGAATAAAGTAAGAACAAGATTTTCAGAATCAAAATCTAAATACGTCGTCAAAGATGCATGAGGATCCGTATCGATTAGTAATACGCGTTTTTTTCTCTCAGTCAAAAGTCCGGCTAAGGTAATTGTTGTGGTTGTTTTCCCCACGCCACCTTTCTGGTTTGCGATACACCAAACAATCACATTCTCTCCTTAGATAACGTTCATCTCGGCTAAAACACATTCAGGAATTTTCTCGATAGGTAAATCCAGCGTTGAAATACCTGCTTTTGAAACAGCCTGTGGCATACCATAAACAACAGATGTTTCTTCATCTTGTGCCCAAACAGTCGAGCCTCCTTCTTTTAAGATCCGCGCCCCTTCTTTTCCGTCAGATCCCATACCAGTAAGAACTAAAGAAAGCACTTTATCTGTGTATATCTTGGATATAGAACCAAAAGTAATATCAGCAGACGGTTTATAATTAATTTTTTCTCCCGAATCTACAATCTTAATACGAGTCGTACCGGGGCGCCCTTCTATCATCATTTGTAAACCACCTGGAGCCAAGTAAGCTGTTCCCGGTTTTATCATTTCTCCATCTTTTGCTTCCGTCACGTTTATTTGACACAAGAGATTTAACCGCTGTGCGAAAGCGGCAGTAAATGCCTCTGGCATATGCTGAATCAACAAAATAGGGTATGGGAAATTCTTAGGCAATTGACTTAAGATTTTTTGCAATGCAATCGGGCCACCTGTCGATGTAGCAATAGCTAAAACCAGATACGATTTACCAGACGCTTGAAAGTTCTTCCAATTATGAGGCGTTTTCGTTATATCAGAGATAAGTGGCCGTACACCTTTATTCAAGGCTCGTGAACTCTCTGTCGGCGTAGCATCGGATGCATCCTTCGTCGTCAAGAGATTCAATCCCGACGAACTTGTTTGCATCCCTGTACTTTTTCGTGCGATTTCTTTCACGCGTTGCTGAAGTTGTAAAATAGCTTCTTCGCGGTTACGTGCAATATCCTCAAATCTTTTCGGTATAAAATCAAGAGCTCCTGCTTCTAAAGCATCAAGCGTTTCTTTTGCACCTTCATGGGTTAAAGAAGAAAACATCAAAATAGGCGTAGGATTAGATGCCATAATTTGACGAACAGCAGTAATGCCATTCATTACAGGCATTTCTATGTCCATCGTAATCACATCTGGCTTTAATTTTTCTGCTTTTTCAACCGCTTCCTTCCCATTAATCGCTGAATCTATCACCTCTAAATTTGGATCTGAATTAATGATCTCAGTTACACGCCGACGAAAAAAACTCGAGTCATCCACTACTAACACTTTGAGCGTCATGATATTCCTTTAATATGTTATCGACCAGAATAGCGTTTAAGAAGATTAGGCACATCCAAAATTAATGCGATATGCCCATCACTGGTTATTGTCGCACCTGCCATGCCAGGCGTTCCCTGCAACATGTCATCAAGTGGTTTGATAACAACCTCTTCTTGCCCTATTAAGGAATCAACCACAAAAGCAATAGGCTGATGACTTATTTGGACGATAACAACATGGCCATTTGCCCTGTCCATTGTTGACGTTCGATCACGACATAACCAATCTTGTAAATAAAATAAAGGAATCGCTTTATCACGAACAATTAAGGTTAATTGAGAATCAACAGTATTTGTCTTGGATAAATCCAGGCTAATAATTTCATTTACATTTGATAATGGAAAGGCGTAAGGGTTATTTCCAATACCAACCATTAATGTGGGTAAAATAGCCAGCGTCAGTGGAACTTTTATAGAAATAATCGTGCCACGCCCCAACACAGAATCAATGGATATGGTTCCATTGAGCTGTGTTATCGCTGTTTTCACTACATCCATCCCTACACCACGGCCAGAGATATCTGAAATTTCTGTTTTTGTTGAAAAGCCAGGAGCAAAAATTAAATTAAATGCTTCAGTATCGCTTAGGCGGGCTGCTGCATCCGTATCCATTAAGCCTCTGTCAACCGCAATACCTCGGAGTTTGTCTGAGTCCATACCGCCGCCATCATCTTCGATGGTCAACAAAATATGATCCCCCTCTTGCGAAGCAGCTAAAGTGACCGTGCCAACACGTGGTTTATCATTTTTTTCACGTACAGCGGGCATTTCTATACCATGATCCACCGAGTTACGAACCAAGTGAACCATTGGATCAGCTAATGCCTCTACCAAATTTTTATCAAGATCCGTTTCTTCCCCTCTCATTTCAAGAACAATTTCTTTTTTAAGGGTTCGAGCCAAATCGCGAACAACACGCGGGAAACGACCAAATACTTTTTTAATAGGCTGCATGCGTGTTTGCATAACGGCGCCTTGTAAATCTGCAGTCACAACATCAAGATTTGTGACCGCTTTTGCCATATTTTCATCTTCACTGTTGGCCCCAAGGCTCACCAGTCTATTTCTCACAAGCACCAATTCGCCAACCATATTCATGATGGTATCAAGTGTTGACGTATTCACACGCACAGTTTGTTCGACTTGAGGTGCGGCCGCTTTTTTTTCTTCTACTTTTGCAAGTGGAGAAGGTTTTACGGGCACTGGCGGAGTCGCTTTGGGTGTCGGTGCTTTTTCTTCTTTGAGTTCTTTTTCTGAGGCTTGCGGTTTTAAAGAGGTTTGGTTGATTTTTTCATCATGAGAAACGGTATGATGAATACTTTTCCCTTTCCCATGAATTTCATCCAACAATCTGTCAAATTCATCATCTGTAAAGTCATCAGAAGCCGAAGTTTTAGGTGCTTCCACTTTTGCTGAAGTTTCAGCTGTTGTTCCTGATGCTTTCCCTGGGCTCTTTCCTGTACCGTGTATATCATCAAGCAAGCGTTCAAACTCGTCGTCCGTTATATCACCAGAAGGAGAAACAACGGAGGTCGTTGAAGAGGCGGGACCTTGTCCTTTCCCATGAAGCTGATCTAACAAACGGTCAAAATCATCATCTGTAATTTCATCAACAGAATCGCGCGCGATATCAGCTATATCGTTTTTCTCAGGCTCTGGATCCGGCGTAACTTCCACTTCCGGTTCAGGCATATCGGGCGTATTTGCAACATCTTCATCACTTGAAGCTGGAGAGCTGTATTTATGCAACGCCGCGAGAAGTGATGGGTCAGCGGTGGGAACCGGAACACGTTCTTGTACGCATCCAAATTGTTCATTGACCGTATCAAGTGCTTGAAGAATGGTATCCATAATTTCAGGAGAAAGCTCTCTTCCCCCATTACGAAGATTATCAAAGATATTCTCTGCGCCATGGCAGGTATCAACAAGCTCTGTCAATGCCAGAAAACCCGCACCGCCTTTTACGGTGTGAAAGCCACGAAAAATAGCATTTAGAAGATCGCGATCTTCTGGCGTTTTTTCTAAATCAACTAATTGTTCAGATAACAACTCCAGAATCTCTCCTGCTTCAATCAAAAAATCATGCAGGATTTCTTCATCCATTTCAAAGCTCATATCGCACTCCTAAAAGCCTAAGCTAGAAAGCAGATCATCAACGTCGTCCTGACTTTGCATCACATGTTTTTCCTGACGCTTTTCTTCAGTGACGATGGGGCCTTCAGCCTCAATGTCTGTTTTTTGCTCGATGTTGACTTCCTCGGCATCGAGTCTAAAAACAGTTAATATATCCACTAATTGTTTTTCAACTTCTTGAACCATATCAATAACGCGACGAATCACTTGTCCCGTTAAATCTTGAAAATCTTGAGCCATTAGGATTTCAGTCAATTGACTATGCAACTTGGTTGTATCTCCTTCAACTTGCGTAAGTAACTGATCTATCTGATGACATAGGTGCTTAAAATTGTTTACATCAATTTTGCCTCCCATTAAGTTATTCCACTGGGGTCTAACTTCAGAAAGGCATTCTTTTAAATTATCTGCAATAGGCAAGGTTGCTTCGACTGCATCCATGGTTCGATTTGCAGCAATTTCCGTTTTTTCCATCACGAATTGCAGTCGATCTTTTGCATGTGGGATTTCGTTTATCGCCAAATCATTAACACGGGGATCTAATCGAAAATCAGCAAGAGAATTATGCAATTGTCTTGTCAATTTACCCACTTCAATGAAAAGGGGATTAGATGAGTCAAGGGCAATTTTACCCAATAACTCATTTGCCGAATCCTGATTCCCACTCTCAAGTAAACTGACCAGCTCTTTAGCTTGGTCGATTGTTATCATCGTTCAAATATTCCTTTATGTCCGAAGAAACAAATCACATACGCTCAAATATTTTATCCAATTTTTCTTTGAGTGTGGCTGCTGTAAAAGGTTTCACAATGTAACCATTCACACCTGCTTGCGCAGCTTCAACAATCTGTTCACGCTTGGCCTCTGCTGTTATCATCAAAACAGGGAGATGCTTAAATGCATCATCTGCTCGAATGTTTTTCAGCAAATCAATTCCTTGCATTCCTGGCATATTCCAATCTGTGACAACAAAATCAATACCGCCTTTTTTTAAGATTGGCAATGCTGTTAAGCCGTCATCTGCTTCAACAGTATTGTTGAAACCCAGATCACGAAGGAGGTTTTTTACGATACGGCGCATTGTTGAAAAGTCATCAACAATGAGGATCTTCATATTTGTGTCCAAAACTGCCTCCGGTGAGGTCCCTAACAATGATTAAATTTACTTAGACCAAGCAGAAAGTTTGGCCCGTAAACGTTGTGTTGCCTGATTTTGAATCTGACATACTCGGGATTCGCTGACCCCAATAATGGCCCCAATCTCTTTGAGGTTTAATTCCTCATCATAATAAAGAGAAAGGACCAAAGCTTCTCTTTCTGGAAGGTTTTTGATTGCCAAGGTCAATTCACCCTTAAAACTGCTCTCTAAAACCTCTTCAAAAGGAAGATTTTCTTCACGACGACTTTCTATAACAAAAGCATCTTCACTGACACCTAAATCCTCAATTCCAATAAGACGTCCGCCATTAATATCATTTTGAACTTGATAATATTGTTTTATATCCATTTCCAAGTATTTGGCAATTTCTTTATCATTAGGATCACGACCCAGTTCACCTTCCAATTGCATAATCGCGTCACTGATTTGCCGATTATGTTTATGAACAGAACGAGGTACCCAATCGCCTTTTCGAATATCATCAAGCATGGCACCACGAATTCGTATCCCTGCATAAGTTTCAAAACTCGCGCCTTTAGACGGGTCATAATTCTGTTGAGCTTCAAGCAAGCCAACCATTCCAGCCTGAATTAAATCCTCAACCTGCACATTCGGTGGCAATCGAGAAACAAGATGATGAGCAATACGTTTCACTAATGTGGAATATTGTTCAAAAATAAATTCTCTGGATGCTCCTTTTCTGCTGTAGGTGAAGGTTTTATTCACCGAGATAATCTCCAACCGTTCCATCACGAACAAGCAAGCGCTCAACAAAGAACTCCAAATGCCCACCAGGATGTCTCGGGACAGGCCAAGTTAAGGCTTTATTCGCCAATGCATTTAATGCCAATGCAGCCGGTGACTTTGGAAAAGCGTCAACAATAACCTTTTGCTTTTTCACGGATTGACGTACTCTTTCGTCTAAAGGAACACATGCTACTAATTCTAGATTAGCACTTAAAAATTTTTCTGTTACACGAGTCAGTTTTGTAAATAAATCACGACCTTCTCGATAACTTCGAACCATGTTCACCGCTACCTTGAATCTTCTGACTCCGTGTTCTCGACTTAAGAGCTTAATTAATGCATAGGCATCGGTGATTGAGGTCGGCTCATCACACACAACCACGAGTACATCTTGGGCCGCACGAGAAAAGCTCAATACCATATCTGAAATCCCAGCGGCAGTATCTACAACGAGCACATCAATTTCTTCATCAAGCGAACCAAATGCCCGTATAAGTCCTGCATGTTGGGCCGTGCTAAGCTCTGTCATATCACGCATGCCCGAAGAGGCTGGAATAATTCTTAAACCATGTGGCCCTTCTATAATAATATCTTTTAAGTCACAAATTCCATGCATGACATGACTTAAATTTTTTCCCACTCGTAAACCAAGAAGTACATCGATATTTGCTAATCCTAAATCAGCATCCAACACCATGACTTTTTTTCCTTGCTTTGCCATCGCAGTTGCCATCCCAAGTGAAATATTGGTTTTACCCACCCCTCCCTTTCCACCTGTCACTGTAATGACTTTCGTCCGTGTTGGATTCGTCATGCGGCGCAAACCGCTTGCTTGATCATGCATGCTTATCTCAATCATAAAAGTCCGCCGCATTCGATTCTGGTGTATCAGTACTCCAGAAATGATTTTGCTGCTCTGAATTTTGTTCCATCAGCTCACTGGCCTTATTCACTAGATACCGCCCACTCGCTTGCCGAATATCTTCTGGCACTCGCTGCCCATCAGCAAGGTAAGTCACTGGCAAGGCGTTTTCTATGGTTACACTCAGGATTTCACCCAGACTTAAAGATTCATCTAACTTCGTTAATACACAACCTGAAAGAGGAATTCGCCGAAAATGGTCAATCGTTTCCTGTAACACCCGACGCTGTGAAGTGGCAGGCAACACAAGTAAACTGCGGATATGTGAACCGCTGTTTTGAATGAGCGTATCAAGTTGTTCTGATAACCTAAGATCACGTTGCCCCATCCCGGCAGTATCCAATAAAATCAAACGACGATGTCTTAATTGATACAAAATATCAGCCAGTTCTTCTGCATCTTTAGCCACTTTTACTGGGCAAGATAAAATGCGTCCGTAAGTGGCCAGCTGTTCATGTGCACCTATACGAAAAGTGTCCGTTGTCACCAAAGCAATTTCTTCAGGTCCAAAATCCATGGCCGCTCGGGCTGCTAATTTGGCAATGGTCGTTGTTTTTCCAACCCCTGTTGGCCCGAGAAGTGCAATCACCCCTCCAGTTTCAAGAATATTTTCATTAGAAGTAATGATTTGATCTGATACCAAAGCGAGCAATTCTGACCAAGCATCTTTCGGGGATGTCTCTTCCGGAATGTATCCTGCAAGTTGATCTGCAAGAATAGGAGAGAGCCCCATATTTTCTAAACGCTTGATAAGCATGGCGCGCAAAGGCTCTTTTCGTTCAACTTCTTGCCACATGAGGCCAGAAAGTTGATGTTCAAGTAAGCGCCTTATGGCCAACATTTCTTTACGCATCATTTCAATCTCGTCAGAATGACGAGGTGCTGTTTTACGTGCATCTTGAGAATTCATCTCAAAACGTCGATCTTGCTTTAAATGCGTTCGAGGATCACGACGTTCTATATCGTCACGGTTTTGACGATATAAATTCTCAAGCTCTTTCCCTTTCTTTTGCTGATTTCGAGTTAACCCATAACCTTGTTCTAGCGGATCTTTTCGGTTTACTGCATCGTTTTGGGGGAGCGAGGAAGAGTCAAAAGAGGTTTGAGTTTGACGTCGTGTATAATTTTGGCGTTCTGCCGAGGACTCTTGACGAAATGTGGATTCTTGTTGCCGTCCAGAGGCTTTTTGTTGACGAGCCAATAAAGCATTTAAACTGTCAGGATTTTGCTCTGACTCTCTGTGAGATGCGCCTTCGGTCAGCTGTGATTGGTATCGATTCAGCAGATTTGAAAATTTATTCCCGAGTGAGCTATTCAGCGGTTTATTTCTGGCCTCTTTATGGAGATCGCGTTGCAAATGAACTTTATCGTCATCCAAACGGCGTGATTGTTGAACAAGACCCATGTCTTGTGCCATTTGCGCCTTCTGCATTTCTTTACGGGGATCACATGGCGCAGCCTCAGTGTCCACCGCCGCAACGATTTCTACTCCACCCGTTACTTTTTTGTTCGACATAATCACAGCATCAGCCCCCAGTGACTCCTTCACTTCGGCTAAAGCGGTTCTCATGTCTTTTGCAAAAAAACGTTTAATTTTCAAAATCGTTGTCCTGATTCACTGATATAGAGACTTCAGTTGCCAACCGCTTTAACAATTCTTATTTGCTTTTCATCCGGCACTTCTTGATATGACAAAACACGAAGTGTCGGGATTGTATTTTTAACAAATTTAGCCAGAGTTGAACGTAAGACTCCGGATGTCAGAAGCACTGCCGGTTCACCTTGCAGTTCTTGTTGCTGTGTCGCTTCTGCCAAACTTTGCTGTAATCGTTCCGCAAGCCCGGGTTCAATACCAGAAGATTCACCGCCTGACGCCTGCATAGTACGATGCAATATTTGTTCCAATTCTGGAACTAAGGTAATTACAGGTAATTCAGGCGCTGTGGAGTTGATTTCTTGTACGATCATTCGCTTGAGCGCAATCCTTACTGCGGCAGTCAAAATGTCAGGATCTTGACTCTTCGTTGCATATTCTGAAATGGTCTGAACAAGGGTTCGCACATCACGTATTGGAATGGCCTCACTGAGCAAATTTTGCATGACTTTAACAACCACACTCAAAGGCACCAAATCGGGGATCAAGCCTTCCACGAGACGAGGGGATTGCTTAGCCAGCATATCGATGAGGTTTTGAGCCTCTTCGTACCCTAACAATCGCTCCGCATTATTGGTCAACATTTGGCTCAAATGCGTGGCTAAAACTGTTGCAGAATCCACCACGGTATAACCTAATGCTTGTGCATGCTCTCGTTGATTTTTTTCAATCCAAATCGCATCTAAACCAAACGCAGGATCAACAGTGGCTTCCCCTTCAACAGAGCCAAAAACCTGTCCAGGATTAATCGCAAGTTCTTTGTCAGGACGTATGTCCGCGTCACCGACACCCACCCCCATTAATGTGATCCGGTAAGAATTAGGCGCTAATTCTAAATTATCTCGAATGTGTACAGGAGGAATAAGAAAACCAAAGTCTTGAGATAATTTTTTTCTCACCCCTTTGACTCGCTCTAATAATTCGCCTCCCTGATCTCGGTCGACCATCGGGATCAAACGATACCCCACCTCCAAGCCAATCACATCCACAGGCTGTACATCATCCCAAGACAATTCTTTCATCTTTGTCGGCAAGATCTCAGGCTCTTGAGGGGTTTCAAAAGCCTTTTCTTCCTTCGCTTTTTGTTTTATTTTCCAATAAGTAAAAGCACTGCATACTGCAGCCAAAGACAAGAAAGGTAAGTGTGGCATTCCAGGCACAATGCCCATAATAAAAAGAATACTGATTGAAATGATCAAGGCCTTTGGATTATCAACCAACTGATAAACCATTTGCTGACCCATATCTTCATCGGTATTTTGACGCGTCACCATGATGGCGGCACCAATTGAAAGTAACAAAGAAGGTATTTGAGCAACTAAACCATCCCCAATGGTAAGAAGGGTATAAATCTCAATCGCTTCTGAAAATCCTAACTTATATTGGAGCATTCCAATGGCCAGGCCACCAATGATATTGATGACCAAAATCATGATCCCCGCAATAGCATCGCCCTTTACAAATTTTGACGCACCGTCCATAGAGCCATAAAAATCGGCTTCTTTTGTCACTTCTTGACGCCTTGTTCGCGCCTGATCTTGATTAATGAGTCCGGCATTCAAATCAGCATCAATGGCCATTTGTTTGCCCGGCAAAGCATCCAAAGTAAAACGTGCGCTCACTTCTGAAATTCGACCCGCCCCTTTTGTAACAACCATAAAATTGATGATCATCAATATAATAAACACCACCAAGCCGACAGCATAATTTCCGCCGATAACAACCGATCCAAAGGCTTCAATCACTTCTCCAGCAGCTCCTGGGCCTTCATGCCCATACAAAAGAACCACACGGGTTGAAGCCACATTCAAGGCTAAACGCATTAAGGTTGAAATCAACAAAACAATAGGAAAGACGGCAAAATCAAGGGGGCGTCGAGTGTAAATGGTGACAAGAAGCACAAGCAAAGACAATGCAATATTAAAAGAAAACATCAAATCCAAAAGCAAGGTCGGCACAGGAAGAACAACCATACCCAAGGTCGAAAGAACCAAAAGCGGCGCACCGATGGCGGGCAATTTTCGATTCAATTTGAAGGGGATTTTTTGTTGGATCTTGTCGTAATATGGCAAAGAAAGCTTCATAGTATTCTTTTCATTAAGCCGCCGTTATTTTGTTAAAGCAAAAAACGAACCACATTTGTTTATTTTTAATTTCAATCAGTTATTTTTTCTCGTTCAATTATAACCCATTAACGACGTAATTCTGTCGGTATGGGTAATTGTTTATCCTGCAGCGGTTTCGGTCTTTTACCTCGTCCTTTTTGAAATTGCTTAAGCAAAAAGACATAGGCCAACAATTGAGCCACAGCGGCAAACAATCCGTCAGGGATAGGCTCTTCAAGCTCCGTGCTGTAATAAATAGCCCGGGCCAATGGGGCAGCCGGAACCAGAGGAACATCATGCTCGCGGGCAATTTCTCTGATTTTTAATGCCATAAAATCAGATCCTTTCGCAATCACTACAGGGGCTCGCTCCGTTTTGCTGTCGTAACGCAACGCAACAGAATAATGTTCCGGGTTCGTGATAATAACATCGGCTAAAGGCACCTCCGCCATCATGCGTCGCTGGGCCATTTCTCTTTGCAACATTCGAATACGCCCTTTGACTTCAGGCTTTCCTTCCGTGTCTTTGTATTCATCCTTGATGTCTTGTTTCGTCATTTTAAGCTCTTCATTGTGCTGCCAGATTTGAAAAGGCACATCAATGAACAAGACAACCAACAAAGAGCAACAAATCAATAAAACGAAATCCATCAAGATATCAAGAGAATGGTATAAATTGGTTGGAAAGGTTTCGATATGGAGCTCATAAAATTCATTAAGACTCCCCATGATCAAATAGTACGCCACCCCTGAAACCAACAAGACTTTCAAAATAGACTTCACAAGCTCAACCAAGCTTTGCTTGCTAAACATCCGTTTGAGCCCTTGCATCGGGTTCATTTTTGAAACTTTTGGACGCGCCGCTTCCCAAGAAAAAGAAATCCCGCCAAGAGCAATAGCAGAAAGAAAAGCCGCAACAAATAAAACAAAAAGAATCAAGACCAAAGGCCAAATGGTAATGTAGATGGTGTTATAAACAACAATCCCCAAAGCGGAGACATCAAAAATTTCTTCGCGCGTCAAAACAAATAATTGGCGCATCACCGCCATTAACGCTTTACCCAGTTCAGGGCCAAACCAAATCAAAGAAAGCGCGCCAACAATCAGTACAGCGGCCGATGCCAGTTCTCTTGAGCGCGGGACCTGACCTTTTTCCCTCGCCTGCTGTCGCCTTCGTGCTGTGGCGTCTTCGGTACGTTCTTGGCCTTCGTCTTCAGCCATTAGGGGACTCCAGACAAAGAGCAATCAAGACGAATAAGAGTGCAAATGGTATCAAGGCCGGTTTCCCAGTGATTAAGATAATGAGGCAAAATGCCGTTCAAAATATAGATACAAACCAAGAGCCCCACGAGCAACGCAAAAGAAAATCCTAAAGAAAAGATGTTGAGCTGAGGCGCTGCCCGCGTCATCACACCAAACGAAAGGTTGACAGTTAAAAGTGCAATGATCCCCGCCAAAGCCATTCCCAAAGAAACATGGAACATGATCCCAAACCAACTCGCAAGCAAGCGGTAGTTGACCCTCTCAAACATCTCACCAACAGGTAAACTTTTAAAGCTCATAATCACAAGATGGAGCATTTGCAAATGCCCATCGGTTGCAAGAAACAACAAGGTTGCCAGAAACATAAAAAGCTGCCCCAATAATGGGGTGTTCTGACCGTTCGCAGGGTCAACCATAGAAGCAAACCCTAAACTGGATTGCATACCAATGATTTGCCCTAATAAAACAAAACTTTGTGTAATAAATTGAGTCACAGTCCCCATGGCAATACCAATGATGATTTGCTGAGACAAAATAAGGAATCCGCCATAAGAGACAATTTCAATCTCTAAAGGCCCTTTCGGTAACGCGGGCATTACAGCAAACGTAATGGCAAGGGACAAATACAAACGAACTCGGACAGGCACAAAACGCGCACCAAAAAAGGTCATCGTCATCATCATGGAAGAAATGCGGGTCAAGGGCCAAAAAAATTGGGCCATCCAATCGAGAATAATGCTTGCAGGAAATTCCACGTTAAATCTTAATCAATACAAAATAGTGGGTATTTCTTGCATTAAGCGAAAGAAATACTCCATTAAAATACGCGTCATCCAATGACCAAAAAGCATTAAGGCCAACAAAGTGGCTATCAGACGAGGTAAAAAACTCAATGTTTGTTCATTTATGGATGTGGCCGCTTGAAATACCGCCACCACCAAACCCACAATAAGACCTGGAATAATAATGGCGGAAACCATGATCAAAACCAGATACAACGCATCTTGAAAGAGTTCAACAAACGCTTCGGGTGCCATAAATTAACTCCTAGCCAAAACTGCCAGCAAGGGTTGAAAGGATCAGGTTCCAACCATCAACCAAAACAAACAACATTAACTTAAAAGGAAGAGAAACAATCATCGGTGAAAGCATCATCATCCCCATCGCCATTAGAACCGAGGCCACAACGAGATCAATGATCAAAAAAGGAAGAAATAACATAAAACCAATTTGAAACGCGGTTTTAAGCTCTGATGTAATAAAAGCAGGAATTAACACGGTGATTGGAACCGTTTGTGGGTCAAGGGCCTCCGAGCCTGACATCGTCACGAAGGTTTCCAAATCTTTAATACGGGTTTGCTTTAACATAAAATCACGCAGAGGGATCTGCGCTTTTTCAAAGGCTTCACGCACTGAAATTTGTTCATTGATATAAGGTTGCACAGCCGTTGTGTTAATGCGCTCTATGGCAGGCGACATCACAAAAAACGTCAAAAACATAGCAATCCCAATGATCACCTGATTCGAAGGGGTCTGCTGTAAGCCCATTGCTTGACGCAAAATACCCATGACCACCACAATCCGAGTAAAAGAAGTCATAAGGATCACAATGGCAGGAAGAAATCCCAAAGCGGTCATCAGTGCCAAAATTTGCAAGGTCACTGAATAATCTTCACTGCCATCAGGGTTCACACTCATGGTCAGCGCAGAAATCCCTCCTCCATTTTTCATTTGAATAAAAGAAGCTTCTCCCGCACTGTTCATTAAGGTTTCAGAAACCGTTTCAGAGGCCGCTTGAGAGGAGATCTCTTCTTGAGCAAAAGAAAAAGACGTCATCAAAGAACAAAAAATCGCCAAAATAATGGCAGCACGGTATTTAAGAGGCATCGTTCCTTCTTAAGATATTTTTAAGTTGAGATGAAAAAGAAACCTCTTTTTCCTTTACGATTATAGGGTTATCCAATTCCATTAAGAGATTTATTTGCATGGCTGTGACCCCAACTACAATTTGTTTTCCATTGACATCCAAAACAAGCACCCGCTCTTTTTGACCTAAGGCAAGATGACTGATGATTTTCATGCTTGATTTCCCCCCAATGGAGGTCTCTTGTAAACGCTTAAGTAACTTTGCCAACAAAAAAATGACACAAATCACCAAAACGAGTCCCACAAACGTGGTAGCAAGATTCTCTTTCGACGGTCCCGTCGTTGTAACGGCCGTTGTTGTTGCTGCTGCTGTTACTGCTGTAGCTGTCGCGTAGACCGATGAAGAAAAAAATGTAACAAATGACGTCAAAACACGAAATGCAGAACCTTGTAAAATTGCCATGATATTTCTTCTTATCTATAAAATTTCAGATAATAGAGCGCACTTTGTGCTGATAAGCAAACTTCAGGCCCATAAAAAACACCAACGGATTTATTTCAATTTATTGAGGGGAAGATCAATAATCCATGCACCAAGAAACAAAGAGGTGACCTACCAAATGCAAACCCATGAAATACATAAGGATAAATTTTAAATCATGGTGCTAGGAGTCGATTGCCAAAACGCAGAAAATTCAAAGCCCTTTTTTTCACAAAAAGACAGCGGCACCGTGAGTGCATGATCAAAAAGCGATGACCGCAAGGAAAACAAAAAAGAAAAGAAAAAAAAGACAAAAAAAGTATACAAAATCAACATTCCTTAAAAAAGGTCACTCCTTTTTTTCTGCATTTTTCTTTTAAGAAAACAGCTTTAAAAATGCCGATAAAACGCAAAATGAGCGAATATTTTAAAACTCAACACCAAGAGCTGCCGATGTTATGATGATGAGATCTATTTATCTCTATATACACCCCACTATGCACGCAGTTCATCGCTTACATCAATTTCGAAAAAGTCAAAGTACCACCACGTTTAAAGCACGAGGGCAAAAAGTGATACGCTGTGGCTTGTGCCAATTAGCGAAAAATTTTTGTATTTGTCCTTTCGCACCAAAAAAAGAACAAATAAAAACGCAATCTGGATTTTTATTATTAATGTATGACACTGAGGTTCTTAAACCCAGCAATACAGGTAAACTGATTGCTGATTTAATACCCGATACTTTTGCATTTCTTTGGTCTCGAACCGAAGAAAACAAAGCACTTTTAGCTGTACTTAACGATGAAAAATGGCAACCTTTTGTTGTTTTTCCAAAAGAATATGCAGATGAAGATCGAGAAGTATTGACGAATCAAGTGGCGTGCAAAAATGGAAAACGTCCCCTTTTTATCATGCTCGATGGCAGTTGGCGCGAGGCGAAAAAAATGTTTCGCAAAAGCCCTTACTTAGACCCATTTCCGATGGTCTCATTTGATGCAAAATCGGCCTTCGAAACAAAACTCGATGCAATAAACTGTTCACCCGTAGGGAAAGACGCTCGATATACTATTCGAAAGACGACATTAGAATATCAATTTTCCACAGCAGAAGTGGGAGCAAGGGTACTCGATATGTTGGGTGAACACGAGAACGCACATTTATTGGATTTATGGTTTGATGTTTTTAATTTTCAATATCAAAAAGGGGTCTGCCAAACCAACAAAGGCAATGCCAATGCGCTGGCGCATTATGACGCCTTCTTAAATTCCCTGGCTCAATAACGCACAAGCCGTCACCTTTGAAGCTGCGTAGGTATTGGCTAGGCTCGTTCCGCCCAATCAGAGCGTCAATCTATGCCCAGGGGCTTCACTCGCTTTTCGCAGGGGCGCATCTTCAAAGACTTTGGGTATTAAACGTTGGAGAGATTATGAAAAAAAAATACATTCTGATTGTCGCACTGATGTTTTCATCACTTTCTTTTGCTGAGCCTCAAATTTGGGAAGCACAAAAAGAGGGCCTCACCTTTACCCTTTTAGGCTCTGTGCATGCAGGAAAAGATCGGTTTTATCCCCTCCCTTCTCTCTTTAATAAACGACTAAAAGAAGCCGACGCTCTTTTCGTCGAAGCCAACATCAAGTTAAAAACACCTCTTCACTTCCCCAAAGGGCTTCCAACCTCTAAGCACATCAATACCGAAGAAAAAATACAGCTAAAAAACATAGCAAAAGAGCTCAAATTGCCTTTTGAGACTCTTTTAAGCTTGCCTCCTTGGCAAACCTCCATGTTGATGCAAATGGAACAAATAAAAAGGATGGATCTCGACCCAGAACAAGGCATCGACCTTTATGCTCTTTCTCAAAGTAAAAAATGGAAAATACCGGTTATCGGATTAGAAACCTTACAAGAACAAATCGACTTGCTTTCAACTGCAGGAGAAGATGGCATTGCGTTACTGCATGACACCCTGAAACATTGGGAAGCATCGAAAACACGTTTACCTTGCATTATCAAAGCCTGGGAATACGGCGACGCAAAAGCATTGACCTACATAGTGGAAAATGAAACAGGAAAGAATGCATTTGAAAAAAAACTACTGGAAGACAGAAATCATCAATGGGTGAAAAAGCTCACCGATAAAAAACAAATCAAAGCAAAAAACTATGTCTTGGTTGTCGGCGCGCTTCATTTATATGGAAAAGAAGGACTCATCAATTTATTGAGAGAAAAAGGCTTCAAGGTAAAACTAATGACAAAAGGAAGAGAGGTTGCCTGTTTTACAAAGGCATAAATGAAGCATTATTTAGCCATTTAAAAGGACATTTGTCGTCCACATAGAAACAATAAAAAGCAGAAAAAATAAGACATACATCGATTTCCTCATGGCATTTTCCTTTCTTCTCATACATTGAATATCCAAAACGAGAAAAGCCCCGTATCAATACGGGGCTTTCTAATTTGGTCGGTGAAGAGGGATTCGAACCCCCGACCCTCTGGTCCCAAACCAGATGCGCTACCAAACTGCGCTATTCACCGATGCTTTGGAGAAAAAAGAAAATCGTTTTTTACTTTCTCTCTCTTTCCCGAAGGAGGCCTATAATACCCATCTAAAATCTAAATTCAAGTTATTTATGATTTTTTTAATCGCATCAACATCAGTCAAAAAAAACGAGACACAAACACACCCTCTTTCAAGATCGACTTTAACGTCAAAGTCGATGATTCCGACCGATTACCTGCTCACATTTTAATCGGCACTTTCTTGCTTTTAAACATAATTTTTGAGTTATAGGTTTCGATTTCATTCTTTTTTATTTAATTTAACGACAGATCCTTTAAAAAATTCTTCCAAAAAACGCTGAACATTGTAATCTTCACACATTCTTTGAAGCATATAAGTATTTATCTACCACACGAAATGAGATCTTTGAAACCTGCAGCTTTCTATACCAAGACGCTTGAAGATGCCGCGCGATGGCCATTAAGTGAACCTCATGACCACAGATAGCCGTTGTCATAAGGTGAACAAAGACTGGCAACACCGCAGTGATTCAAAAACGACAGGTATAATACAGAAATAAAAACTCACCCTGTAACGACGATAATGTGCACCAAAATCCGTTACATTTCGGGAAATGATGACTCAAGTGATGCTAAAAAAATACGAAAAAACAGAAAAAACGGCCCCGGCTCTGGAAACAACAGACCTCCCATTTTCATATACAACGCCTATACAGCGTTTGTCTGAAGGGGATCCTGAATGCTTTTCACTGGAGCATGCAAAAATGCTAAAACCCGATGACATCGTGGCCTTTAAAAGGCCAGATGTTCAAGACACGGTGTTTCGCACATTGCGCTTGGGAAAATATGATGTTCATGCTCGCCTAGATTTGCATTCATTCACCTTGAAAGAAGCAAGGGATAAAATTTGGAACTTCTTAAAAAAATCTCAGGTGATGGGCATTCGTACTGTGATCATTGTTCACGGAAAAGGAGAACGCTCTGTCCCCGTTGCGGCGAAGAAAAGCTTTCTTTGTCAGTGGCTTGAACAAATTAAAGATGTTCAGTGTTTTCATTCGGCCCAAAGGCATCAAGGGGGAACCGGAGCGGTATATGTGCATTTAAGAAAGAGTCAAGAGAAAAAAACCGCTTTGTCAAAAACGCCTTTTAGCCTTTTCAAAAGACTCAAGATTAAATGATGCCCATATTTTAAAACCTCTTATTCTCGACGAATTAGAAGAGTTCACACAAAAAAAGTCCATTTTAAACGAAAGTTACAAGAGCATGTAAGCGAACCCTTTTGCTTTTCAGGCCTCGCGAAAACATCTTTAAAAGCTTAAAATCGACAGGTCGCCTTTGACGCTGCGTGGATGATGGCTACGCAGCTTCAAAAGTAACGGGAATATATTGAGAATTCTATAAGCGAGTCGAATTCAATCTGGTACATCTCGGTTTTTAATTGAAGTAATCGCCTCAATAATCAACAGACCTCATCTCACCCTCAGGCTTTTAGAGCACAGCAAAATACTTTACCTTTTCAAAATCGACAGGAATACGGATAAA
>CAMRDW010000017.1 GCA_947041315.1 uncultured Enterovibrio sp.
TACCTATACCCAAGACACTTGAAGATGCGCGCCTGCGGCAAACGAGTGAAGGCCCTGAGTATAGATTGACTCTGTGATTGGACTGAATGCGTCAAAGAGAACAGGTACAGCGCTTTAACAATGCAAGCTTGTTGGTTCCCGTCTCAAAGCCCAATAACAGAGTACCGTGTTTCCAAGCGCCATTCGCTCTTGGGGGATCTGGACCTTCACATACACGGGCATCAACGAAAAAAGTCACTCACTCAATGCAAGTGACGAAATGTATTTAGACTTTTTTATTGTCCAAGGGCGTTTTTGTAATGCATACGGCAAACAGAAAGATACCGCTCATTGCCGCCAATCACCACCTGACAACCATCTGAAATAGCCTGTCCTTCTAAATTGGTGCGTAACACCATAATGGCTTTACGACCACAATGACAAATTGTTTTCAATTCAATCAATTTATCAGCCCAAGCGAGGAGATATTTTGCGCCTTCAAACAATTCACCTTTAAAATCAGTGCGAAGACCATAACAAAGAGAGGGAATATGCAATTTATCCACTATTTCTGTTATTTGGTAAACTTGATCTTTTGTTAAAAATTGACATTCATCAATTAACAAACAATCTACTTTTTTCTTCTTATGTGCTTCTTGAACGAGAAGAAAAATATTATCGGTTTCTTTGTAGAGCTGCGCGTCTGCTTGTAAACCGATTCTTGAATTAACCGTTCCAACAGAAACACGATCATCAATCGCAGCTGTAAAAATAAGTGGATTCA
Organism: uncultured Enterovibrio sp.; assembly: GCA_947041315.1. Lineage (GTDB taxonomy): Bacteria > Pseudomonadota > Gammaproteobacteria > Enterobacterales > Vibrionaceae > Enterovibrio. The sequence goes on from CAMRDW010000017.1 coordinate 764, forward strand.
TTCCTCTTTCTTGATAATTAAACGAGGATTGTAAAAGCGTTGTCGACTTCCCTGCATTCATTGCAGAGTAATAGAAATAAAGCTGGGCCATTTATTTCTCCTAAAAAAAGACGCTAGGATGCTACAGAAAATCAAAGAAAAGTAAATGCGGAATCGATAAATATGCGTTTAATGGAATAAATAAAATACAAAAAGAAAAAATCTCCTCAATAAGAGGAGATCTTTATATCCTTCGCTTTATTTATTCGGTTGACGGGCAAGCCAAGAATAAAAGACACAAATACTCAAAAACACGGCCAATGCAGTTAAAAATGAAAAGAAAACAGAATGGGTATAGCCGAGGACCACATAAGCAAAAGAAGAAATAATGGCTCCAGCAAAAGCATAAGGAAATTGGGTAGACACATGATCAATATGCCCACAGCGCGCCGCGGTAGAAGACAGTATGGTCGTATCCGAAATGGGGGAACAATGATCACCAAATACGGCGCCAGCAAGCACAGCAGAAAGCATTGGCAACATTAACATGATGTCTGTCGAAGCCGATAAATCCCCTGCAATGGGTAACATAATCCCAAAAGTGCCCCAGGATGTGCCTGTTGAAAACGCCATAAGGCCTGACAACAAAAAGAGAATTACAGGCAAAAGCTCATGAGGTAAATGCCCTTTAACCAAGGTCGATAAATATTGACCCGTTGCCATATCCCCGATGACTTTCCCAATGGTCCACGCAAAGAACAAAATAAGCACAGCGCCAAACATGGATTTAGCCCCAATCCAAACGGTTTTTCCTATTTCAAAAGCGGGGATCCCCTGTCTCAAAACACAAAGAAGCGCCGCAACAAGACCGGTCGCACTCGCATATAACAGAGATTGTGGAACATTTGTATTTTCAAAAGCCCCTAAAACTGAAAAAGAAAGTCCCTGAGATTCAAGAACCTGAGCGCCGGAATAAACCATCCAAAAAACAGTGGAGACGATTAAAATGGAAATAGGAAAAAGAAGATCGCTCACGCGTCCATTTTTGCTTTCAGTGATCCCAAGTTCATCATCCAATGCCGAAGATAAATCCTCATCATCTTGCCCACTCCCCCCCATTGAAGCGCGTGATTCACAACTGCGCATGGGGCCAATGTCCATTTGAAACCAAGACACAGCAAACACCATCAGCAAAGCGAAAATCGCATAAAAGTTCATTGGGATCATATAAACAAAGGCACTGATCGGGGTGTAATTCGTAACATTGTGCGTGAGCAATACCCCGCCTATGACCGTGATAATATAAGCCCCCCAACTTGAAAGTGGCATAATAACGCAAACAGGGGCAGCCGTTGAGTCCAGAATATAAGCCAGCTTTTCTCGTGAAACCTGAAAACGATCCGTCACGGGTCGAGTGATGGCTCCGACAGCAAGGCTATTAAAATAATCATCAATAAAAATCAAAATACCCAAGGTGGAGGCCAATAATTTTGCCCCTCTCTTTGTTTTTACTTTCAATTGCGCCCATTCAGCAAAAGCGCGCGTTCCCCCTGATAAAGTAAGAAGAGCGGTGATCATTCCCAAAAAGAAAAGAAATGTCACGATGCTCATATTCCAGGTATTTATCGTTCCATTCTCAATAAAAAGTCCGGACACAAGAGAAAAAAGATAGGTGGAGGTTTGAGAAAAAGAAAAATCATTCAGCAAGATGGCGCCTGAAATGATTCCAAATGCCAAAGACAATAAAACACGTCGTGTGACAATAGCAAGACCGAGCGCTAAAATCGCTGGCAATGCAGATATTGATGAAGAGGAAAAATCGACTAAATTCATGATCTCGATACAACCCATATAAGGTTGGAGATCTACTGCGGCCGTGAGAAACATAAAAAGTTTGCGCACAAAGACTCTACAGTAGCGCTCCATAGTTAGATTAATACTATGGCAGTGTTGAGTCTGTTCGAGCACAACACCAGCAGAAGAGCCTAATTAACTTTTTTCTGCTTCGGCGAGATTTCCTTTTACTTGTTCTCATCGGCATTACCCTAAAACAAGTGACTCTTAAATCTCGCACCTCTACGTGCAAATAAGCTAAATCATTTTATGGATCCTTTTCAATCTTGCAATAAAAAAATAATTTTTATCTCGAAAAAAACAAGAAAAAGAAAGAAAACAAAACAAAAAATTACTTTCTCAGACAAAGCACAATATCAATAAATCATTTTAATGATCGAATTTACGTTTCAAATCCACCACATTGGAAAACAAACCCACAACAGAAAAAATGAGATTGAAAGAAAAAGCATGTTTATTTTCATCTGGATGAAAGAGTGATCTATATGCCATTTTGAACAATTAGATGCCACATTTATAACTTGCTGGTGAATAGAGGGTGAAACGCTTTTTAAGAAGCGTCCAACATGCCTTCACATTACAATGAAAACTTGTGAAATGTTCAGTCAATATTGCATAAAAAAATAGGATAAAGACAAAAAACAGATTCAAACAAAGCAAGAATTAATCACAACATCAACCCTTTTTGTTCACAAAATGAACTTAAAGCACTTTATATGACTTATTCCGCTTTAATTAACGGTTATTCTTAATTTAATTTGCACTTTTTTTGAATTCGAGATTTAATAATAGCGAGAAACGATTCATTAAATATTGCAAAGAATTAATTGTTCTTGCTACTCTTGTTTCAATCCTTTATTTAGTACATATAGAAAATAGGAATAGGCACAATGTCCGATACATTAAAAGTTTTTACTAATCTGCGCAGTCTTCGTGCAGCTTCACGTGAAATGACTCTTGAACAACTTCAAGATGCTCTTGAAAAACTTCAAACGGTTGTCATTGAACGTGAAGAAGTAGAAGCAGAATTCGAAGCCACAGAAAAGAAACGCAATGAAAAACTAGAAAAATACCGTGAAATGTTAATCAATGACGGAATTGATCCAGAAGAATTACTGGCTTCTATGGGCGCACCAAAAACGAAATCCAAGCGTGCAACCCGTCCTGCTAAATATAAATTCATCGATGTTGATGGCTCAGAAAAGACCTGGACAGGCCAAGGCCGTACCCCTTCAGTCATTAAAGAAGCAATTGAAAAAGGCGAAGAAATTAACCAATTTCTTATCTAATTGATTCAATAATATAACCTGAGCGCATATGTTCAGGCCAGAAAAAGGGAGCTTCGCTCCCTTTTTTTATTCTTATTGAATGATCAAAAGACAAGATTTATTCAAAAATGCACAAAATAAAATCAGCCTTTCTCAATACGATCCGCTAAATGGCTTACGGCTAAAGCAAAATAATGAGAGCGATTCCATCTCAAGAGACTTTGATAATTCCCATACACTAAATAACTCCGCCCAAGTTCATCATCGGGTTGTATTAGCCATGCTTTTATATTGACCTTCGGCAAGGACGTCTTATTTAAACGTCGCACTCCCAGAGCCTCCCATTGCGCCAAGGTTTTTGCTTTTCCTTTTTCTAATCCCGCTAATTTTTTATCAAACTTTTTAGGAAGCGTTATTTCTCTTCCCCAAGTGTAATCACTGTTCCAACCCGCTTTCTTCAAGTAATTGGCCGATGATGCAAATACATCGGCTCGGGTTGTCCATATGTCTTTTTTACCGTCGCCATTGCCATCTGCCGCATAAGCAATGAAAGAGCTAGGCATAAATTGGCATTGCCCCATCGCGCCAGCCCAAGAGCCTTTCAAACCGGAAGGTTCAATATGCCCTTCTTTTAAAATACTCAGCGCATGAAAAAGTTCTTTACGGAAAAACGCTTCTCTTCGGCCTTCATAAGCCATTGTGGAAAGCGCTTCGACCACACTAAAATTACCCGTATATTGACCAAAATTACTTTCAATACCCCAAAGGGCCACTAAAAAGCGCGGCTGCACACCGAATTCTTTTCCGATACGAACTAAATCATTATAATTTTCTTCATATAAAAGACGGGCTTTTTTAACTTTCCAATCCGGCACCGCTTTCGGAATATATTCACTCAAAGTCAAACGCTTTTCTGGCTGATTCCTGTCCGCTTTTACCGCTTTCTCTCGATAACGAATTCCCTGAAATGCACTTTCAAGAAAAGGGGCATCAAATCCATTTGAAAGCCCTTCTTTTTTTAATCCCTGAACATAGGTTTCAAAATCTTGTTTTTCTTCTGCGAAAACGTGAGGAGATAAAGAGCACAAGAGGCCAACGAAAATACCGAGCAGATTTTTACGCATAGGGTTCCCTATTATAATTTAGTGTTTTGTAATGTGATGTGTTTTAAGGTCGTATCTAAAGTCGGAGGTAATTGTAGATAAAAACCCGTTTTCTTAAGTGACGTTCGAACCGTTTCAATATCCGCTTGCGCTAAAGTTTTTCTTTTAGATAAATTGATCAACATCAAAAATTGAGGTTTCCCAAAGACCGCTAACAAAGATTCGGGAAGATCCTTAAAATCATCTTTTTTATTTATATATAGATAAAAGAAATCCTTTTTAGTGCTCTTATAAATCGCACAATGCACGTTCACCTCTCAATTATGTAAAATTGCAAAAATTACTTTCATGAAAAGTAATAAAATCGGCATCAATATCGCCATAATTCACGTCACTTGCCTTGCTGCATCGTGAGCATAAATATACCATAACGCAAGGTATATGATAATCTACATAATCTTTCAGGTATAAAGCGCTGTGAAGATGCCAATTCAAATCAATACCAGAGAAACATGACGAATGAGAAAAAAGAAAAAAGATCGCACCCAATACTCGCCAAGACAAACACAGATTCATTGGAACCCATACTTTTTTTAGCCCCTCAAGCGTCAAATATAAAAGGATAACCCAACGAAATTGAAAATACGTGCAGGTGGAAAGCAAATCCATTCTCATGAAAAAAATCAAAGGATGTCATTTGCTTATTAAAAAACACACCCACTCTTTTCAAGTCCAAGGGAGATAAATGAAACAACTCAAGAGCATACAGACACAATCGGATGCATCATACGCCTCGTTGGATAAATGACTAATGAAAAACAATCTTGCTCTAAAAGGCGGTTCATTTACGCTTTCGGTACTCCATTTACTTGATGATGATTTAGAACATGCCATTGACATGTTGAAAATAAAAATCCATCAAGCTCCTGCATTTTTTGATAATGCCCCGATCGTCATTGATATTTCGAGACTTAAAATCACACCTGATTTCATTAAACTCAAAACCATCATCGACACAATGGAAATGCGCCTCGTTGGAATTTGCGGCTGTAAAAACAATTCCACACGAGAAGCCGCCAAAGCCGCTGGTTTAGCCTTAATGAACCCAGGGCAAATGCAAAATGAAGGACCCAACATTCACACGCCGACCAAAGTGATAACAAGACCGATTCGCTCAGGCCAACAAGTTTATGCAAAAAATTCGGATCTGGTCATTCTCAATCATGTCAGCGCGGGAGCTGAAATCATTGCTGATGGAAGTATTCATGTTTACGGCATTCTTCGTGGACGTGCCATCGCTGGGGCCAACGGACAAACTGACGCCCGGATTTATTGTCAAAACCTGCAATCAGAACTCCTTTCCATTTCAGGTACCTATTTACTCAGCGAAACCATTCCAGAAGAATATGCAAATCGCCCTGTAAAAATTTCGTTGAAACATAACTCGTTGAACATTGAATATATTTCACTTTAATTTCATGAAGATAATACTTCTAACTTTCCAAAGGATTGAGGAATGACACGAATAATAGTAATCACTTCAGGCAAAGGCGGTGTCGGTAAAACCACCTCCAGCGCCGCCATCGCAGCAGGTCTTGCATTATCAGGAAAAAAAACAGCCGTCATCGATTTTGATATTGGCTTGCGTAACTTAGACCTCATTATGGGATGTGAACGACGCGTTGTTTACGACTTCGTTAACGTCATCAACAATGAGTCAACATTAAACCAAGCACTCATCAAAGATAAACGAGTTGAAAATCTATATGTCCTTCCCGCCTCTCAAACCCGTGATAAAGATGCACTCACAAAAGAAGGTGTCGGCCGCATTTTTGATGAACTCAAAACAATGGACTTTGACTTCATTATTTGTGACTCCCCTGCAGGCATCGAAGCTGGGGCTTTAATGGCGCTGTATTACGCAGATGAAGCCATCGTAACAACCAACCCTGAAGTCTCTTCTGTTCGCGACTCGGACCGTATTTTGGGGATATTAGACTCAAAAACACGCCGTGCTGAAAACAACGAAGAACCGGTTAAAACACATCTTTTGCTCACGCGCTATAATCCCGCACGCGTTCAACGTGGTGAAATGCTCAGTGTCTCTGATGTAGAAGAAATATTACGTATTCCTCTATTAAGCGTGATCCCAGAAAGCCCTTCTGTTTTACACGCTTCAAACAAAGGCGAGCCCGTCATTCTGGATGAAAAATCCGATGCAGGGCAAGCTTACTCTGATGCCATCGCAAGACTTCTTGGGCATGAATGCCCGCTTCGCTTTTTAGAAGAAGAAAAAAGAAGTTTGCTAAAACGATTCTTTGGTGTTGGAGGCTAAGAGATGGCATTGCTGGAGTTTTTTCGACCCAAAAAAAGCAAATCTGCATCGCTTGCCAAAGAGCGATTACAGATAATTGTTGCAGAACGCCGCAAAGCAGGGAGCAATGAACCAACGTACTTACCCCAGCTAAAGCAAGATATCTTGGCCGTTATACGAAAATACGTAGACATAACCCCTGATCAGGTTTCTGTCGTTTTAGATCAAAGAGACGATGAGCTGTCGGTGCTCGAGCTCAATGTCATGTTACCTGACGAAGAAAAATAATAAAAAAGTCGACCAAAGGGTCGACTTTTTTTATTTTCAAAATGGGTCAAAGAAAAACCTTTTCCCCATCGCATCACGCCTAATGCAAGAATCGTTTTATCAAAAGAGACTTGTCGCTTTTGAAAATGCAGGGGTGTTGAACGCATTCAAAACCCAAGCACCTCCTCTGTGCGCTGGCGCGTTTGTTTTTGCCTTGCTGTATCGTCAAATATCCAGTCAAATGAGAGATTAAAAATCAAGCGGATAACGCCTTATTGGCATCCAAAATAGAAAGAAGAACCTTCTTTAAATACGGCTTTCTCCACCCCAAAAATAAATCAGGAACAAGGCCTTCATCTCGGTCTTGAAGCCAGGCCCATTTTAAAACTTGGTGGATCTGCTTTTTAGATGCAATGAATTCAGGCACCATATTCAATTGCTTCGCAACGACGCTCGTATGCTCTTTGATTTCCTTGACAACCAACTTATACCCAGGCATATCCACTAATTGTAAAATAAGTTCAGGGTAGCTCGACGTCGGCATTTGGTTTACATTTTCCAAAATTTTCAACATGCGTCGACCATGTCGCTCAACTTCAAAACGATCAAAGCCTTCTGAGATCATTTTTTCAATTGTATGAATATCAAAACGTGCCATCTTCCAAAGGTGTAAGTCTTTCACAACAAAATTCAATGCCAAATCTCGGCGCTGGGCTTCTTGTAAGCGCCAACTTGCCAAATTTTTTATCAGTAACAACTGCTTAGAGGAAAGTTGAAAGACATTTTTAATGCCTAAATAGGCTTTTTCTGGATCCGGTATTTTCCCTCGTTTCTTTTGAAAAGACGCGCACTCTTCTTGCACTGCATCACACCAACTCGCCTCCAACACCCGCTCTGCCAAAATGTGGTAAAGAGGAAGAAGATAAAATACATCTGCAGCGGCATATTCTAATTGGCTTTGTGTTAACGGACGAGCGCACCAGTTTGTTCTTGATTCTCCTTTATCAAGCTGAACATCTAAATAGGTATCAACCAAAGAAGCAAAACCGGTTGAAAGCCCATGCCCTAAAAAGGCCGCCATAATTTGAGTATCGAGCATGGGTGTTGGCATGACCCCAGCATAATGGAAAAAGACTTCTAGATCTTCACCGCAGGCATGAAGAACTTTTAATACAGAAGGATCCACCATCAAAGCCCAAAGAGGAGAAAGGTCATCCAGTAAAAGAGGGTCAATCAAAGACAGTGTATGACCATCATAGAGTTGAATTAGCCCCAGTTTTGGATAAAAAGTACGAGTACGAACAAATTCAGTATCCAGCATAATGGCGGGTGCATTTTTTGCTTGGATACAAACACGTTCCAAATGAGATAATTCTGTTACGATTTCAAAATTCACATTGTCTTCCGCTATTTATGGGAGAAAATTAAGATTTGATCTTGATAAGCACGGGGTTATTGTACTTTGAAGCGCTTCTTTACGCACTAAACTAAACCTAAGACACCGAAAGATGCCTCTACAAGACCTGCATCATCAAAGGCGAGAGATATATAACCCCCCTTCCCTTTTGAGAGCAACCCAAAAAGCCCAATCATGCTAGAGAAATTGACCTTGTCGTAAAAAAAGACCGTAAAATGGGAAAAATAAAAGGAAGAAAAAACGTCACAGAAGAAAAAATTAAAAAATGCAGGGAATAAACCTGCATTCTTTTTTTGAGGATAATGGAGTGCATGTCCATTATGGTGTTTTGATAGGGAAGGCCTTTGAAACGCTCTGGGTGTTGGCTTGGCTCATTCAGCCCAATCAGAGCGTCCATCAATACAGAGGGAATTCACTCGCTTGTCGCCGGCGCGAAACCTCACCTCTTTTGAGTCCATCAGAAAATTTTTTTCTTAAAAAACACCCATTGTCTTTTTTTCGTTTTCATCGATGTCCTTTACAAAAAAGAAGATGTCATTCCTGAAGTCCACGTTTTTGTGCATTGTCTTCATCACGCAATTGCCGACGCAGGATTTTTCCAATATTGGATTTTGGTAAATCATCTCTAAATTCAACTATTTTCGGCACTTTATAACCCGTCAAATACTGACGACAATGCTCAATGATTTCTTTTTCTGTTAAGGTTTCGTCTTTTTTAACAACAAAAATTTTAACCAGCTCACCGCTTCGCTCGTCATCTTGCCCAATCGCAGCCACCTCTAACACTTTTTCATTCAATCCAACCACGTCTTCAATTTCGTTCGGATACACATTAAAACCAGAGACAATGATTAAATCTTTTTTACGATCAACAATGTATAAAAAGCCATCGTCACAAAACTGAACAATGTCTCCCGTAGACAACCAACCGTCTTTAGAGAGCACCTCGTCTGTCGCATCCGGTTGCTTCCAATAACCTTGCATCACTTGAGGGCCTTTGACTTGCAATTCTCCAACACCGTCAAAAGGCAAAATATGCCCTTCATCGTCCACAATACGAACATCAGTAGAAGGTACAGGCAAGCCAATCGAACCATTATGTATTTGCAAATCATAGGGGTATGCTGAAACCAAAGGCGAACACTCCGTTAATCCATACCCTTCTAAAATATGTATTCCTGTTATTTCTTTCCATCTTTCAGCTACACGTTGTTGAACCGCCGTGCCACCTGACACCGACAAATGAAGATGAGAAAAATTAACACGCTTGAAACTGGGATGGTTCACTAAGGCATTAAAAAGAGTGTTTACGCCCGTGATGGCGGTAAAAGGGTAATGAGCGATTTCTTTTATCAAGCCTTGAATATCTCGAGGATTGCTTATCAATAAGTTTTGACCGCCTAATTCAATGAACAATAAACAATTTACAGTCAAAGCAAAAATATGATAAAGCGGCAAAGCGGTAATAACAAGCTCTCTTCCATTCTGGAGTACTGGAAAATAACTGGCTTTAGCTTGTTCAAGATTCGCAAGCATATTGCGATGCGTTAAGATAGCCCCTTTTGCAACCCCAGTGGTTCCCCCTGTGTATTGAAGGAATGCAATGTCATCGCCTGTCAGATGGGGTTTCACATATTGTGTTTTTTTACCTTTTCTAAGGGCGAGTCGTAACGGAATGGCGTGGGGGAAGTCATATTTAGGCACCATTTTTTTTATATACTTCACCACAAAATTAACAAAGGTGCCTTTGGGATGAAAGAGCATATCGCCAAGGTGCGATAATACCACATGCCGTACACTGGTTTTATGAATGATCTTTTGCAGCGTACTTGCGAAATTTGAAATAATAACAATGGCTTTTGCTTCAGAGTCATTGAGTTGATGCTCAAGCTCTCTTGGGGTATAGAGTGGATTCACGTTTACAATCACACAACCCGCTCGCAATATTCCAAATAAAGCAACGGGATATTGTAATAAATTGGGCATCATTATCGCAACACGATCGCCTTTTTTTAATCCGAGATCATTTTGAAGATATGCAGCAAAAGCACGAGAGCGCTCTTCTAATTTTCGAAATGTGATGACCTTGCCCATGTTCGTGAACGCGGGCTGATCAGAATATTTTTGTGTCGCTTTTTCAAACATCTCGACCAATGATGAGTAAACATCCGATTTAATTTCAGGTGGAACATCTGATGGGTAGCGAGTAAGCCAAACCTTCTCCACTTTATTATCTCCTTACTTCTTTTCTTCGTTGATCTGTTTCATTTTGAATATGAATACACGGCAATAACCCACCAAGCTTAGCAACATTAACCACACAAAATGGTCACATTTGTGTGATTTGTAAATTCCCTCAAAAATGAACACAAGGTCTTTTTAAAAATCATTTTGTGTAGATTGAAAACAAGAAAAAATCCGCACCCTATTGAAAAGCAGATCCCGCCAACACCCTAATGACGAAGGAAAACACGCGAGTTCAAGCTTGCTGAAGACGAGGAGATCAAAAATAAATATTTTAAAATTGCATGATTCGAGTGGATTTTATCATTTAAATGAACGGGAATGAAATTTGGAGAGGAACACCCATTCCATTAAGCCGTTAGTAAAAATTGCGCCGAAAAAAACACAGAAAACAAGGCCTGAATTTTCGATATACCCAAGGCACTTGAAGATGCGCGCCTGCAGCAAATGAGTGAAGGCCCTGAGCATAGATTCACTGTGTGATGGGGCTGAACGAGCGTAAGCAAGACCCACGCAGATTCAAAGGCGACGGGTATAACGCGTTATTCTCATTGAGATATTCATAACGATGTTCTCGGTGATTTTAACAAGCAAAAATGATCACATGTTTAATGGGATGGGTATAAAACTAAACAAAAATATCGACACGAAATAGAGCGATTAAAGCGTCTCTTCGTGCTTGATCTTTTACGCAAAGATAAGAGGCCAAAGCCTGACGGCTTTTTCCGTCAGGTAAATCGTATTGAATTTGTTGATAAGCATCTTGAAGATGAGGGCTCGCATGCAAGCCTTGAGAAACCGCTTTTGCAATACGCGAAGCTTGTGCGGTTTCAGTCGGCTCTGATTTTGTTTCGGCTCTGGTGCTTTTGGGTTTTCTTGGCCGAGGGATCACCTGTCCTACACCTTGAATCGAAACCATGCTTCTCCTTTTGGGTTTTTAAAAAGACATTGAGACTATATAAAACCTGACTGCATGCGCGAACCCTTTAAATCAGGCATCTAAGGCGCTTCGCTCATCTCCTTGCACACAAAATAAACCATATTGGCTTTTTTGCTTGATTGCTCTACACCCGTCACCTTTGAAGGTGCGTGGGTGTTGCCTCAGCTCGTTCAGCCCAATCAGAGTCCATCAGTGTTCAGGGGCTTCACTCACTTTCTGGCGTTCTGCAACGTCCAGTGTCTTGGGTATATACCCAAAATTTTAACGTTGCAGATCGGCCGAAAAGAACAAAAAGCCCCGGAGCATCGTTCTTCTTTTTAATTGAGCGATGAGGACACAACCCCCTGCAACGACAAAAACGACAAAAACGACAAATATAATAAACAGGCTATCAACGACCGGGTAATTTTTTCCATGCCACAGTGTCACGCAGATAAACAGGGCTTGCTTGTTCTGGCGTACAGGCTTCTTTTCGCAAAAAAGCATGTTCGGCCAAAATGAGCATGTCTTGTGCTTCAGGATAAAGAACCCCACTGTCATGTGCATTTAATTGTAAGCGAGTCATCAATTCGGGATACGATTGCCAACCCGTTCCTGCAATCGACCACACAGCTTTTTTATGGGCAATATTCCATTCAAGAGGAGGCACAACGGCTTCTTCTTCAAGAACACACCAATCGCCATTTTCAAGACGCATAAACCCCCCCACATAGATCTCGTTCATTCTTGCATCAATGGCTGATAAAACATGATCTGCTTGGGTTTTTCGGTGTGTCTGCTGGGCCATAGCCGCCAAGGTTGAAATCCCAATCATGGGAAGATCTGCGCCAAAAGCCAAGCCTTGTGCAATACCAATGCCAATACGAACGCCAGTAAAACTGCCCGGCCCTCTACCAAAGGCCAAGGCATCTAATTCATTTAACCTCAGCTCGGCTTGCGCCATCACCTTTTCGACCATGGGCAAAATTTTGGTCGTATGTTCTCTTGGAGCAAGCTCAGAGCAAGAAAAAATCTCCTTACCCACTTTCAACGCAACGGAACAGTTTTCTGTGGAGGTGTCTAGGGCGAGAATCTTGGATGTCATTTAAACCTCAAATCATGTCTAAAAAGCGAAACCCCAGAAAAAAGAAAAAACACCAGCGCATCGTACCTTGCACATCAGGTCTCTTTTTTGGGGTCTTTCGTTATCGATTTTCTATTTTTGCGAGAAATTCACTCACAAGCGATAAATCGCGCGTGCGGGGAATAGAGGGTAAACTGCGTAAAAAAGTACTCCCATAAGAACGATTCACCAATCGATTATCACAAATAATCAGTGCACCATGATCACGCCTATCTCGGATCAAACGTCCAACACCTTGTTTCAACGTGATCACCGCATCCGGAATTTGGATTTCAGAAAAAGGATCGCCGCCTTGCATCTTGCAATCTTCAATCCGCGCCTTCAAAAGAGGATCATCAGGCGATGAAAAAGGCAATTTGTCGATGATAACACAACTCAACGCTTGCCCTCTTACGTCAATCCCTTCCCAAAATGCCCCAGTCGCCACCAGCAAGGCATTGCCCAATTCTAAAAACTCCGTGAGCAATTTTTGTTTCGACATTTCCCCTTGCATCAACACAGGCAAACTTAACTTTTCACGAAATAACGCCGATAAATCACGCACCCTTTGGTGGGAGGTACATAAAAAGAAACAGCGTCCTTTATTTTGTTCAATCACAGGAAAAAGCATCTCACAAAGGGCTTCGGCAATACCGTAACTGTTTGGCTCAGGAAGAAAACGAGGCACACATAAAATCGCTTGAGAGCGGTAATCAAAAGGGCTGGGTAAGGTTAATTGTTTTGACGCGTCCAAACCGAGTCGGGCGGTAAAATGGCGAAAGTCATCGTTGACGGTTAAAGTGGCCGACGTGAAAACCCAGCTCCCTTTTGTCTTTTTTATTTGCTCTTCAAATTTATCCGCGACGCAAAGCGGCGTCATGTTCAATGAAAAATGATAACGCGAACATTCATACCAATAGGAATAACCTGGGAGGGAGGTTTCATTGAGACGCGCTAATTTTGCACTAAAAAGCACGGTCCGCTCAAAAGCGGCATCCAACAATTGACTGCGGTTTAAAGACAATTTTAAAACGTCTTTCGCAAGGCTCAAAGCATCAAAGAGACGAACAAGTTCACGCGCCACCGAAGGCATTTTTGCAATATCACGCCAATTTCCTCTAAAACCCGGATCCCCTAAAACAAGGCGTAAATCAGAGGTGGCTTGAGATAAACGTTCTGCCACTTTTTCGAGTTGCTTTGTATCACGCAGCTCCGTTCTGTAGGCGATGTAAATGTCTTTGGCTAATTCTTGTAACTGACGTGAGCTCAAAGCTTGCCCAAAATACTGACTTGCAATGTCAGGAAGCTGATGGGCTTCATCAAAAATAAAAACCTCGCCCTGGGGGATCAATTCCCCAAACCCCGTTTCTTTAATGGCTAAATCAGCAAGAAACAAATGATGATTGACCACAACAAGATCTGCCTCCATGGCCCGTTTTCGGGCTTTAATGACAAAGCATTCAGAAAAAGAGGGACACTCTTTCCCTAAACAAGTCTCATTGGTCGAGGTGATGGTTGAAATGATCGGGCTGTCTTCGGGTAAATCGGCACAATCCCCCAAATCCCCTGTTTTCGTTTCACAAGACCAAGAACGGACTTTTACCAATTGGCTCAGCAGCAAAGGATCCGCTCGACCGTCATGGCTTTCAATCATCTGATGACTGAGCCTTTCAGGGCATAGGTAATTGCTGCGTCCTTTAAGAAGAGCGACTTTTCCTTTGAAGCCCAAAATAACCAAGATACGGGGTAAATCACGGTGAAAAAGTTGTTCTTGTAAATTTTTAGACCCCGTGCTGATGATGGTTTTTTTCCCACTCAACAGGGCCGGTATAAGATAGGCATAGGTTTTCCCTGTTCCGGTTCCCGCTTCCACAATCAATTGGCTTTCAGTGTTGATGGCCGCTTCAACGGCCAAAGCCATGTCCGTTTGCGCCTGACGCGGCATAAAACCTGAAATGGCTTGCGCGAGCGCGCCCTCTGCAGAAAAGACCTTTGAGATCATGGATGCCTACCGTTAAAATAAGGCATTATACCCCTCGCCTTAAAGATGCTCAATTTGAGGTTTATTCTTTGAGCGCGCGCTTCATCTGTTTACAAAAATCAAACAAAAAAAGCGGCATTCCCAAAAAGAATATCCGCCTCATTCACCTTGCTTATTTTTTATTCGGTTTAAAATGAAAAAAAGATCAATTAAAACCGATAAGTGAGGGTACCAAATAATTGGCTGCTCGTCGCGATTTTATCATAATTAACATCGGCTTCAACGCCCACGACAAAGCCTTTCCAAACATTATAATCCAGTGCAACAGAGGCAATAAGGCCGACTTCTTTTTCGGTTCTGGCTTCAGGATTTATCACCCCGGCAATGGGCTTATAAAATTCAATGTCGGTTAATTCATTTTCCGTTTCTTCAAAGCTGTGACCTGTGATTTCATATTTTGTATAAGACAAACCCGCTCCCGCCTTCACGGAGAATTTATCATTCAAATCGAAAAAATAAACGGGTTTAATGGCAATTTGTTTTGCTTTTAAATCCGCTTTCCAGTTATTGGACACTTTGACGAGATTATTTGTAATAGAAGGATACTGCGTAATAATTTCTTTGGATGCATCCGCTTCAAATTGGTTATATTTAAATTCGATGCCTAGATTCCCATCAAATCGATACCCTAAGCCCGCAAACCAAGTGCCATCAGATTGTTTCGGTTTTAAAACCGTATTGTCTGTTCCACTAAACGTCAGGGTTTCATTGTGTGAAAGGGCGTTTGCACCGTAGCCGGAAAAAACATAGGGTTGAGCATGAGCGCCAAGGGCTGCAAACAAAAAAGGCAAAGACAATAAATATTTTTTCATGAAAAGGATCCTGATTAAAAGTGTGATTATTTATTCTCGTGACATTTCAAAATGAAGAAAAAACCATCCAATTTGATTTATATACCCAAGATATTTGAAGGTGCGTGCCTGCGCCAAGCGAGTGAAGCCCTGAGCATAGATGGACTATGTGATGGGGCAAAACGAGCATAACCAAGACCCAGACCCAGACTCAAAGGCGACGGGTATATATCTGTCTTTTTTTAATGTCCGTCGCTGAGGCTTATTCTGGACCTCAAGAAGGCGTTATTATTTTATTCTAAAAAAGAAGGCGCTTATTTTTTATTCAATTTAACATTAGAAATGTTCAAGAGACGATTTTATTTACAGATTAAAATAAGTCATTCATTTTTTTTATGCGCCTTTTAGAGATAATTTATTCTATCTCAATTCAAACAAAAAAGATAAATATAAAATAATGTCAGAAAATCACGAACAATTATTCTCCCATAAATACAGGGATTATTTTAACGAATTATGACCTGTCTCCGGTGGACTTTGCAAGAGCCTTTGCTGACATTACAAAACAGTAATGTCAGCTTCATATGACTGTAAAGAGACAAGGTACTCATTTATTTAACATCTCATTTCTTTTTTAAAATAAAAAAACCTAAAAGAAACAAGTTCAGCAGTATTTTAAAAAAAAGAACAGATTAAAAAATAAACAAATAATCGGGGATCACAATGAGAATTTTTGACCTGGATAGCATTTGAGAGTAAAACATCTCCCCATCTTTCATTCTTCAAAAGCACACGCCCTTATGAAACGAAAAACTTTACTTACCGACTGCCCAGATGCGAAAGGGCTTATCTCCAAAATAACAAACATTTGCTACAAACATCAGCTCAATATCATCAATAACAAAGAATATGTTGATCACGAGACGGGGCAATTTTTTATGCGTACGGAGCTTGAAGGATTCTTTAAAGATGAAACGTTTTTGCTTGATATTGAAGACACCCTTCCAAAAGGCAGTGAATATTCACTTGTAAGTCAAGATGAACGGAAAAAAATCGTCATTTTAGTCACCAAAGAATCCCATTGTTTAGGTGACATTTTAATGAAAGCCTATGATGGCTCTTTAGATGTCGAAATAGCCGCCGTGATAAGCAACCATGAAACCTTAGGCGCCCTCACTGAACGCTTTAATATCCCTTTTCATTTCGTCAGCCATGAAAACGTGACACGCGAAGATCACGAAATAAAACTCATTGACATCATTAAAAAATATAACCCCGATCTTCTCGTGCTTGCTAAATTCATGCGCATATTGACCCCTTCTTTTGTGTCACAGTTTCCACGAAAAATCATCAATATACACCACAGTTTTTTACCCGCTTTCATTGGGGCACGTCCTTATCATCAAGCCTATGAGCGCGGCGTTAAAATCATGGGCGCCACGGCACATTTTGTGACTCATGACTTAGATGAGGGCCCTATCATTGATCAAAATATACGCCATATTGATCACACCTACAGCGCAGAAGACATGGTAAAAAAAGGCCGTGATGTAGAAAAAACCGTGTTAAGCCATGCCATTAGCTTGGTTTTAGAAGACAGAGTCTTTGTCTACGGAAACAAAACCGTGATCTTATAATCTGTCGGTTATGCTGGGGCCGTTTTTTCATGGACGGCTTATCCCGGTCAGATTTAAAAATACTGGGGAGCCGGTTTCAGTCTCAAAGCCCATTATTTTCAATCTCAAAGCCCATGCTAGAGCCGCTCTCGGCTCGGGGGCTATTTTCTTTTTTGCCAAGCCGTCTTTACAAAAAGAGGGGCAAAGATGCACTCAATCAAAGTGAAAGAGGGTCTTTTTGCTCACTGTTAATCACGGCTTCAAGGGAGACGGGGTGTAATTTAATGCAAATCCCTTTTGCTTTAAAGGCAAGAGTGGGATTTTGAAGACGCTCCCCCTCTCCTGAAGGACTGCTTAATTTCACCTCAATCCCTCTTTTTTCCAAAAGATCCCACCCTGATTTCAAAGCGGGAAAACGTAAAAAGACCGCCTCTAAAAAAGACGCAGGTGTGCTTGCTTGTACGGGGATCACCCATTCAGCATGTTCCCACCCTTCCTTTGCATATTTTTTTTTACCCGGATAGGGCAATTCAACACAAGAAGTACACCATGGCCCCACGCACAAAGGACGCTCTGTTTTCACCACCACAATGGGCCTTCCATTGATGTTATTGATAGACAGGGTTTTTCCTTTCGTTAACCAGGCATGATGCAAATGCTTTGCTAAAGCCTCATCATTGACACGAAGGGCGATGTGGTCCATTTCAAAAGGGGTTAAATCCAAGCCAAGATCATCGAGTAAGGTTTGAATCCGTAACGCAAATGACGGAAGGCTGGCATACAGGGTGTCGAGGGACAAAGTCAGCATGTATTTTTCTGCTTATAAATACTTCATTTAACACAAAAAGCGGTTGTAATACAATAAGGCACTCAATTTCACAGGCATTCACTGCATTCATGAATACGGGGACCTGAAATACAGAAACGCCTTGATAGACCCGTCGCCTTTGAAAGTGCGTGCCTGTTGGCTGCTCTCGCTCAGGCCAATCACAGAGTCGAACGATGCTCAGGGCCTTCACTCCTTTGCCGCAGCGCGCATCTTCAAGTGTCTTGCGGATAACCTCTTGTTCAACGTGGGGCTTTTCTTCTTGAAGGCCAAGCGGCGTCTTCCTCTTACCTGAAGGTTAAAAAAATCATTCTCAAAATAAGCCAAGGCGTCTCTTTAAATATTGCATGCCCTATTCAAGATAATTATGGGATTGAACTTTTAAAGAGCAGGCATTTACAGGTATTATTACGCCATTCTTTTTAGGCTAAAAAAAGATCCCAAGGCAAGGCGTAAAAATGAGCAGATCCCCAGCACAATGCCCTTGGGCTCGGTCAAGCCGCGTTTTTTTCTTTTAGATTCAAATTTTTAAGGTAATCCAGTGAATATTCAAGCCCTTCTTAACGATAAAGTGGCCGCTGCAATGCGTATTGCAGGTGCGCCAGAAGGCAGCCCTGCGGCTGTTCGTCAATCAGCAAAACCCCTGTTTGGTGATTATCAAGCCAATGGCATCATGGCCGTTGCAAAAAAACAAGGCTGTAATCCACGCGACTTCGCACAAAAAGTGCTGGATGTTTTAGATCTTGAGGGAATGGCCTCGAAAACAGAAATCGCAGGTCCCGGTTTCATCAATATTTTCCTTGATGAAACCTGGTTAGAAATGCAGGCTGAAAAGGCCCTGAACGATCCGCGTCTAGGCGTTAATTTAGCGGAAAAACAAACCATTGTTGTCGACTACTCAGGCCCAAACGTTGCCAAAGAAATGCATGTGGGGCATTTGCGTTCCACCGTCATTGGCGATGCCGTGGTGCGCACACTGATCTTTTTAGGTCATCATGTGATCCGTGCAAATCATTTAGGGGATTGGGGAACACAATTTGGCATGTTGATTGCCAATTTAGAAGAGCATGAAACCAAAGGCACTGATATTTCTATGGATTTAAGAGATATCGAAGGCTTTTACCGTGAGTCTAAAAAACGTTACGATGAAGACGAAACCTTTGCAAAAAAAGCGCGTGAATACGTGGTGCGTCTTCAAGGGGGCTCTCCCTATTGCAAAGAAAAATGGCAGACCTTGGTTCAAATCACACTGGAGCAAACACAGCGCAATTATGACCGCTTGAATGTCTCTTTGACAGACAAAGACGTGATGGGTGAAAGCATGTATAACCCCATGCTTTGTGAGATCGTCACAGATCTTAAAAATAAAGGGATCGCCGTTGAAAGCGAAGGCGCACTCGTTGTCTTTCTTGATGAATTTAAAAACAAAGACGGCGATCCTATGGGGGTCATTGTTCAAAAACGTGACGGCGGTTTTCTCTATACAACCACAGACATCGCTTGCGCCAAATACCGCTATGAAACCTTGCATGCCGACCGCATTCTGTATTTCATCGACTCACGCCAACATCAACACCTTTTGCAAGCCTGGTCCATCGTACGAAAAGCAGGCTATGTTCCTGATACTGTCTCTCTTGAGCACCACGCCTTTGGCATGATGCTTGGAAAAGATGGCCGTCCTTTTAAAACGCGCACAGGGGGCACGGTGCGCCTTGTTGATTTATTGGACGAAGCACAAATTCGGGCGAAAAAGCTCATAGAGACAAAAAACCCGGCTCTTTGTGAAGACGAAAAAAACAGCATTGCGGACACCGTTGCCATGGGGGCGGTGAAATACGCCGATCTTTCAAAACACCGCACCACAGATTACATTTTCGACTGGGACAACATGCTCGCCTTTGAAGGCAATACCGCCCCTTATATGCAATATGCCTATACCCGCATTGCCTCCATCTTCAATAAAGCCCATCTCGACAAAAACACCCTTGATGGCAAAATAAAAATCAGCCATGAAAAAGAAAAAGCCTTGATTTGTAAATTATTGCAATTTGAAGAGGGGATTCTCGGGGTCGCTCGTGAAGGTCAACCTCACATCCTGTGCAGCTATTTATTTGAACTGGCGGGTGAATTCTCAAGCTTCTATGAACAATGTCCCGTATTGAATGCTGAAGGTGAAATAAAACAAAGCCGCTTAAAATTGGCCGCCTTAACGGCCAACACGATCCAACAAGGTCTTGATTTACTCGGTATTAAAACGCTAGAACGGATGTAAAAACCGCTATACCCATCGCCTTTGAAGCGGTGTGGATGTGGGCTCGGCTCATTCAGCCCATCAGAAGGTCTATCTGTACCGAGGGGCTTCAGTCGCTTGACGCAGGCGCCCAAGGTCAATCACCTTGGGCATATCATTGACAGGGTTTATTTTTTGCATTTTAAAGCACCTTCCAAGGTGCTTTATTTTTCAGTGCTTCAGAGTAAAAAAACCCTATACCCAAAGGAATTGAAGATGCGTGCAGGCCAGCCAACAACCACGCAAAGGCGAAGGGTATAGATGCATCATTGACCAAAACGCACCCCTTCTTTTGAAAGCCACTCGATTTCTTCTGGCGTAGATAAACGCCCCAAAACGGCATTTCGATACGGAAAACGCCCAAAACGTGCAATGATCTCAAAATGAACATGGGCATATTGAAACAAATTATCATAAAAGCCCGCCAAATTTGGGGGCGCTTCTTTGGATAATTGATTGAATCGAAACAAGGACTCTTCTTGATCTTCCAAATTTTCAGAATGCTCCAATGGCATATAAAAAAACAATCGCTGGTGAGGCATTAAATGCTGATCGTCATTGCGGGCCAAGCCTTTTTTACATAAGGCAAGCGCCAATTGATCGTATCTAAACGCCGCACTTAAACCGCGGTAAATATTCCGACTGAATTGATCAAGCAAGACAATATTCGCCAACATGCCGTCAGGGGTTTCTTGCCATGAAGACAAGTTTCCTTCTCCCGCTAAGCTGACGAAAGATAAAAATTTCTCCTTGATGATTTGATCGGTTTCTGGCGAAGCTTCAAACCACAATTTCATGGCATTTTCATCAAAGGGCGCATCCCCCTCACCAAACCAAAAATTCAATACCTCTTTGTATTCCATCTCTTTTCCCCTTGCGTTTCAATGTTATATCGATACCCATGGCGTTTGAGGTGATCGGCGTTGTGGATGCTCTATCGGCGTCGCCTTTGAGGGGGCCAGGATGTTAACTCGACTCGTTCCGCCCCATCACAGAGGGGACTTTTCATCCTTGTCCTCGACCTGTATTTTCAAATTTCTTGGGTATATTGCATTGAGCTTAATCAATATTAAATAAAGAGTCGCGCTTTCGGTTTAAGAGATTTCTTATAAAAAAAGAGGGAAGATAGACCCAAGACATTTGAAGACGCGTTTAGGCGGAAAACGAGTGAAGGCGACGGGGATAGATGGACGAGGTGATGGGTCTGAGCGAGAGCAGCCAACACCCCGTTTCAAAGGCGAAGGGTATAAAAATATATCTTTTTTATTCTCAAGATTAAATATAATATTCTTGAATGCTTTTCTTTCATCCTTCTGACCCTCAGCGAGAGTAAAAAAATGCCTTTTGAACTCCACCCAACTTTAAAAGCAGATACAAACTGGATTGGTGATTTTCCATTGTGTCGCATCCTCTTAAGCAAAGAAAGCATTGGGCCTTGGTTTATTCTTGTTCCGAAACTGGACGGGTTAAGGGAGTTGCATCAATTATCCGATGAAAATCAAGCGCAATTTATAAAAGAATCTTCATGGCTTTCCAAAAATATGGAAGCCTTTGCACATCCCGACAAATTAAACATTGCCGCATTAGGGAACATGGTCCCACAGCTTCATATTCACCATGTTGCGCGATATCAAACAGATCTGGCTTGGCCTGCCCCTGTATGGGGAAACACCACAGGAAACCAAAGCGAGCCTTCTTTACAAGAGACCCTCGTAAAACAATGGCAAAGTCATTTAAGTGAAATAAAAGAATTCAAACCCGCCTGATGGCTTGATTCGAAAACACGCATCATCTCGGCGTCTTTTCTCGTCTTAAAACCGTCTTTAATATCCAATAGTTCAAAACACGCGAAGACGGCATTTTATAAAAGAAAAAAAGACACCCCAAAGTCATTGAAGACAGCCGCCTTCCCCAAGCAAGTTAAGCCTCTGAGCCTAAATGGGCTCTTTGATTGGGCTGAACAAGCGTCACCAACGCCCACCCAGCGTCAACGGCGACAGAGATACAAGGCTCTTTTTTCCATCAGCGATGATTCACTTTGAAAATCCGTTCTTTTTCGTGTGAAAGACCCTGATGACACTCGGGAACGCTCCCTTTTCTTATTTGTTTCACCTAAAACATGCCCTATAAAAATAAATTCGCCATTAAAAAAATGCCTTCCCTTTCTGTTATTTTAATGAGCCTCAGCGTGAGTTTGAGTGCGACGATTTACCTCAACATGGGTGAGCCTCGCCTCTTTTTTCCCTTTTTATCCCCTCTCGCTCAAGAGCAAAGCAGGCCACAGAGCCGCCCGCCCGTTTCACATTTTGATACCCTAAAAGAGAAAATAAAAAGAGACACACAAAATGGAGAACTCTGGTTTTCTCTTGGAAACGAATATATGCAACGGCGTGAATTCGAAAACGCTGAGCAGGTCTACCAATATGCAAACAAACTGTCAAATCAGCCTGATGCGAACATTTTTGCCGCTCTTGCCAGTGCACGCTATTACCGGAATAAACAAAATATCGACCCGCAAACCCAAATCTGGATTGAAAAGAGCCAGGCCCTTGAACCTCATAACCCCTCCGTGCATTTGCTGCTGGCCACAAACAATTACCTCCAAGGTGAATACCAAAACGCCATTGAGCACTGGGAAAAAGCGCTCGACGCTCATGCCCTGGCGCCTCATTTGTCCTCCCTCGATCGCCCCACATTGATTCGCTCCATTCAACAAGCCAACCGCATGCTTCTTTAAGGCGCACTTTTCGGTCAATCGAAAGCCCCCTCTATTCAATATGAAAACGTCAAAAAAAAACCGCCTGAGCGGTTTTTTATCTTTGCGGTGTCTCAAATTAATAATCTGCTTCGCGTCGTTTCGCTTCTTCATCCCATTTTGGCGCAACCGTTTTCAAAAAGTCTGCTTTTTCAGCTTTTAAGGCCTCCATGTCCATCCCCAAGGCCGCTTGCGCTTTCGCTTTCGTCGAAATATCGGGTATTTTTACAGGCTCAGTGATCCCTTTTTTTGCTAATAAACGGAGCAATTTCGTGCGTGCATCTGCGGCTTTATCCAGGGCGGTACCCAAGGATTTTAACGCCACTTCAGGGGCGTGCATGTGTACACCGTGTGAGGCGATAGCGTAATCCCAACGCCATTGGGCATGACGAATATCAAGCAAAATCGGTTTCATTTCTTCTTGTGTTGCCCCCGCCTTCCAAGCCTCCGACGCTTCAAAGTGCGCCGCCACGATGTGTTTTTCTGCCTTCAATTTCATTTCTAAAACCTGGGCCTTACGGGACGCGACAATGTTTTGCAAACTGGCTTTGTCTTGGGTGTGGCAGGTCGCACAGGTGTCTTCAAATCGATCGAATGGGTTACCAATTTTATGATCGGTATAGACTTTTCCTTCAGAATTTTGCACTTTAGGCATATGACAATCGACACAACCGACGTCATTTTTACCATGAATACCTTGGCTCCAGGTTTCAAATTCAGGATGCTGGGCTTTGAGCATGGGGGTTTTAGAAAGCTGATGCGTCCAATCACTGAAGCCGATATCATCAAAATAGCGTTCTATTTTTTCGACTTCGACGCCTTTATTCCATGGAAATGTCACCGCATTCGTTGAGGGTGCAAAAAAATATTCCACGTGACATTGACCACAGACTTGGGCTTGCTGAGTAAAACGCGATTGTTTATCAAAAGGTTTATGAAGGGTGTCCATGGCACGTTTTGCATAAGGGCGGGACAAAGCAAGGGCAGGCTCCCCCTTGGAAAAGGCCTCACTTTTTGTATCATGGCAATCCGCACATCCAATCGGATTGACAATTTCTGACCCCATACGCGCCCATTTACCTTTAAAATAAGCCTCTTCTCCACCCTCTTCGAGAACGCGCGCCACATCGGGGCTTTTACAGCTCCAACAGGCCATCGGCATCGGGCCGGAATTGGCGTCTTTAGGGCCTGCGGTTCTTAATGTATTTCGAATGTCTTCAATCGCATAAAGATGTCCACGGGCCTTGCTATAGTCTTTTGAAAACCCGTATCCCGCCCACATGATCACCATATTAGGATCCTCAGCCAAGGCATCTTCGAGCGCCGCGCTTTCGCCCGTCGCTTTCCAGGTTTTGTATTGTTCTGGAAAGGCATTTTCAAAACGCGCATTGCGAGGCTCTATCGATTCTTTTTCATCGGCAAAAAGACCCGAGGTCGCAGCAAGAAAAACAAGACTTCCAAACAGGCCCCTTCGGGCATATTTTAAAAAAAAGCGTATAACGGATTGAATGCTCAAAACAAGGCTCCAGTATGTTAATTATTTAACGTCATCGGCGTTGTGGCATCGATAAGGAAAACAATATAACCAGAGTCCATGCATTTTACAGGAAAACAACATTTAATCCCGTATTAAAAAGCCCTCTTTTTGTTAAATTTTTCCTTTTATTGTGAAAGCAAGCAATTGAAAATGAAGTATTCATTTTAAAAAATGCTTTTTTTGACACAGATCAACAAAAGTCTATTTCGCGGGCTTCCTTTACGATCCTTTTCTTTAAATACGCCCCCCCTTGCTTTTACTATGTGCGCTCCGGCGTTGTGGCTGTGTGGAAGATGTTCAGAGAGTCTTTTTTATTGCAAATTTAAGGGGATTTATTGCCTTTTATTTTGCGTATTTCAAATCATAACTCTCCTCTGGTGTGATACCTGTATTCAAGCAATGTGACGCGGCAAGACGGCAAAAACGAAAAACCCCGGAGCACAAAAAGGCTCAGATTGGGCTTTGAGAAGGCAGCCACCCCCCCGCATCATCAAAAGCGACCGACAGGTATAAAACACACCAGTACGAAAAGGTGAACCATTGAGCATTTTCAAAAGCACCTCTTTTAAAGGTGCGGTCATTTTTACTCAGCTTGCCTTCGGGGGGTTGAGCTTGCACTTAGCAAACGCAAACGAAAACCCATCCAATGAAATACAACACAAGGTCGAATACCAACGCCCTCAAGACAGCGCTTGTACCCAATGTCACCAAGAGCAGCAAAAAAACCATTCAGGTTTTCATGCAAGCGCCATCAACCCAAAAACAAAACGCCCAATCACCTGCATAGATTGCCATACCCGCATTACCAAAGAGCACAGAAACGGCGCGAGCGACGTCGTGAAATTCACGCCAGCGCAATCTGTTTCTGCTCAAACAAAAAATGACCTAAAAAGCCGCGCGGCCTCCTTGGGGGTTATCGTTCAGCAAAACGAACGGTGTGAGTCATGCCATAGCCCCGATCAATTACAAGAGATCAATTGGACCCACGATGTACATGCAAGGAATTTAACCTGCGTCTCTTGCCATACCGTACACCCTCTCAAAGATCCCATGAAAGGGATCACCCGAAAAGAAAAAATTAAAACCTGCATTGATTGCCATAGCAATCTATTGACCACAAAAGAGGCGCCCCGATGACGTGTTCAAGACGTTCTTTTATTACAGGGACCAGCGCCCTCATCATGAGCACAGGCCTTGCAGGGACACACATTTTTGGCACACAAGTGCAGGCTGAAACTAAGATCATCGACAAAAAGCGTTACGGCATGCTGCACGATGAAACCTTGTGCATCGGCTGCACCGCATGCACGCAAGCCTGTCGAGAGGTCAATCAGGTCCCCGAAGGAGTCACGCGCCTTAAAATTGTTCGCTCTGAGCCTATCGGTACCTATCCCCATGTCACGTACAGTTTTAGCCGTCAATCTTGTCAACATTGTGAAAATCCCCCTTGTGTGTATGTTTGCCCAACAGGCGCAGCCTTCAAAGACGAAAAAACAGGGATTGTGGATGTTCAGAACGAGAAATGTGTCGGATGTGGGTATTGCCTTGCCGCGTGTCCCTACCAAGTGCGTTTTTTCAACCCCGTCACCCAAGCGGCTGACAAATGCGATTTTTGTAAAAGCACCCAATTGGCCGAAGGGAAAGAGCCTGCGTGTGTTCTGTCTTGCCCCACAAAGGCACTGACGTTTGGTAATTTAGACGATCCCCACAGTGCGATTTCTAAATTATTAACACAAAAAACCATCACCCGCGATAAGGCCTATTTAGGCACCGCCCCACAGCTCTACAAAGTCCCCCACACAAAAGGAGAAATAAAAGAATGAGCTCATTTCAAAACGCCTTTCATTTTGATTCCTTGGTTTGGGATTGGGTGATTGGGGTGTATCTTTTTCTTGCAGGCATGTCCGCAGGCGCGGTCATGATCTCAATCTATCTAAAGCGCAACGTCATCGAGGGCTGCCCTTCTCAAAATGGCATCATACGGGCCACCGCTCTCTTAGCGCCTTTGGGAATCATCTTGGGTTTGTTGATATTGGTTTTTCACCTAACAAAACCCCTCTCTTTTTGGAAAATATTGCTCAATTTTAATCTCACCTCGGTGATGTCGATGGGGGTGATCCTTTTCCAAGTGTACATGGTGCTCCTCTTCGCTTGGCTTGCCAGTCTTTTTTATAATGACATTCAACGCATTGCCGGAGGAATACTGAAAAAAATCCCAGGCGCCAACGGGGCTCTGAAATTAACTCAACGTTTTCAAAACCCCCTTGAATTGACCTTGGCCACGCTTGCCGTCCTCTTGGCCGCCTACACCGGCTTTTTATTGTCTGCCTTAAAAACCTACCCACTTTTAAACAACCCCGTTCTGCCGATTTTGTTTTTATTGTCCAGCCTTTCTTCTGGCGCCGCGGCCTGTTTGCTTTTGGGCGTCATAGGTTTTAAAGAGCACATACGAAGCCAGTGCGTCAGGTGGATACACCGTTTTGAAGCGCCTTTGGTCCTCTTTGAGCTTTTTGTTTTGTTTGCATTTTTCTCTGGGCTTTATTTTGGCGGTGGACAAAAAGAAGTCGCGGTGATAAACGCCATTGGCGGGGGATTTTGGTCCATTTGGTTTTGGTTTGGGGTCGTCGGTTTGGGGATGCTTGCGCCTTTGTGCATGAATGCATTTGGCCCTCGCGCTTGGCGTCATAGAAGAGGCTATTTGGCCCTTGTGACCTCTTTAAGCCTTTTGGGTGTATTGATGCTGCGGACTTTTATTTTGTACGCAGGTCAAATGACCACGGTGTAAGAGCGGCGCCGGGTATTTCGTTCAGCGCTTTTTTCTTTCATTCAAAACAAAGCGCACTTTGAGCCGCCCCTCAAAGTGCGATAACGCCACAAAGAGCCCCATTGAAGATCCAATAAAAGATCCGATAAAAGGGGGGTATACCCAAGCGATATGAAGGTACTCGTCGGAAAAAAGAACAAACAGCCCCTGAACATATTCAAACTCTCAGGAAGGCTTTAACCGCAGCCCGTCCGCCAGCATCTTCAAAAGCGAAAAATAAAATAAAAGAGGTTGTCATTTTTATGCTCCCAGAATTTGGGCACATTTTCCTTATTGCGGGCGTCACGCTCTCTTGCGTTGTCGCTTTTCTTGGCGGACTCTCTTGGAATCTAGCGCCATCTTGGTTTTTCTCACATGTTACGCCCCGTTTAGACAGAGCCGTCCTGTCTATTTTTATCCTTCTCATGTTCTCCTTTTGTTTTTTGACAATCGCCTTTTACCTTGACGATTTTTCCGTTCTCTATGTCGCCCAACATTCAAACAGCGCCTTACCCACCCCCTTTAAAATTGCAGCAGTATGGGGCGGGCATGAGGGGTCTTTTTTATTTATTTTGTGGGCGCTTTGTGCTTGGGCCGCCTTACTTGCCTTAAGAGGAAAAGCCCTTCCTTGTGGATTTAAATCGGTTTCTCTTCTTATTTTATGTGCCCTTATTGCCTTATTGGGCCTCTATTGCCTTTGGTTATCGAATCCTTTTTTGCGTCAAATCCCCGCCCCTTTAGAAGGGCGAGATTTAAACCCCATGCTCCAAGACATTGGTTTGATTTTTCATCCTCCTCTTTTGTATTTAGGCTACATCGGCTTTGCCGTGCCGTTTAGCTTTGCTGTGGCCGCTTTGATAACCCAAAGCCCCCCGTCAGTATGGGTTTTTTATTCTCGACTTTGGACGGGGCCTGCTTGGGGATGTTTAAGTGGCGGTATCGCGCTTGGCGCTTGGTGGGCCTACAAAGAGCTGGGTTGGGGAGGTTGGTGGTTTTGGGATCCTGTCGAAAACGCCTCTCTCTTGCCTTGGCTTAGCGCCACCGCCTTATTGCATTGCCAGATAGCCACGCAGCGAAACGCTTTGATAAACTGGACCTTACTCTTAAGCCTTTTTACCTTTTCTCTCACTCTTTTAGGCACCTTTATTGTTCGCTCTGGGGTGTTGACCTCGGTGCATGCTTTCGCGGCCGCGCCTTCTCGCACACAAGGCTTATTTGGCATTTTAGCCCTTGTCTCATTCGGCTCTTTATGGCTTTTTGCATTCAAAGCCCCCGCATTATTAAAAGACGAAGAACAAGAAATTTCCGTCAAAAACCCGGTGTTTTTTTTCTTATGTGGAAGCGCCTTGCTGGTGTGCATGACGTTCGTCGTACTTATCGGCACCTTTTATCCTCTTTTTTACGCAAGCCTTGGAAAAGGAACCCTTTCCGTTGGAGCGCCCTATTTCAATGCTTTATTTACGCCTTTGGCGCTTGGCGTCGCCCTCCTTGCAGGCATTGCCACCCTAAGAGATAAAATGCCCCCTGCCCGCATGATCTTCTGCGCTCTTGCTCTTTTTTTGGCCAGTGCTCTGCTTACCTTTTCTTTTTCTGAACGGTACAAGGGGGATTTTTCTTTTGTTGTGATGGGGTGTCTTTTTGTTTGTTTTTATCTTGTTGTCGGGGCGTTTTGTGGTGGACTCAAAAAACAAAAAGCCCCGATGATCTTCGGTCACCTTGGACTGGCTTGTGTCATTATGAGCGCCGCTGTTTTAAGTCAATACAGCGATGAAATCAGCGTAAGAATGCAAGAAGAGGATGTCGTCACACTGGGGCCATACCAAATCACTCACCTCAAAAGACGCTGGCACATTGGCCCCAATTACAGTGCAGAGCAGATCCTTTTTTCTGTATTAAAAGATGACGGCTCTTTAAAAGAGCTGGTTGCTGAAAAACGCCATTATGCCGTGCGAAATAGACAGATGTCCGAAGCCGGCATCGCCCAAGACGGATTCAGTGACATTTACGTGACCCTCGGCACGAAATTGGATAGGCAAACGCACGCAGTCAGAATGCAATTTAAACCTTTAATGGGGCTCTTATGGACAGGGGGAGGCCTTATGATGCTCTCAGGTTTACTGATTGCAACCCATGCAACAAGGCGCTTTCATCAGAACAAAAAGAAAAGAAGGAAAACGGCATGCTAAAACCCACAACGGCCCTTCCTTTTTTGTTTGTGTTTCTTTTTGGCGGCCTTCTCTTTTGGGCCAGCCCCTCTGAAAAGAAGATTAAAAACGGGATCAGTCACAAAGATCTGCACTCTTTTTCAGACTTAAAAATGAAAGGCCATCCCGTCCCAGCGTTTCATTTAAACGCTCTGGAAACAAACACCCAGCTAAATCAAGATCTCTTTACCCAGAGTTGGAGCCTTTTAAATGTGTGGGCGTCTTGGTGTTCTTCTTGCAAAGGAGAGCATGATTTTTTAATGGCGCTTTTCAAAGAAAAAAAAATAAAAATCATCGGACTCAACTACCGAGACCAACAAAACGCGGCAAAAGCGGTGCTAAAAACGACAGGCAACCCTTATCACGAGGTTATTTTTGATCCAAAAGGCCAATTTGCACTCGAACTCGGCAGCACAGTCACACCCGAAAGCTACCTCATCGATCCCCAAGGGATCATTCAATTTCGCTTTAGAGGCCCGCTGAATGAAAGAGTTTGGCAGTCTTATTTTGTGCCTCTTCTCTCTTTTCACCGTCCTTTATAAATGAAAGGTTCCTCAATGACGCAAATCACCTCCCAAGAGCACCCCGAGACCTTTTTATTTTCAACAAAACAAAAACAAATCTTGGCAGTCAAATTGGCAAAAGAATTACGTTGTCCGCAATGCCAAAATCAAAACCTGATGGAGTCCAATTCGCCTTTGGCGCAAGATCTGCGTTTAAAAGTGTATGAAAAAGTAGAGTCGGGAAAAAGCGAAGAAGAAATCATCACCTACATGACCCTCCGATTTGGTGACATGGCCTCCTACCAGCCCCCGCTTCTTGTCGCAACGGCCCCACTTTGGGGAATGCCTCTTTTTATTTTATTGGTTTTGTCTTGGCTGATTTTTCGGCGCGTAAAAAAAAGAAGGCCTTTTTCAAAATAATACCCGTTCCATTACCTCGTTCGTCAGAAATTTCGCCGGAAAAATCAAAAAGAACAAAGCTTCAATTTTCTATACCCAAGACACTTGAAGATGCGAATAAGCGACAAACAAGTGAAGCCCCTGAGCA
>CAMRDW010000018.1 GCA_947041315.1 uncultured Enterovibrio sp.
CCTTGTCCTTGATTTCCAACAATGGCCAAGCCCGTACCGAACACGACACCCATGGCTCCCAACACTGCGCCTGTCGTAGAACTTTGTGATGCACCGTAGATGCCAGCCAAACCAGAAAGAGCCGATATTGCCGTTCCACAGGTCACCATTTTATTATAATAACTGTTTTGTACTTTTTTAACCGGAGGCAAACTGCGAGCTATAACGCTTGCTTGGTCTAGAGATGCCATTAGAGCCTCTCTTTCTAAAGAGGCGCGGGGGGGAGGTTGAGAAGGGATCGTCATAGAAAGAGCACTCTAAATCAGTTATTAGTAACCATTGTTCGACAAAAATAAAAATGAAATAAAATGAGACTCAAACCAAGGACATCAAAAAAGAGGCTTTTTTATAAAGCCTATTTTTATACCCAAGACACTTGAAGATGCGTATAGGCGGCAAGCGACTGAAGCCCCTGAGCATAGATCTACTGTGTGATTGGCATGAGCATGAGCTGCCAACACCCACGCAGTTTCAAAGGCGAGGGCTAAAAGAGCAAAAATTGGAAAAATAAAAAAAGGCCAAGTTAAACTTGGCCTTTTGAAAAGATACTGCTTTTTATCGTTAAATATTAACGTTGTTGACCAATAGGACCTAACTCAGTCCAAGCTTGTGTCCAAGCGTGACCTTGACCTGGGTCAAACTCAGTGCTGCCGAAATTACCTTGCTGACAGAAGCCGTCAAAAGGCGCTGCATTACATTGATACGCGATTCCGTTTTGTGCTACAACAACGCCTGCTTTATAGAAAGCTTGGTGTTTTGGAAAGACAAAATCATAATCAAATGTAGTCTCAGCACTTGCTGGAGGCGTGATGTCAGTCCAAGCTAAATCAGAAGCAAAACCTACACCGGGCTCATACTGATTCGCAGTAGGCTTCCATTGCTTACAAAAACCCGAGTTAGGGAAATCTTTACATTCGTACAATCTATCATTGTGTACAACTTTTGTGCCTGCATCGTACATATTCATGCCTTGTGGAAAGATATGGTCGCCTCCCATTGGGACATCAGGTAAACCACCACCGTTCGCGAATGCATTTGATGCGCACAAAAGGCTTAACAATAATAATTTTTTCATTAAATTTTTACCTTATTAATTTTATTTTTATTTAAGCCAAAAAATGGCAGATTAAGAAGCGAAACAATCTCTTTCTCTTGCTTTATTCTTTGTTTTGATCTTTATTCAGAACGCTTTTACCTTTAATTAACATTGATTAAATGAATATTAAAAGAAAATGAACCTATAAAAGAAATATGAAAACAAAAGAAAAAAGACCAACCTATGAGAAAGCATTTTTAATAAAAAGCGCGAACTGAAAATATAAAATATTATTTTAACTTTACTCGCCTCGCTTTTTTCTGCGCTTTGAATAAAACCCCTTTCACCCTCAATTTTGAATAAAAAACAAAGAAAAATCTTTATCCTTTTATCGTTAACATTAAGGCGATTGTGTTCATTCATATAAAAGGCATATACCTTTGACTTTAAGCTAACAAAAACAAATATTACCAATACCTTTCAATCGGTTACGCTCGCTCCTTGAAAACCAATGTAAATCAAATTTGAAAAAAAGAAAGCCTTTAAAATGTAACTATATGTAAATATTATTAATAAACAAAAACAAAAATGAAAAAACAGGATTTCGTTATCACCCCTTTGCCCTGAAAAAGACAAAATAAAATGCGCACCTTGTTTTATATCCTCATTAATAAACAAGGAAAACTTGGTGCGTAATTGCTTTTTTATTCGACAAAGATCAGAAAAAATAAAACCACTTTCTTTTTTATTTTATCCAAGCGCTCCTTTAGCCATTGTAAAAATAACGGCCTGCTCATCGCCCAGTCTTTAAAAAGGAAACTACGAATCTGAAAAAAAACAAAAGAAAAAGAAGAAGAAGAAAGAGGAAAATAAAATTGAAGATTAAAGAGGTTTTAATTATAAAGGCGTGATCAAGATAAGCCGTATATTCCTCTATTTTAAAACGGCGAGGATTTTTTCAGCCCGTCCCCTTTGACGCTGCGTGGTTGTTGAGGAGGCTCTTTCAGCCCAATCACATCGTCTCTCTATGCTCAGGGGCTTCACTCGTTTGGGCCAGACGCAACGTCAATGACTTTGGGTGTGTCTCTTTAGGACACACTGCTTTTTTTATTTTATGAAATGCGCATACTCGACATGAGATCACTTCAACAGCGACAACAGCGACAACAGCGACAACAGCGACACTGAAAGTGGAAGCGAGGTGTTGTCTTTTTATCAAGTGGTTAATTAATAACAATAATCAAATAAAAATAATAATGAAATTAAATGAAATATTTCTTCCTTCTTTTTGGCGAGGTCGGCTTACTCGCTGCACTCTCGAAGCCCAATCAGCGCCTTCATCCATCAGAAAAAGGCTTGCTCAACGGATGGATTCAAAGAATTTGAAGGCTTTAAGCAAAGGAAGAACGAAGTGCATCTTCACGTTTTGTGAAATACACAAAAAAGAAGAAAAATAAAAGCGCCTTGAGAAAACAAGACGCTTGTGTATACCCGTCCTTTGAACTTACGTGGATATGGGCTTCGCTCACTTGCCGACGACACACAAGGTCCTGTGTCTTGGAGATATAGGAAAAATGTACAATCTTGCGTTTATATACCCAAGACACTTGAAGATGCATGTAGGCGGCAAACGCGTGAAGGCCTTGAGCACAGGTTTACTCTGTGATTGACCTGAGCGAGAGCAGCCAACGCCCACGCAGTTCAAAGGCGACGGGTATAAGAGGGCAGGAGACTAAAACCAACGCTCTAACACCGATTTGTCCAACAACTTAAAAGCACGGCTCAACGTTTGAGCCAACTCTTTATAGCGTGGACTGCTTTTAACCGGTTGCACAGCCCCACCTTCACTCAGAATTTTTTCATGTAATTCTCGATACCAATCCGCCAATGCCCGTGGAAGTAAGGTCTCACGGCGCTTTCCAAGCCACCATAAACCTTGCAAAGGCAGACTTAATGCGAAAAAAGCAATCACCATGACTTGCGGTAAGGCAGAATAATTATTAAACGCCATTTGCATTAAAATACTTATAACCGCAACTGGGGGCATCACTTTCACTGCAAATTGAGTGGTTCTTATCACTCGATTTTCAGGAAACAAAGAAGCAAGCTCTTTACGTACAGGCCATTCTGTGATGTATTTTTGCCCATCTTGAAGGTGACGCCATAGATTTTTTTCGCTCATACGATACATACCTCGTAAGCTGTTTTTTCGTTCTTAACTAAAAACTTGTGTTAATGATTAAAAAAGTGATAAACATTAATTCAAATCAAAAGTTACTAAAATATTTTTGTGATCTTACGCAAGTATCGCTAGAATCACCCCACTTAAAATCAATTGTTGCTCGGATTTGATTATCTCGCAACCACTGAAATGCCAAAGACATAACTGAAAACCAACTCTTCTTTAAAGAATGGACTTAACAGTAAGGCGACAAGGAACAACGTTAAATGATCACAAAGACACAAGATGATCTAAAACCTTCACTCCCACAGCCACCCTGTTTCTGCCAATGAAAGAAGGCCGTCTCTCGCTTCTCAGAAGGCAGATAATCCAGTTCCTTTGGCCTTTTAAATTGCATATCAAGCCCATATTAAATGCACCAAACGCAGAATAACGCACCTTTAAGGCCCTCTATACCCAAAATATTTGAAGATGGGCGAAAAGGACGAAAAGCCCCTGACGTGGATGGACTCTGTAATTGAACTTTAGGGATAAGGGCCCACCCGCTCTTCAAAGGCGACAGGTATAGGTCATCCCACAGAGCCCGCATTGCTTCTAAAGGATAAACAAGAAGACCTTTTACTCTGAAAGATAACTCAATAAAATTGAATTTCACTTCGCTGTATATCAAGGATCAGATTGGCGATGTATTGCTGTTCGAAACAATGCTTTTTGTTCTTTTTTTGAAGATCTCTCTGAAATTAATCTCTTCAGATAAGACGACTTCAAATTAGCAAACACACTGTATCTAAAGAAATAAAACATGCAACTTACAGGACGACGAAAAAAGCCCTTTAAGCCAAAAAAGCGCTGAAGGTACGCCAATTTCTGAATACGCTGCATTTTTAATTCGATGGATAAACATAAAATAGGTAATCTCACATGTCTAAGCTGATCCTTGTTCTTAACTGCGGTAGCTCTTCTTTAAAATTTGCAATCATCGATCCTAAAACGGGTGATGAGCATTTATCGGGGCTTTCTGAGTGCCTTCATTTACCAGAAGCACGCATTAAATGGAAATTAAACGGTAAACACGAAGCCCAATTAGGACAAAATGCAGCCCATAGCGAGGCCTTACGCTTTATCGTAGACACCATCATCGCCTCTGAACCCGCACTTGCTGAAAACCTCGTGGCCATTGGGCACCGCGTTGTACATGGCGGTGAAAAATTCACCTCTTCTGTCCTTATTACAGACGAGGTTTTAAAAGGTATTCAAGATTGTGCTACTCTTGCGCCTTTACACAATCCAGCCGCCGTTGAAGGCATTAACGCGGCAAAAGTCGCTTTTCCAAACCTTGACAATGTGGCCGTATTTGATACTGCATTTCACCAAAGCATGCCTGAAGAAGCCTATCTTTATGCGCTTCCTTATCATTTGTACAAAGATCACGCGATACGTCGTTACGGTATGCATGGCACCTCCCATCTGTTCATTACGGGTGCCACAGCGGATATATTAGGTAAAAAAGAAGAAGAGCTGAACATCATCAGTTGTCATCTTGGAAACGGCGCCTCTGTTTGTGCGATTAAAAACGGCCGCTCTGTTGATACGTCGATGGGAATGACGCCTCTTGAAGGCTTGGTGATGGGAACGCGTTCTGGTGACATCGATCCTGCCATCGTTTTTCATCTGCACGACAATTTGGGTTACAGCGTTGAAAAAATCAACACCCTCCTGACCAAAGAGTCTGGTTTAATGGGCTTGACTGAAACCACTTCTGATTGCCGTTTTGTGGAAGACAATTATAACGAAAAAGAAGAAGCCACTCGAGCAATGAATGTATTTTGTCATCGTTTAGCCAAATACATCGCCTCTTACACGGCCTGCCTAGACGGCCGTCTGGACGCCATTGTCTTTACCGGTGGCATTGGTGAAAATTCAGCGCCTATCCGTAACGAAGTTTTAAAACGTCTTGCTCTTTTAGGTATCGAGGTCGATATTGAACGCAACATCAAAGCCCGATTTGGCAATCAAGGTCTGATTACAACGGACACAAGCCGAGTGCCCGCGATGGTGATTTCGACCAATGAAGAACTGGTGATAGCCCAAGACTCTGCACGCTTGGCAAAGATCTAAGTTCCGCTTTTGGTGAGCGTATGTAGAAACCCACTGAATCTGTGTACTTCACCGTTTCTATTTGGCTATTTGTACAGCCAAACCCACTATAAATAAAGCCTGCGAATTCGTAGGCTTTATCTTTCTAATACAAAAAAGAGGAAGTAACTGTGCCGCGTACGATTATGCTCATCCCCATCGGCTCCAGTGTTGGCTTAACCAGTATCAGTCTTGGTGTTTTACGTGCAATGGAACAAAAAGGGCTTCGCGTTTCATTTTTCAAACCCATCGCACAACCTCGCCATGGTGGTAACCAACCCGATCTCACCACCACCATCATTGAAGCCAACAACAACATGAAAATCATCGAGCCTTTGAGCATGGGACATGCTGAAATGCTAATAAGAACAGATCAAACCGATGTTTTAATGGAAGAGATCATTGCGCGCAATAAAAAAGCGGCGCACCATGTGGATGTCACCTTAATAGAAGGCCTTGTCGCCACAAGCAGCCACCCTTTTGCAAATCAGGTTAATTTTGACATCGCCAAAACACTCGATGCCGAAATCGTGTTTGTGACCACATCAGGGGCCGACAATTTAGCGCAATTAAAAGAACGTATCGAAGTGGCCGTTTCTAACTTTGGTGGCTCTAAAAATTCAAATATTTCTGGCGTTATCATCAACAAACACAATGCCCCAATAGATGAAGAAGGCCGTACTCGTCCTGATTTAACCGACATATTCGATGATGAAACCCCGAAAAAAACATCCCATGTTGAAGTCATGGAAATCTTTAATTCCAGCCCGATTCGTGTTTTGGGCTGCGTTCCTTGGAACATCGGCCTGATTGCAACACGCGCAAGCGATATCGCAGAACACCTCAATGCAACCATCATCAATGAAGGCGAAATCAATACCCGTCGCATTAAAAGTGTCACCTTTTGCGCCCGCTCCATTCCAAACATGGTGAATCATTTTCGCGCAGGATCGTTATTGGTCACCTCAGCCGATAGACCCGACGTTATCGTTGCCGCCTGTTTGGCCGCCATGAACGGAGTTGAAATTGGCGCCGTCTTGCTGACCGGCGGTTACAGCATTCCAGAGCAACTCATCGAATTATGCCAACGGGCTTTTCAAACGGGTTTACCCATTTTTACCACCAAAGGCAACACATGGCAGACGTCTTTGAATTTACAAAACTTCAACTTAGAAGTCCCCGCCAACGACAAAGAGCGTGTTGAATTTATCAATGAACATGTTTCAGCCAACATTGACGTACGTTGGGTTGAATCTCTGTCTACCGGCTTAAACCGTGAACGTAGACTGAGCCCTCCTGCATTTCGTTATAAGCTCACAGAAATGGCGCGCATTGCAGCAAAACGCATTGTCCTGCCTGAAGGAAATGAACCTCGCACAGTCAAAGCCGCGTCCATTTGTGCTGAACGAAAAATTGCAGAATGTGTTTTATTAGGAAACCCAGAAGAAATTCACCGCATTGCCGCGCAGCAAGGGATCACTCTTGGAAATGGCATTGACATTATCGATCCTAAAAATGTCCGAGAACAATACGTTTCACGCTTGGTTGAGCTGCGTAAAGGCAAAGGGATCACCGAAGTGGTTGCACGCGAACAACTCAAAGACGCCGTCGTGCTCGCCACCATGATGCTCGAAGCCAACGAAGTCGACGGTCTGGTTTCAGGCGCCGTTCACACCACAGCCAACACCATCAGACCCCCACTTCAAATCATTAAGACCTCTCCGGGCGCCTCTTTGGTTTCTTCTGTCTTTTTCATGCTTTTACCCGATCAGGTCCTTGTTTACGGTGATTGCGCTATCAATCCAGACCCCAATGCAGAGCAACTGGCTGAAATTGCCATTCAATCGGCCGATTCTGCAAAAGCCTTTGGTATTGAGCCTCGCGTCGCAATGATTTCTTACTCAACAGGCACATCAGGCCAGGGTGCAGACGTCGATAAAGTCCGCGAAGCGACACGCATCGCGAAAGAAAAGCGCCCCGATCTTGTGATTGACGGTCCTTTACAATATGACGCGGCCATCATGGAAAACGTCGCGGCCTCTAAAGCCCCCAACTCCCCTGTCGCAGGGAAAGCCACCGTCTTTGTCTTCCCTGACTTAAACACAGGAAACACAACCTATAAAGCGGTACAACGTTCAGCAGATCTTCTGTCTATTGGTCCAATGCTTCAAGGGATGCGTAAACCCGTCAATGATTTGTCTCGTGGAGCACTCGTTGAGGACATCGTCTATACCGTCGCCCTCACTGCCATCCAAGCCAAACAAGCGGATGAAGCCATCCTCGCAAACACCCCTTAAAAAAGCGCCGATGTTCATCGCATCGGCGTTAATTCTCAAGCAATCTGAAGAGGCCTTATTTCAGAGGCCGTCTACACCTTTAACGCGAGGAAAAAATGTACTCAGAAATAACCCTTCACTTTCAAAAAAACCTGACTCGAGGCAGGGGCAATTAAAGGTTTCACACTTTTTTTTATGCGAAGGGCGAACTTCAGTGGAAAAGGCATTTTTACGTTTTTTGGAAATACATTCATCGATTGTTTAAAATTCAAACAGACCTCTGCTCGCCCCTTTTTATTCGAGATCCCCCTCATCGAACCGCTCTTTTTTAAATATGCCGTTAAATTAAAATCTCAAAAAACAGTTATTACATAAGCGCCAAATTTGTATTGATTTTTATACATAACAACTCTTATTTGCATGAAAAATAACCCCATTCATTCATAAAAAGAATACTCGTTTTATCATTCAAAAAAACAACGAAAATAAAACTATCTTTTCCTTTGCTTTTTTGTTAAAAAAAGAAATAAAGTTGTCAACACCTTAAAAATAAAGCAATGTAAGAGATAGAGGTGAGCGGAACTCAAAACAATTAAAATAGTTACGGTGAATGCGTTTTTGTTTTTATATGCCTTCTCTCCCACTTTATCGGCTCATTTAAATAGATCCTCAAAAAGACGTTCCACATTATTAAATAATGCGCCATAGATTATTCAAAAAAAAAGAAGAGAAATAATAATTTATTTTACAGAGAGACTTCAGGCTATCAGCGGAAAAAATAATGAGAAACATCATCCTCATTCCATTGTTCTTTCAAAGAAATAAAAATACACCCCATATATATTCGCTTTCAGGCTCGCAATTAACGCCTGAAAAATGATGAAATAAAACGTGATTCAATTGTTGATTTATTTTAAGTAACGTAATTTAATACGCTGAAATAAATGGAACTCAAAATTGACTTGTAAGCGCATTCCTTTTCGGGTGCATCTGATTCGTGATTCTTTAAAAAGCGTTTCAAACCTTGTCAATTAATGCATAACCAAGATCTATCAATAAATTTTATTATATATGGTTTCCAAATGACATTACGTTTAAATAATTTTAAAATGAACGCGATCAGCGTTCTTGTTATTCTCGCATTAAATGCTTGCGGACAAGACGATGATTCATCCGAAACGCCACCCCCTACGGTGCCCGTCATCCCTTATTCAGCGCTGGATGTCATCCCGCAACCTGTTTTCGATGACATCCTCGTCGAAAATGATGAAGAGTTCTTTAACAATTCTGAAAAAGAAGAACCCAAAAAGACAAACCATCAACAAAAAAATATCGAAGGCACTCCACCTCTAGTACCTGTTATCACAGAAGAAACACCCGCGACGCCACACAACACTGCAAAAGTGGAAAAAATCACAGGCACCATCAGCGCCTTTCTCGCACAAAAAGACAATAACGAAAGTGTTATCTGGGGATTAACCCCCAGCATCAGTGCTGTAGCCGATGATCTTAAAAATGATATTATTGCCCTTCATGAGTCAGAATCTGGACTGGGCTTTTCATTTGCGGCCTTAAAAAAGGATGGACGGGTGATCACTTGGGGAAATCCATTATTAGGGGGTAATTCAGACAATGTTGCCTCACAATTAAAGGACATCATTTCCATCCAGAAAAACGGCGGGGCTTTTGCCGCTTTACGTCGAGATGGAAAAGTGATCACCTGGGGAAGCCAAAATGACGGGGGCAATTCAAGTTCTGTCGCCCTTCAATTAACCAAGGTTCATTCTCTGTATTCCACGAAAAACGGGGCTTTTGCCGCATTAAAAAAAGACGGCAGTGTTATCACGTGGGGAATGCCTAATTTTGGCGGAGACGCATCTAAAGTTGCATCCCCTTTAAAAAATGTGAAGAGCATCGTTTCTAATCCCTCCGCTTTTGCTGCAATCAAACAAAACGGCACCGTCGTAAGCTGGGGGCACTCAAAGCTCGGAGGGAACTCCATTCCCGTTGCAAGTAAATTAACAAAAGTGACCGCAGTCGTCCCCAATGAACATGCCTTTGCGGCCATAAAACAAGACGGCACCGTGATCACCTGGGGGGTTCCTTCTTCTGGAGGAGATTCTGAATTTTTAAAAGACCTTCTCGTTGATGTCGTCTCTATCACACCCACCTATAACGCCTTTGCTGCACTGAAAAAAGACAAAACGGTGGTCACTTGGGGAGAGCCTCTTTCCGGGGGAGACTCAAGCGCAGTTGCCAGGCATTTAACCAATGTTGAAAAAATTTATGCAACCCACACCGCGTTCGCCGCACTCAAAACAGATGGCTCCGTGGTCACATGGGGGTTTCGCTCTTCGGGTGGAGACTCCAGCGCCGTTTCTTTTCAATTAAGCCATGTCAAATCTATCGCCTCAACCCAAAAAGCCTTTGCGGCTTTGAAAAAAAATGGCCGCGTCATCACTTGGGGAAGTGCCGACTCAGCAGCCAATTCCCGTACAGTGCAAGATGAATTGATCGATGTGGTTGCGCTCACAGGAAATCAACGTGCATTTGCAGCATTAACCCAAGACGGAAAAGTCATTACTTGGGGAAGAGCGGGATATGGCGGTGATTCCAGCGCAGTTAGACACAGGCTCAATCCAGAACATATAAATTCCAAGATAAAAGAAACCAACGAATTAAAAACGCGACCAAAATTTGCAGAAAAATACATTCCAAGTAAATCCGCTCAAATCAAGGCACGGGATGAATTGAGAGAGAGAGAAACACTCGAAGCATTTGAGGAAAGAAAAGACCCTGTGAGCATGAAAGAAACAATAGCCCCTAAAGTAAGACAAGGACAAAAAGAAACACAGGAGAGCAAAAACACACAAGGAACGGAAGAAAAAGACGAAAATAAAGAAGTCGATAAATTTAAAAAAATATATTTATAAAATCACCCCGTTCGTTTTTTCAGAAAGTCATTAAGACAATACGCCAATGTAATTTACCTTGGCGTTTTCTTACCTAAAAAACGCATACCCGTCACCTTTGAAATTAAGTGGGTGTTGGCCGCGCTCTCAGACCAATCACGCGCTCAATCTACAATGAGGCCCTTCACACGTTTTCCGAAAGCGCGCATCTTCAAGAGTCTTGGGTCGCTCATCATGATATTCAATAAGAAATCATTTATTTTTTGTTAGAAAAGATCTTGATCATTTAATGTCTTCAGATGCTCTTCTGCCATGATGAAATCAAACTGAGTAATCGCCGCTTCTAATTTTTTAAATTCACTTTTTTCGCAAAACCATTGAGGGAGTTTTTTTTGTAACTCGGTAAATTTATCTCCCACTTCGATATCAAATTCCTGCAAACTCGTTTGAAGATATTTGAGCTGCTCTTTTAAAATATCGTCTGACAAAAGAGTCTCTTCTTTTGTTTCTTTCAGAATGTGCGTCGTGGCTTTTTTCGCTATTTCATCAAAAATGCCCAGAGCCTCATTCAGCATCTTTTGCAATGAACGGATTTCTTCTTCAGACACAGGGATCCCTGTGTTGTATTTTTCCTCAAGGGCAGACGCGGCTTTAGAAATGAGCTCCGCGCCCATATTGCTTCCCGCCCCTTTACAAGAATGCGCGAGGATTGCTCTTTCATTATCTGTTTCTACTTCCAACATAGAGGCCATCGCCTTGGTTTGAGAATTCAAGAAAAGCGATAAGATTTTGATATATGTTGCTTTATTACCACCAAGACGCACCACTCCTTCGGCTAAATTAATCCCAGGAAGTTTATCGAGCATCAAATCAAACATCTCCTCATTAAATTCCACGCCTCTTCTCCTTAAATGATCTCTTTGTCTAATAGATATGCCCGTCGCCTTTAAAGATGCAGGGGTTGACTGCCATCTCAAAATCCAATCACATAGAAAATGGATGCTCAGGGGCTTTTTCGTTCTTGGCGCCTGCCGATACCTCAAAAATATCTTGGCTCTATACCCAAAACTGAAGCCTCTGAGCATAAATGGACTCTCTGATAGGAGACTGCGAGCCTAGCCAGTCCCCAGCCAATATCGAAGGCGGCGGTATAAAAGATGAAAAGCGGTTGGCAGGGACATCAATAGACTCATCCTCTTTCAGGTGGCTCTTTGAAAAGAGAGCCCCTTTCCATGCACTTGGATCATCATTCTTTTTCTCAGGATCTTCCCGCCTTTCTTGGAGCCTTCTTCTTTTAAATAAGATCATTTTTTCTAAAAAAATCAAATCAATGCCTGGTATCGATAGTTTCAAAAAATAAGCAAGCGTCTCAATTATAAAAAAATGACTCATAATTGGAACAATATAAAGACTAGACCTAGGATTGAGTAAGAGGAAAGAAATGCAGGATCACTTGAATGCTTTTACCTGAAAAAAAACCAACAAAAAAACCCATCATTTTAGTGGTTGACGATACCCCTGAAAATCTTATTTTTGTCAGTGAAATGCTGAAAAAAGAGTATGTGGTAAAAGCTGCAACCAATGGTGAAACGGCACTTGCGATTGTTGAAAAATTTCCCATTGATTTGATTTTGCTGGATGTCGTGATGCCTCTTATGGACGGCTATGAAGTCTGCCGACGCATCAAAGAAAAAAAAGATGGACAAAACATTCCCGTTATTTTTTTAACCTCCAAATCAAAAACAGAAGATCAAGCCTTTGGTTTTTCGGTCGGCGCAGCCGATTACATAAAAAAACCACTCAGCCCTCCCATTACTCTTGCACGCATCAAAATCCATCTTGAAAATAAAGCCAGCCGGGATTTTCTTCATGATCAAAATAAATTTTTGGAGTCCGAAGTCGAGCGGCGCGTGAAAGAGCTGAGTGTGATCCAAGATGTCACCATCAATGCCCTTGCAAGCCTTGCTGAAACCCGGGATCAAGAGACGGGTAATCACATAGTGCGAACCCAACATTATGTTAAAATTTTAGCCGATAAACTGTATCTTAAAGGCCATTACCCTGAACTTGTCACCCCTGAATACATTAGGATGGTATTTAAAACAGCCCCGCTTCATGACATTGGAAAAGTCGGTATTCCCGATGCGATTTTACTCAAACCAGGAAAACTCACGCACGAAGAATTTGAGATCATGAAGACACACGCGAAATTAGGCTATAACGCCATTGTAAAAGCAGAAAAAGAAGTCAATGCTCACTATCCCTTTTTAAGCGCCGCCAAAGAAATCACCTATTATCATCACGAAAAATGGGATGGTTCGGGTTATCCGCAAGGGTTAAGTGGCGAAGATATTCCTCTAAGCGCACGTTTGATGGCCATTGCGGATGTGTTTGATGCACTCGTTAGCAAGCGCGTATATAAATCAGCCATGTCTCATGAAAAAGCGTTTGATATTATTCGAGAAGGCAAAAATAGACACTTTGATCCTCTTTTGGTCGATCTCATGTTCGAAACACAAGCCGAGTTCATTCAGATTTGTGAACATTACAAAGATTAAAGGTTCAAGGTATTTTTCAAACAGAAATACAAATTAAAAAGGCCGTCATTTTACCGTCAAGAGAGTGGAAGATGCTCCCCTTCAGATCCGCCTTACAAACAAAAAGAATAAAAAGACCCAATAATAAAAGGGTCTTTTTAGGTTTATCCCAACACGAGCCAAACACCGACACCAATCATCAATGATCCCGCAATACGGTTCATTAATTGCACATTTCCGCTTTTTTGTAAAAACAGACGTAAGGTGCGCCCTCCCGTTGCGTACAGCATCAAACAGGTAAATTCCGTTATCAAAATGATCACAATAAGAAGCGTTAATTGTGGAATAAATGCCTGCTGAGGATTAATAAAAGGAGGTAAAAAAGAAACCATCAAGGCCCAGGCTTTAGGGTTTGTAATGGCCGTGAAAAATCCTTGCATGGCAAGTCCCCTTCTCGAAGGGGGGGCATTCGAAGCGCCAACGTCCATATTCGTAATGGCCATTTTTCCTTTCGACAACCACATATTGAACCCGACATACAAAAGGTAAATTCCACCTAATAATTTCAAAAATTGAAAAACATGGGGGTAACTTAACATAATGCTGGCCACACCAATCACCGAGCCCAAGGAAATCAAAGCGAGTCCAAGCAACTCTCCCCACATCATGTACAAACTGCGACGCAC
Organism: uncultured Enterovibrio sp.; assembly: GCA_947041315.1. GTDB lineage: Bacteria > Pseudomonadota > Gammaproteobacteria > Enterobacterales > Vibrionaceae > Enterovibrio. Next base: position 13,805 of record CAMRDW010000018.1, read on the forward strand.
TCCGATGCTCATTCCTAAAGTCATGGCCAAAGTCATACACATGCCCGGGGTCACAGAAAAAAAGAAAAACGTAGGTATAAAGACAGCCAATACAGCCAAATCAATCACAGGTGTCATCAAGGTTCCTAAAGCAACAAAATAATGTGATTAGAAACGTATTCACAATAGGGAGTCAAGTTAAATAGTATAAAATCTCACCACAAAATAATGACAAAGCCACGGCTAGCAAGGCTTTTGGATATTTTTGTTTGGCCGTCTAGACACTTAGCCGTAAAAATATCTATTGACTAAACTTGGAACACTAACATAGCATTCATCTATTGAAGACATTCAAAATTATAACGAAAACGTCAGGTTCATTATTGACTTGGCACTTTATCAGGAAAAGAGATGATCGAATTAAAGCAGGTCTCAAAAACATTCAAGCAAGGTGATCAAACTGTCCACGCCCTCAAAAACATTGACCTTAAAATCCAAAAAGGCCAAATTTTTGGGGTCATCGGGGCATCTGGGGCGGGAAAAAGCACCTTGATACGCATAGTGAATCTTTTAGAGTCCCCAACTCAAGGAGCCGTTCTGGTTGATGGCGTCAATCTGGTACACCTAAATCGCACACAATTGACCCAAGAGCGCCAAAAAATAGGGATGATTTTCCAGCATTTTAATCTCCTGTCTTCACGCACTGTTTTTGAAAATGTGGCCTTGCCTTTAGAGCTTTCTGGAGCAAAAAAAGAAGAGATTCAAAAGAAAGTCACCTCACTTTTAGAGCTCGTCGGGTTAAAAGACAAAGATCAAACCTACCCCAACAGTTTAAGTGGAGGCCAGAAACAACGCGTCGCCATTGCCCGTGCTTTGGCCAACGCGCCTAAAGTGCTTTTATGCGATGAAGCCACCAGCGCATTGGATCCTGCAACGACCCGCTCCATATTAAATTTATTGCAAACCATCAACCAAAAACTGAATCTCACCGTCTTGCTTATCACCCATGAAATGGATGTCGTGAAACGAATTTGCCATGAAGTCGCTATCATCAGTGCGGGTGAATTGATTGAAAAAGGCCCCGTTGGGGAGATTTTTTCTCATCCAAAAACAGACTTAGCCCGGGCGTTTATTCGCTCCACCATGGATTTATGCGTCCCAGACGATTACGCACAAAAGCTTCAGACTCAAAATACAGCGAATCTACCCCCTTTAGTGCGTCTCGAATTTTCAGGTTCGACCGTGGATGCCCCTCTTATCACCCAAGCGGCACGAAAATTTAACATTGATATCAGCATTTTAAGTTCAGATATGGATTATGCCGGTGGCGTGAAATTTGGTTTGATGCTGGCTGAATTTTTTGGCGATGATTCTTCAGTTGAAGCCGCCTTGTCTTTTTTAAAAGAACACAATATTCAAATACAGGTACTGGGTTATGTCGCTTAATATTGCAGATTTTTCATCTTGGTTGACACAAAACGAACGCCTTATCGCGCTCCTCATCAATGCTTTTGGTGAAACCTTGACCATGGTCTTTGTTGCAGGGGCTTTCAGTGTTTTTTTGGGGATCCCTTTAGGGGTTTTACTGCATTTAACCAAACCCAAAGGCTTGCTTGAGCACCGCTTTTTAAATAAGTTCATGGGCGCTTTAGTGAATGTGGGTCGCTCCATCCCTTTTATCATTTTACTGGTCTCCATCATTCCTTTTACGCGTCTGATTGTCGGCACCTCCATCGGTACTGCAGCGGCGATTGTTCCTCTTGCTGTTTGCGCTATCCCTTTTATTGCGCGCTTGATTGAAGGGGCATTATTGGAAGTCCCATCCGGTTTGGTTGAAGCGGCTCAGTCTATGGGAGCGACTCCCTCGCAAATCATTACAAAAGTCCTTCTTCCTGAAGCCATGCCAGGTATTTTAAATGGGATCACCATTACCTTGGTGACCCTCGTCAGTTATTCAGCCATGGCGGGCGCCGTGGGCGGAGGCGGTTTAGGCGATGTTGGGATCCGATACGGCTATCAACGCTTTGACTCCACCGTCATGATCATCACCATTGTCATCTTGGTTTTCTTAGTGCAATTGATCCAATCTGTTGGAGATCAATTGATTAAACGCGTAGACCATCGATAAATTCCGATGTATACCCCAAAAACGTGAAGCCAGCCCCCTCAAAAACTACGGGTATCACGACCATTACAGGATAAATACATGTTACGTTTCCTCAAAAAACACGCCATTTTAGCCAGTGTGACCGCCAGTCTTCTTTTGACAGGGTGCGACCAAAACAAAGATGAAGCCATCGATTTAAATAAACTTAAAATTGGTGTTATCGCAGGTGCTGAAGAGCAAGTGGCAGAAATTGCAGCAAAAGTCGCTAAAGAAAAATACGGCTTAGACGTGGAAATGGTGATTTTTACCGATTACGTTTCGCCCAATGCAGCCCTTGCTGAAGGGGCCATTGATGTCAATGCTTTCCAACATAAGCCTTATCTAGATCAACAAATCAAAGACCGTAATTACCCTTTTGAAATTGCAGGGACAACGCTTCTTTATCCTATTGCAGCCTACTCCAACAAAATCAAATCCATCGATCAAATCCAAAACGGGGATCAAATTGCCGTCCCAAATGATCCCACTAATTTGGGCCGTTCTTTGCTTCTTTTAGAGCAGCAAGGTTTAATTGAAGTGGACGACAAGGCAGGATTAAAAGCCACCCTTTTGGACATCACGAAAAACCCGAAAAACCTCAATATTATAGAGCTTGAGGCCCCTCAGCTTCCTCGTTCATTGGACGATGTGACCTTGGCCATTATCAATAACACCTATGCAAGCTCCATCCCTCTCACCCCAGAAAAAGACGGTTTGTTCGTGGAAGACAAAGCCTCCCCTTATGTCAATTTGATTGTGGCCCGCCGTGAAAATGTAAACGCCCAAAACGTTCAAAATTTTGTTAAAGCCTATCAAACGCAAACGGTGTTTGATGCGGCCAATGAAATTTTCAAAGGGGGCGCCATAAAAGGTTGGTGATCTTCATTTTATGAAAAACATCCCTCTCGGTTTTTAGGAGGGATTTTTTTTGCCTGTCGTTTATACCGACCCAAAAGATTTGACCTTGCCGCGAGGCGGAAAAAACAAATAGCCCCTGAGCATCGATGGACTCTCTGATTGGCCTGAGCGAGAGCTGCCAACACCCACGCAGTTTCAAAGGCGACGAGTATATGATCGCTGTATCTCATTCATCAAAAAGCATGCCTTGCATCACGATGCAGTTGTAGCTGACCATCCCAAGCACTTTCCCATTTTCAATGACAGGGGCACGGCTTATCCCAAAACGTTCAAAAAGACGCGCACAATATTTCACATTCATCTGCGGTGAAACACTCAAGGTCGGTTTGGTCATGACTTCATACACATTCACACGTTCTGGAGCTTTATTTTGAGAAAGCACCTTCTTCGCAATGTCATTGGTTAACACCAAACCGTATTCATCGTTTTCATCTCTTTTATCCACAATTAAGGCTTTTATTTCACGTTTTCGTGAAATACGAATGGCTTCTGCCACGGTGATAAGACCATCAATAATGGCAAATTCATCTGTCATTACATCTCTCACTCGTATTATTTCTTTCATAATTCATCCTCTATCACACGGCTTAAGCTTTTCACTTGATGTGCAACCCCCACAGCGTCTTCAACATCCAGTTGTACGGCAATCCCCTTTCCAGAAGAGGCATCAAATTGCCCGACCTCATTGATCGTTTCTAAAATACTGCGCGCGAGGTGCTCTTCTACCAACAAAAGCAACACATCTCTTTGCACATCCAGCGTCAGTCCAAAAAACGTCTTTTGTATTTTTAAGCCTTCACCGCGCGCATTATTGATGACCGTCGCCCCTGTCGCTCCCGCTTTTCTTGCCGCATCTAAAACCAAATTTGTCTTCGAATCTTCGATAAAAGCGACGATCAATTTAAATCGCATTGTGATTTCCTCATTTTGTATTAACACTTTTACGTTTGAGTAAAAACTCCGTTAAGTGGGCGTATCCCATAACAGAAATAATGGGAAATAAACTTGCAAAAGCGATAAGACCAAAACCATCAATCAAGGGGCTGCGTCCCGGCACGGTGGAGGCCAATCCCAGTCCGAGGGCCGTCACCAAAGGCACGGTCACCGTTGACGTCGTGACCCCTCCTGAGTCATAAGCCAAAGGAACAATGAAAGAAGGCGCATAAAAAGTTTGAACCATGACAAGGAGATACCCTGCAATGATGTAGTAATGAATCGGGTCGCCCGACACAATGCGATAACACCCAAGAGAAATCCCAAAGGCCACCCCAAAGGCCACAGCAAAACGCAACCCATTAACACTGATTGCCCCACCCGAAACCTGCGCCGCTTTCAAAGCCACAGCAATCAAAGAAGGCTCCGCCACCGTGGTACTAAACCCGATGGCTGCGGCAAAAATATACACCCAATAATAATGATGCCAAACCACCTCTGTGGGGATTAAGCTCTTTTCGCCAAACAAAAAATCAGGGGTGGTCAATTGCAAGGCCATGGACTCACCTAAAGGAAACAAGGCTTTTTCCAAACCCAAGAGAAAAAGAGTCAGTCCAATCAACACATAAGCAAAACCAAAAACAATACGTTTTATATTCACAATGGCTTGGCGCAAGACTGCCCATTGAAAAATAAAAATGATGCACACAATCGGCAAAGTATCGAGGAGGGTTGAAAAGAGCGTTTCAACAAAATTGGGGGCGAAATCGACGAACAAGCTCATCTGATAAAAATCCCATAAAACATCACAAACAAAATAGGGGCCAAAGATGCAAACGCGATTAAACCAAAGCCATCTTGCATCGGGTTTCGCCCTTTTATCACCGTGGCCAATCCGACCCCAAGCGCCGTCACCAAAGGGACCGTGATGGTCGAGGTCGTCACCCCTCCAGAGTCATACGCCACACCGATAATATATTGGGGGGCCAAAGGCGTCATCAAGACCACTAAAATGTACCCCCCAATAATAAAGCGATGGATTGGCCAGCCTTTCAAAATACGCAGCACGCCGAGCATCAAAGCAAAACCGACAGAAACGGCCACCGTTAATCTCAAACCGATGGAATAATCATCTTGGGCTTTTTGGCTGATTTCAATGATCCCCCCCTCCCCAGCCACTTCAGCGGCTTTCGAGGCAACAGCAGTCAAAGCAGGCTCCGCGATGGTGGTACCAAACCCCAATAAAAAAGAAAACACCATCAACCAAAAAACGCTTCCTTTGCGCGCCAATGCATGTGCCATGGACTCCCCAAGAGGAAAAAGGGCCATGTCAAGACCAAACACAAAAAGCGTCAAGCCCATCACCACCAAAATCAAACCGAAAAAAATAGAAAACGCATCCGGAAGGGGTTGTTGTAACACCACAAGTTGAAAAAAACCGATCACAACAATGATAGGAAGCAAGTCTTTAAAACTTGAAAAAATAGCGCTTAAAAATGCAGAGATCCCTTTCACGCACTCTCCCGTCCACTCCCGCCAGAAAGAATGAAAACGGGAAATATAAAAAACCATAAAAAAACAAATAACGGAGTTATTTAAAAATGAGACAAAAGCGCTCTTTTTTCAACTATTTCACCTTGTTAAAGAATAAAATGAATCTATTTTTAATGCATTTAGAAGGCATTCTCATTTTGAATTTGACGCCCCTTTTTCAATGCACTCTCAAAAGAACAAAACAGCCTTTGTATTTTCAAAAAAAACGGATTAGAGGGATCTCTTCATGCACATTTTTATCACAGGCGGAACAGGATTCATTGGCCAAGCGCTCATTCATCAATTAAAAGAGCACAAGATCACCGTCTTAACACGCACCCCAAAAAAAGCAGCCGCGCTTTTTCCTTCTTCTGTTCAATGTTGCTCGAAATGGGAGGATTTACCTGATTTCAATGACATTGATGCCGTCATAAATCTTGCAGGTGAACCCATTTTAGAAAAACGCTGGAGCGAAAAACAAAAAAAACGCATACGAAACAGTCGATTAGATATCACGCAAAAAACAGTCAACCAGATTCAAAACGCCGCTTCCCCTCCTCGTGTTTTTATCAGCGGCTCTGCTGTGGGGTATTATGGAGATCAAGGCGATGCCATTTTAGAAGAGGATAAACACATCGCCTCTCAGGGTTTTTCTCAGCGCCTTTGCGCAGATTGGGAGAAAATCGCCTTAAGCGCAAAAAGTTCGCAGACCCGCGTATGCCTTCTTAGAACGGGCATCGTCTTAGGTAAAAACGGAGGGGCTTTAAAAAAAATGCTTATTCCGTATCAACTGGGTTTAGGCGGACCACTCGGAAAAGGGACACAGTATGTCTCTTGGATCCACATCGATGACATGGTGGATGGGATCTTGCATTTATTGTTTTCAAAAAACGCGCAAGGCCCCTTTAACTTCACCGCCCCAAATCCCGTCACTCAAAAACAATGGAGTCAAAGCCTCGCGAAAACGCTTCACCGCCCCCATGTCTTTTTTATTCCGTGCTTTGTCTTGCAATGTCTTTATGGGGAAGGCGCCGAAGTGCTTTTAGAAAGCCAACGCGCCGTGCCTTATGCTTTAGAGAAAAGCGGCTATGTCTTTCAGCACATAAAAATAGAAGAGGCCTTAAAGGATTTATTTTTAGCTTGAATTTAAACAAAAAAATGAATCTAAAATGAAGCCCCTAATGCATTTAAAGGATTTAAGACCCATGAAAAAAACCGTTTTAATCACAGGATGCTCAACAGGAATGGGGTATGTCAGTGCTCACGCACTCAAAGAAAAAGGGTTTGACGTGATTGCGTCTTGTCGAAATAAAAACGATGTTGAGCGCCTTAATGAAGAAGGGCTTTATTGTATCGAGCTTGATCTTGGCGACACATCAAGTATTTTGCGCGCAGTTGCGAAAATTGAAATAAAAACCGGGGGGAAAATTTATGGACTCTTCAATAACGGGGCATACGGGCAACCCGGGGCCCTTGAAGACATCCCAACAGACATTTTAAGACAACAATTTGAAACCAATTTTTTTGGATGGCATACCTTAACACAGGCCATTTTACCCCTGATGTTTAAAAATGGCGAAGGCCGCATCATACAAAACAGCTCTGTTTTAGGGGTGGTCGCATTAAAATTCAGAGGGGCTTATAACGCCAGTAAATATGCCATTGAAGGCTGGACAGACACCTTAAGGCTTGAACTTGAAAACACCCCGATTCAAATCAGTCTCATTGAGCCAGGCCCCATTGAAACCCGTTTTCGTGCCAACGCATTAAAGGCCTTTTCTTCCATTTCGACGTCAAAAAACACCCGCTTTAAAACTGAGTATGAGCAACAAAAAATGCGCCTTGAAAAAGAGCCGAGCAACAACAAATTCACACTCCCACCTCAAGCTGTGATCCCACCTCTGTTACATGCCCTCACCGCCCCGAAAGCCAAAATAAGGTACCGACTCACCAAGCCCACACAGATTTTGGCAGCCTGTAAACGCCTCTTGCCTTCAAGGCTCTTGGATCTCATTTTAAGTAAAGCAAGCCGTTGAGATCTTCGATACGCACCCGCGTTGAAATTGCGAGCGTCTTGCCTTGCGCCTCTGTGTTTGCATCAATATATCCCCGTCGCCTTTAAAACTGTGTGGGGGTTGCCTGCTCGCTCAGGCCAATCACAGAGTATTTCTATGCTCAAGGCCCTTCACTCCTTTGGCACAGGCGCGCACCTTCAAGTGTCTTGGGTATCGTTTTCTTCGCAGGAAAGGTTCATTGTATTGTCACAAAGGGGTGATAGTTTCATTATTCGACAGATAAAGCGTCTCTTTTTTGTCTTCAATAAAAATCAAAGAAGAGATACCCGTCGCCTTATTTTAAATGGAGTCGAGCTGTGTCTCTAACTCAATTAAACTGGCTCTGTTTGAGCCTCGCCCTGAGTGTTTTACTTCTTTTTTAATCTTGTATACCCCTCGCTTTTGAGGTTTCCTGCTTCTTACCTTCACCCTGTTGGTGAAGGTTCGCACCGTCAAATAGCGTGCCGATATCGACTTTTTAAAAATGGGCCATGTTTATATACCCGTCGCCTTTGAAGTTGCGTGCTTGTTGGCTGCACTCTCTCAGCCCAATCACAGAGTACCTCTATGCTCAGGGGCTTCGTTCGCTTGCCGCCTACACGCATCTTCAATTCCTTTGGGTATAGGCGTTTTTCTTCGATTTTCACCGCCTATTTTTCCACATTTACTTACAAGCCCCTTGAAATTAAAATTAATATCCATCATTTTATTAAAACAACTTCATTTTTAGGCAAACGAATGCAATCCTATATTCCCCCTCAACAACCCGACTACATCCTTCAAATGACAGAAGGGAACTTTCAAAAAACACTGGATGGATCTTTTGAAAAACCCACTCTCCTCTTCTTTTGGGCCTCGTCAATTCAAGAAAGCATTGAAACCCTTACTCATGTGGAAAAAATCACCTTAGAATATGAAGGCGCTTTTGTTCTCGCTTTAGTGGACTGCGAAAAAGAACAGTTGATAGCCTCCCAGTTTGGTTTATCCAGCTTGCCCAGCATGGCTTTATTTGATAAAGGACAGCCTGCTAATTTTCTAGAAGGCCCTCAATCTGAAGCAAGCATCAGACAGTTCCTTGCCCCTTTCCTTCCAAGCATTGACGAAATCGCCTTTCAAAAAATAAGCTTGCTTCTTTTAAATAAGGAGTATGAGACGGCCCTTGTTTCACTGAAAAAATTGGATCTTTCTTTTGCTCAAACGGGGAAATACAAGCTCGCCCTTGCGGAATGTTATGTTGAAACACAACAATTTGAAGCGGCTAAAACCTTGTTAGAGACGGTCTTAATGCAAGATCAAGACGCGCTTTACAACAGTTTGATTGCAAAAATTGAATTGCATACGCAAGCCGCTGATACCCCTGAAATCAGAGAGCTTCAAATGGCGCTTGAAGCAAGCCCCGAGAATCAATCCTTAGCCTATGATCTTGCCATCCAATTTAGCCAAGTCCATCGTCAAGAAGAAGCGTTAGAATTGCTCCTTCAACTCCTTCGAAAAGACCTTCATTTTTCAGATGGGAATGCAAAAAAAACCATGATGGATATCCTTTCTACTTTGGGCCAAGGCAATGAGGTTGCCAGCCGATATCGTCGCCAACTTTACTCATTGCTGTATTAAAAATCCCAGTAAAAACAGCAATTATCCCTTTTCTTCGAATAAAAAAAGCGTTCCTCATAGAGGAACGCCAACTCAAGTAAAAAAACAGGCTATCTGAGTTTTTTGATGCGCTCAGTTTGGCTTATGACATCCGTTAAACGAATACCAAATTTGTCATTCACAACCACCACTTCACCGTGTGCAATAAGGGTCCCATTGACCAGTACATCCAAGGACTCTCCAGCTAAACGATCCAATTCAACAACAGAACCTTGATTTAACTGTAATAAATTTCGTATGTTGATGTTTGTTCGACCGACTTCCATGGAAATCGTCACGGGAATATCGAGAATCGCATCCAGCTTGTTTTGTTCCTCTGCATTCAGAGGCGCCGCTTCATCGACAAGCTCATCCAGTGGCGCGGTTTGCACACCTCCCCCACTTTCCACATCCGATTGTTCAGCGAGGGCCGCAGCCCAATCATCATCCACATCACTCATGACGTCTTACCACCTGATTGATTTGTTTGTTTTAAAAATTCTTAGGGTTTTTTATCATCCAAATGCTCAAGAGCCAGAGGTGCATCTTCTTCAAGCATGACGATATCACTTTTGGATATTTTAGGGCGTTTCAGCTTTTCGGTAATTTTGATAGCAATGTTGTCATTTGCTTGGCCCATTTTGGCTCTGAATGTCGGCAAATCTTCAATGAACACAGTGCAAGATTCTGGCATTTTTACAGGGATCACATCGCCAGCTTGTAATTCCATCATGTCTCGTAGGGAAAGTTTCGTTTCAAGGAGTTTTGCCATCAATTTAACTTCAACATCCATGACTTCTTCTTGCAAGGCTTTCGACCAACGCACATCGGTGTCCATCTTGTCACTTTGGATCCCCGCATCAAGCAATTCACGGATAGGTTCAACCATGGAATAAGGCATGACCACATGAAAATCCCCTCCGCCCCCATCAAGCTCGATATGAAATGAACTCACAATGATCACTTCCGTCGGGCCGACAATGTTCGCCATTGAAGGGTTGACTTCTGAGTCAAGGTATTCAAATTCCACCTTCATCACAGGTGCCCAAGCATCTTTATAATCTTCAAAAATCAATTTCAAGAGCATTTGGATCACGCGGCGCTCTGTTGGCGTAAATTCACGCCCTTCAATTCGAGCATGAAAACGCCCATCTCCTCCAAAAAAGTTTTCAACCAAAATAAAAACCAAACGGGCTTCCATTGTGACCAAAGAAGTGCCTTTAAGAGGACGAAAGCGAACCATGTTCAAACTTGTCGGAACAAACAAGGTATTTTGGTATTCACCAAATTTGACCATTTGAACGCCATTGATGGAGACTTCAGCCGATTTACGTAGCATATTGAACAAACTTATCCGCATGTGACGCGCAAAGCGTTCATTGATAAGTTCCAATGTGGGCATACGCCCACGAACGATACGATCTTGAGATGAAAAATCAAAATTGGCAGCAGAAGAGGGATCTTCATTCTCAATACCCTCCTCATCTTCATCGGTGTCATCGACGCCATGAAGCAGTGCATCAATTTCATCTTGACTTAATAAATCGGCCACGTTACACCTATTGCATCACAAAACCAGTAAACAACACCCGCTCAACCACAGCTTTGCCGGTGACTTTTTCCAAGGCGGCTTGTACAGCATCCAACGCTTGTTTTCGCACTTCAATTTTCCCTTGTCCTGTCCTTAATTGCTCCACCGTCGCCCCACCAAATGTCGTCAGCAAACTGTGTTCAACCAAGGGTAAATTCTCTTTCGCTAATATTTCATTTTCCAAACCGCGCACCATCAACTGAACATTGACTTGCACCAAACGTTGCTCGGAATCCCCTGTCACATTAAAAACAAAAGGCTGCGCCAAAATGACATAGATGGCTTGCATGCTGACAGGGGTCGCCTCTTCTTCAGGAAGAACAATGTCCTCTGTTTGTACGCTATCATCACCGCCAGAAAGAAACAAAAATGCAGCGCCACCCCCGCCAAGCAACAACACCAAGCCCAAAACCAGGATGATGATTAATTTCGATTTTCCGCCACCACTTGCTTCAACGTCTTCGTCTGCCATGATTTGACTCCATTCGGGATGATTAAATGATCGGCTTAAAAATTAACCAATCTAAATGAGTAACTTAAGCATAATAGTCAACACGTTCCGACGGTGCGCTTATATTCAATTCATGCCTTATCGAAGAGGTATGTTCAGACTCTGCATCTTGCTCTGCTCGTGCCGAGTGCAATCCGTTATTTTTGCCGTTTTGTCGCTCACTGTATTGCCCTTGCTGACCATGAGATTCTGAAAAAGCCTGCCTTCCATCCGCATCTTGTTGTTGAACCGAAGACTGGGACAATTGCAATCCTTGCTGATTCATCATTTCTCGTAAACGCGGCATCGATTGTTCAACCATCTCACGAACATTTTGATTTGCAACAGTAAATTGAACAGAAGCTTGATCTTGGTTCATTGAAAGTTTGATTTGCATTCTTCCAAGCTCTGGAGGGTCAAGACGAATATCAATCTGCTTTAAATTTTTCGACAGCATGATATTGAGCTTTTCAGTCAAAGCCTCAGCCACTTCCGTTTGGTTTTGACTTAATTGCAGAGGGCTCTGGGTCACGGACGTGTCTAAACGGGATGCCGTTGTTGAATTTTGATGCCCCAAACTCAATGCCAATTGCTGGGCAAATTGATCCCCTTTAGCCTCATGAGACCCCGTTTTCATTTGCGTCCCAGAAAGACCCTCAGCGCCATTTAAAAGCGATGTAAGATCTCCTTTTGAACCTCGCGACACATCAACAGGGGTCCAAGGTATCGCAGCAAAAGCGGCGGCACTCGACAAAATCGGGGGCGTATTTTGTTGTGTTTGGACGGGCTGCAAAGACGATGGGAGCCCCGTCGACACAAAAGCGGTGCCTTGATGCAAAGCGTTTGATGGCGACAAAGGGCTTGATGAAGACAAAGCAGCACTGCGGCTTGCTTTCTCATTCATCAAGGGGGTATTTTCGGGATCAGTAAACTGGGGAATAAAGCGCTCTTTTTGCAACACAACACCGTCTTGGCGCTTCCCTTCTAAAACCGAGCCTAATGGATTCTCTTCTTCGTTGAGTGCATGCAGTTCAGCGCCTTGCTCTTTTAAGCGGGCAGAGTGGAGAGCCTGTGTTTTGGGTAAATCGGTTGAAATGGAATTGACGGTTGACGCAGGAGAAGTTTGCGCTTTTTCAGTCTCGCCAAAAGCCCCTTGTGCATTTTGAAGACTTAATTTCACCTCTTCATCAGATTGAGATAAACCCGTCTCTTTTTGTTTTAATGCAAGAGCGAGCGCATGCTCATCAAGGAGATCAGTTTCAAGCGTTTGAGGTATTTCCTTTGACGTGACACTGAGGCTCTCTTTAAGATCTCCGACTGAAGCCGCCTCTAATGGCAAGCCCTTCTTTTGAGGCTCTTTTACAAGCGAGGCATCTTTTAAAGTGTCTTGAACAAGACGGGGATCAGGCCCGTTTTCCTGTGCCGCTTGCAGATGCACAAAGGCTTGATTGCCTTTTTCTAAAGACGCATCCATTGGCACGGCGTTGATTTCATCAGATCCCATCAAAGACTCAAACGGCAAGGGTTTGCCTTCGGGAGGCAAGGATGCACCCTGGGCGTTTTTTTGTTCCGATGTTAATGGCGGGTTTTTCAAGGCTTGAGCTGAGTCATTTAAATGTTTTAAGAGGGCTTTTGCATCATCGCTGTTCAATCCCCCCTCTTTTGAGGTGCCAGAAGAAGGCATTTCTTCCTTGTTTAATGGGGCAAGTCCTGTGTCCGAGAGGTTAGAGGATTTAGAAAGCACTTCAACGTCTTGTGCCTTTGCTTTTTCACGAAGCGCAGCGTCAAGCTGGAGAGCGGGGTCAAGATCAAGATCGGCCCCTTCTTCAAGCAAAGGAAGCTCAAGCAAAGGATCGGTCATAACGGCCTTTGTCGACCCTGTCATGTTCAAAAGAGAAACATCGCCTTCACCTTCTCCTTCATCTTCAAGAGCCTCTGAGTCATTCGACAAAAGTTGTGTTAATTGAGCAAGAAAACCCTCACCTTCGGTTTCAAGAGCCTCCGAAGTTTGGCCCGCTTTGCTTTCAGCCACAGTCGGTATTTTGTTCGATACACTGGGAAGTAAGAAACTGGTTTGATTCATAAGGATCCCGCTTCAGATACTTTGTCGTTGAAGGGCGAGGAAATTCATGGCCCCGAATATCAAAGTAATTAGCAATAATTAGGCCAAACTAAAGAAACCTTGATTTTCGACGGGAATAAGAAAGCATGGAAAACTCATCATTTCGTTTTTGTTCTTGGCGCTCTTGGCGCATTTGTTCTTCTTTGAAGCGCTTTTCTATCAGCCATTCAATCGCGCGTTTTTTCTCTGTGCATTGTTGCCAATGAACGCGGCAATGCGTCACATTTTCTTCAAAATCGATGGCCGCTTGGCGTTGCTTCGCTAAGGTTTCATCAAGTTGAACGATGAAGCGATTTAAGTGTCCATAACTGCTCGCCGATAAACCAACCTGCCCTCTTGAGGACATTTGATGAGAATAATCCAAACGGTATTTCTCAATTTGTTCCACTTGAAGATAATACCCTTGCAATTCTTGCTGTGCATGAAGCAAAGCGAGTTGAGCTTGATGCTCTGTTTCTTTGGCTTGCTCTAATAAAAGGGACATTGCATTTTCTGACATACATCACCTATTGCAAATTTGCACGTAACATATTGATACACATATCGTATTGAACAACTTCTTTCATTCCCTGCTGCAAAAATGCATCAATTCGCGGCTTGATAGAAAAGGCTTGGTCGATGGAGGGGTCCGTCCCGGGTTTATACGCTCCAATTGAAACCAAATCTTGGTTTTTTCGGCAAATACTCAAGATTTGACGCACCGCACGCGACATCAACATTTGTTCATCATCCACAATATTAGGCATCACACGGCTCACCGAGCGTTCCACATCAATGGCAGGAAAGTGCCCAGCATCGGCCATTTCACGCGACAAAACTATGTGACCATCCAATATCGCCCTCGCGGCATCCGCGATAGGGTCTTGCAGATCATCCCCTTCCGTTAAAACGGTAAAAAAGGCAGTAATAGAGCCTTGACCTTCGCTGCCATTTCCTGCTCTTTCCACTAAAGCGGGCAGCTTTGCAAAAACAGAAGGCGGATAGCCTTTTGTCGCAGGAGGCTCCCCAACTGACAGGGCAATTTCTCGTTGTGCTTGTGCGAAACGTGTTAATGAGTCCATTAAGAGCAAAACATCTTCACCTTGATCTCTAAAATATTCCGCAATGCTTAAAGCCGTTTGGCAACCTTTTAAACGCATAAGAGGAGATGAATCGGCAGGCGCGGCAATGACCACAGAGCGAGCACGTCCTTCCTCTCCAAGAATTTCATCAATAAATTCTTTGACTTCACGTCCCCGCTCTCCAATCAAGCCCACCACCACCACTTGGGCTGTCGTACCGCGGGTCATCATGCCAAGCGTGACCGATTTTCCGACGCCCGAGCCTGCAAAAAGCCCAATACGCTGCCCTTTTCCAACGGTCAATAATCCATTGATGGCTTTAATTCCAACATCCAATGGGGCCTTGATGGGTTTTCGTGACAAAGGATTCACTAATGGAGAAATAAAAGGGGCTTTTTGTGTTGTAAATAGAGGGCCTAAATCGTCCAAAGGATGGCCGACACCATCGAGCACCCTTCCCAGTAATTCTCGTCCGACAGGGATCCCTTGTTCATGTGTTAAAGGGGTAACACGGGCGCCAGGTAAAATACCTGAAATGGCTTCACTCGGCATCAAATACAGTATTTCACCTGAAAACCCAACGACCTCCGCCTCAATGCTTCCATTCAAGGTTTCGACTTTGCACAGGCTCCCGACTGGCGCACGGCACCCGATGGCTTCCAAGGTTAAACCGACAACCCGCAGTAATTTTCCTGATGCGACGGGGCGTTGTTTCAGGTTTTCTGTGTTTAAACCGCTTAAGAAATCACTCAGTGAGGTCATGATCGTTTTCTGTCGGATTGATGGGGTCTTTTTCAGGATCCTCTTCTGAAGACTCAGAGACTTCTGGTGCTTCCTGTGCTTTCGCTG
>CAMRDW010000019.1 GCA_947041315.1 uncultured Enterovibrio sp.
GTTAAAAAGAAGTGGATCAGAGGAAGGAAAATGGGTTCGCCCCTGGAGAGCCCAAACCTTATCAAAAGGCATGATTTTAATATACCAAGGTCCTATCAAGTCCGCATCAATAGTGACCCTGTAACGTCCCTCCGCGTCTGCAGTAACCCATTGTTCAATGTCTTTATTGGGAAGAGTTCGGTGCTGAAAGGTAATAAAGAGGGATGGATAATGCATTAAATCCCCTTTATTGAGGGAGATCACCGCCATTTTATCTGATATAGAAAGCGAAGCAGAGATAGAAAGAGCCTGCGCTTCTTTTAGACGTGACAGATCTTGGTTAACGCCTTTTCCTTTTTTGTAATGATCTTCTGCCACAAGCGAGATTGGATTCATGTTGCACAATATAACGGTGATAAGACACGCAATCACCACGGTGCTTGGCAGAGCAATGAGAAACCAAGGCCAAAACTCTTTATACCATAAGGTGTTTGTTTTCATTTTTTCTCTCATTCAATTGTTTTTCACTGAAAGCGCCAATTCATGTTCACGACGTCCCTGTTTATAAAAGGCTTCTCCTTTTACTTAAAAATCCCTTCATGAGAAGGGATCTTCATTAAGAAGGGCGTTTTATAATGATGCTTCGACAGGGGCCGATACACTGCTTGGTTTATTGGCGGGGATCTCAAGCGGCTGGCTTTTTTTCCAAACATAAGCAGACAAAAGCTGGATTTTCCCTTCATCTAAAATGTTTTTCCATGCGGGCATAACCGCTTGGCGTCCATAGGCGATGGTGTCCTCTACCGCTTTACGTGATCCACCAAATAACCACACGTTATCAGTGAGATCAGGGGCACCGAAAGCAGGGTTTCCTTTTCCATCTGTTCCGTGGCAGGCCGCACAAACCACAAAGCGGGTTTTTCCTTTTGCGGCTTCTTCTTGATTGACTTTGCGTCCAGATAAACTCAAGGTGTAAGCGGCAAGATCTTTCACACCCTCCTGCCCATAAGCACTCAACCAACCGGGCATGTTACCTTGTCGTCCGTTCTCTATGGTATTTTTGATGCTTTGCGGCTCTCCGCCATAAAGCCAGGCTTTGTCCGTCAAATTGGGAAAACCCGCTTGTCCTCTTGCATTGGAGCCATGGCATTGGGCACAGTTTTGAAGAAACAAACGTTGAGCTATTTTCATGGCTTCTGGATTTTGCGCCACCTCAAACAAGGGCAAGAAGGTGTCGGTTCCTTTGACATAAATAAGATTACGGTAGGTTTTCCCATATTTTTCTTGGGCTTGGAAAATCTCT
The DNA here is from genome assembly GCA_947041315.1 of uncultured Enterovibrio sp. Classification (GTDB taxonomy): domain Bacteria; phylum Pseudomonadota; class Gammaproteobacteria; order Enterobacterales; family Vibrionaceae; genus Enterovibrio. Next base: position 1,283 of record CAMRDW010000019.1, read on the forward strand.
CTTGCATATTGATTGATCCCATCTTCTTTGACCAAGGTCTCTTCTGAGGCGCTTAATTGCCGTGTTGTTTGATCTGAGCTTTTCCAATTAAAAAGCCCCTTATAATTTCCAAGCCCAGGGTAAAGAGCCAAATAAAGCAGAGCAAAAAGGATCGTCCCCCAAAACATGTAGGTCCACCATTTTGGCAATGGATTGTTTAGCTCACGAATACCGTCATATTCGTGCCCCATGTCTTCACCGTCGTTGATCCCATTTAAATCTTTTTTGCACCAAAGAATGAGGGCAGCACATCCCATTAAAGTGGCAAGAGTCACGAAAGTAATAAATAAACTCCAAAAGAGATTCACTGGTTATTTTCTCCTGTTTCTTTTGTGTTTTTTTCATCCTCGATAAAGATGCTGTTCGCGATATTATCAAATTCTTTTTTTCGTCTGTGACTGTAGGCCCAAATAAAGACACCGATAAAACAAATAAAAAGGAGGACCGTCCAAATCGCGTGTAATGAAACCGTTTCCATACCTTGCATCCTTATTTCATTGCATGCCCAAGAGATTGTAAATACGCAACAAGGGCTTCAAGTTCTGTTTTCCCTTCCACGTCTTTTTTTGCTGTTTCAATTTGTTCTTGGGTATAAGGCACACCAAATTTGTCTTTAAAAATGCGTAATTTTTCAGGGGCTTTTTCAGAGTTCAGTGTGTTTTTTTCAAGCCAAGGGAAGGCGGGCATGTTGGACTCAGGGACCACCGCACGAGGATCTATCAAGTGAATTTGATGCCATTCATTAGAATAACGCCCGCCAACACGGGCCAAATCAGGGCCCGTTCTTTTTGATCCCCAAAGAAAAGGGTGCTCCCACACACTTTCTCCAGCCAAAGAATAATGACCATAACGTTCCGTTTCTGAACGAAAGGGTCTGATCATTTGACTGTGGCAGACGTTGCATCCTTCACGAATGTACACATCACGCCCTTCCATTTCTAACGCGCTGTAAACGTGAAGGTTATCAACAGGCTCTGTCGTTTGCTTTTCATAAAGCAACGGCGTTATCTCAACAAGCGCACCAAAACTGATTGCAACGACCGTTAAAATAGCAAAGAGCCCTACGTTCTTTTCTAAAATTTCGTGAGCACTGAAACTCATGGGAAACATATCCTTATGCTTATGCTGTTTGTTCTATGGCTTTTAAACTTTCTTCCGGAGCCATGATGGTTTTATAACTGTTGTAAGCCATGATCATCATCCCGAAAAGGAAAATAGACCCGCCCACAAAACGCATAAAATAAAAGGGATAAGAGGCTTGAAGTGATTCGACAAAACTGTAAGTTAAGGTTCCGTCCGTATTAACAGAGCGCCACATCAAACCTTGCATCACACCCGAAATCCACATTGCAACCACATAAAAAACAACTCCGACAGTGGCCAGCCAAAAATGCATATTGATCAAAGACAAAGAGTACATACGCTCTTGATTCGATAGTTTGGGGATCAAATGATACAAGGCACCGATAGACACCATAGCCACCCAACCCAAGGCGCCAGAATGAACATGACCGATAGTCCAATCGGTATAATGCGATAAGGCGTTCACCGTTTTGATGGCCATCATCGGGCCTTCAAACGTGGACATGCCATAAAATGACAAGGACACAATCAAAAAACGAAGAACGGGATCATAGCGCAGCTTATGCCAAGCGCCTGATAAGGTCATGATCCCGTTTATCATTCCTCCCCAAGAAGGCGCAAAAAGAACGATAGACATGACCATGCCCAAAGATTGGGTCCAATCAGGCAAAGCGGTATAATGAAGATGATGAGGACCCGCCCAAATATACAAAGAAACCAAAGCCCAAAAATGAATAATGGACAGTCGATAAGAGTAAATAGGGCGCTCGGCTTGCTTGGGAACAAAATAATACATCATGCCAAGAAAACCGGCCGTCAAAAGAAATCCGACGGCGTTGTGTCCGTACCACCATTGCACCATGGCATCAATGGCACCTGCATAAATGGAATAAGATTTTAAAGGTCCAACGGGAATGGCCATGCTGTTAACCACATGGAGCACGCCCACCGTGATAATAAAAGCGCCAAAAAACCAATTGGCAACATAAATATGAGATGTTTTCCGTGTCACAAGGGTGCCAAAAAAAACGACGGCATAAGCAACCCAAACAAGGGCAATAGCAATGTCGATAGGCCATTCTAGCTCTGCGTATTCTTTTCCACTGGTAAACCCCATCGGCAAGGTGATGGCGGCTGCAACAAGAACGGCTTGCCACCCCCAAAACGTAAATTCAACAAGTGCCCCTCCAAAAAGCCGGGTTTGACATGTTCTTTGCACCACATAATAAGAAGAAGCAAAAAGGGCGCTGGTCCCAAATCCAAAAATCACCGCATTGGTATGAAGAGGACGTAAACGACTGTAAGTTAAGTAGGGGATATCAAAACTCAGTGCTGGCCACACGAGTTGCGCTGCGATGAGAACCCCGACACTCATTCCGAGAATCCCCCAAAAAAGAGTGGAGAATGTAAACTGTCGAACAATTCGGTTGTTGTATTCAACGAGCTGTGTCTCTTGGCTCATGTTACAGGCTTCCAGTGTTTGAGAAGGAGATTTAATGTTTTTTTACGGAAAAAAATCCACAAAAAACGATGTAAAAGGGAGCAAACAAATCTAATTCATCTTTTTCAAAACGATTCCATCACATTTGTTGCTATTGCATTGTAAAAATGGCATTTTCATATTTAATGATACGAAGTTCTTGCTTTTAAATACAGGGACATACAACACAGTTTATTCATGTAAATCATTGAATTAAAAATTTGAGATCCGAAACACGAGGAATGATGTGATGGCGGCAGAGAAATTAACAAAGCGCAGACTGATCCAGATCTGTTTTGTTTTAGGTGTTCTTCTTTTTATGTTTTTTTGGCGTACTTTCGAATATTCAGTACAAAATGAAATTAAAAAAGAGGCTTTTTCTGAGAGAGAAAATATAAACAAAGTCGAAAAACAATGAAATGGAAATAAAATAAAAAAAACGGGTTGAAGCATAAAAAATAATTTAAATTTGAGATGAAAATAATATTTTATTTATTATCCTTCATCTTTAATATGGGTGTTTTTATTCTCTGTCACGAAAGTAAAAGATCTGAGGTGATGTCGGTACAGCCTGATGGGATGAGAGATAAGTAATAAGCTCAGATAGATTGAATATGACCTGGTTCGAATATCGACTTTTAGGCTGCTCTATGACGAAGGTGTTTATTTTAAATGCTGGATTTATTTGAGCTGAAAAAGAGAATTGACAACATTTCATAAAGAGAGATCCCAGCGCATCTTCATTAGATGTGACAACGTAACAAATCGCTATTTTTCTTTCTTCTTCTCTGTTTTCTAGGAAGGCAAAAGGGAAGTGCGGCCATTGTTTATCTTGTATCGCTTTTTCCATTTCCTCTTGGCCCATAACAACAACGACGGCCTGTGCTTTTGAGATAAATGTCTCAGCCCAAATGATTTCTTTTTCAATGGCGTCATGAGAAAGAAAAGGACAAAACCGAAAACGAACGCGTGGTTCTTCTGCTGCAATGGCATAACCTTGTACACTGTTGTCGGTCATGTAAAGTACCGTATTTCCAGCTTCAGCAATACGGATACTTAATGCGTCAGCCAATTCGGAATCATAAGCTGTTATTATGTATGTTTTGCTTTCCATTCCTTCCTTGTTTGTTTTCATTCAATTGAACTTTATTATCAACGTTTTTTTCAAAAAAACATAAATATTCACATTAAATATGTGAATATGTGACGCGATTAGAGTTATTATTTGAAAATAAAAAATGCTTAATCAAAAAAAGAAATAACCCTATGAAAATTATAACCGTGTCTTCATCGGCTCAGGACAGCCGAAAAGCCGTCACTGAAATAGCCTCTGAAGTAAAAGAAAAAATCGGTGTTCCTCATTTAGTGTTAGCGTATTACACAGAGACGCATAAATCGTCTCTGATACAATCTGAAATTAAAAAACAATTTCCTGACGCGCAAATTTTAGGGTGTTCATCTTGTGATGGCACCATGACCAATCATGGGTATTTTCAAGGTCACCATATTTCTTTATGGGCGACATCAGATGAAAATGGGGATTATGGCGTATCCGCCTGCAATTTCCATGAAGCAGATGACATTGAGTTTCATACACTCAATGTTCTTCGCCAAGCCATTCGACAAAGTGATCGTCCCGGTGAATTACCTGCATTGATTGTATTGCACTCAACGCCAGGTCATGAGGAAGCCATTCTTAAAGCCATAAGAAAAGAGCTGGGTGTCAATGTCCCAATCATCGGTGGAACAGCGGCAGACAATGCGATTTTGGGTAAATGGTCTTTATTCGATTATCACATTAATACCTCGAATGGAATGGCCATGGCGGTTTTTTTTCCATCCGCAAAAGTGCGTTATTCCTTTCACAGTGGTTATGCCCCCATAGAGAGAAATGCAATCGCGACTCGGCTTAAAGGCCGAACCTTGTTGGAATTGGATGGGGAGCCTGCCGCACAAGTATACGCAAAATGGTATTTAGAAGCTGCGGGTGAGGCATTGGATAATGAACATATTTTTACTTGTTCAAGTCTTTATCCGCTTGGACGGCAAAAAGGGGAAATTCATGGGATCCCTTATTTCTCTTTGTCTCATCCCGCGTCGGTGTCAAAAGAAGGGGGAATAAATATGTTTTGCACGATAGAAGAAGGGGAAAAAGTGCATTTAATGTCCGGTACAAAAGAGATGATCTTGTCTCGGGCAAGCAGGGTTGTCGACTCGGCCAATGAACACGACATGAACATGAGTGCCCCCATTGGAGGGATCTTAATTTATTGTGCGGGGTGCATGTTTCATATAAAAGATAAGTTACAGGAGATTGTGAAAAACATGAATGTCTCTATGCAAAACGCGCCCTTTATTTGTCCATTTACCTTTGGAGAGCAGGGGCAATTTTTAGGGGGTGAAATTGCGCACGGGAATCTAATGATTTCAACCGTGTTGTTTTATAAGGAATAAGAGTGAACAATACTGTATCTGAGCAATTACAAGAAACACTGTTTGAATTAAATCGTGTCGAAGAAAGAGCGAAAAAATTTAAAGAAGAAAATCACGCTATACTGACCGCGATTTCAGCCATGTCAGGGGCTCGAGATAAACGTGAAGTGTTCTATATATTATTAAAAGTAATGGAAAAATATGTCACTTTCGAACATGCCTTGGTTTTAACTCGAAACACCGACACGGAAGATCATTTTAATTGTTTGGTTTCAACCTTAGAATATTTAGAGCGCAATTCATGGAAAGGGGAAAAAACATTTTCTCGTTGTGTTACAGGAAAAACCATTGTTCTTTATTCTCCTGATCACGTAAATGAATTTCTCCATCTTAAGTCAAGAGGGATCTCTTGTAAATCGGCTCTGGTGACCGGAGCGACAGTGGATAACAGTGAGTCTATTCTCATCTTTTTTTCATCTAAAAAAGGGGGGTTCAACATCAATGCCCGTGAGATCGTAGAACATTTTCACCCTTTAATAGAACGCACAATGATTGACATTGATTACCGTGAGCGTCTTCAATGTTTGGTTTCAGACAAAACGCAAGAGCTTGCTGCCAGTCGTCAACGCTTCAGAGATTTCGCAAAAACAGCCAGTGATTGGTTTTGGGAATTAGACAAGACGCATACCTTTACGTATTTATCTTCTCCTGATGGTTCCCCTGACAAATTCAAATCAAGAAAAATCGTGGTGTATTTAAAAAAACAACATGATCTTATCAATAAATTATTGCGCTTAATAAAATCAGAACAGGCTTTTTCTGAGATTGAATTTAAGATCAAACGTAAAAAAGAGGAAAGATGGATAAGCTTATCGGGTCGCCCTTTTTACGATAAAAAAAATTTCTTTTTAGGTTTCAGAGGAACGGCAAAAGACATCACGTTTTCGAAAAAGCGTCTTCAAGAATTACAAGATGCGAGAAAACAAGCCGAATCGGCCAATGCCTCTAAATCACGATTTCTCGCTATGATGAGCCATGAAATTCGCACACCATTGAGTGCGGTGATGGGACTTTTAGACATTATTTCAAACTCACCTTTAAACCAGGAACAAAAGATGTGGGTTCAGCACATGGACAAATCATCCAATCTTTTGCTGACCATTATCAATGACATTCTGGATTTATCCCGCATTGAATCAAACCATTTTGAATTACACTTCGAAAATATTAATCCACGTGAACACATCACGTTTGTTTATCATCAACTTCATGGCGTTTGCGCCAAAAAAAAGATAGATTTATCCATTTATATTGATGACAACGTTCCGGATATCATTTATCAAGATGGAAATCGATTCACGCAAATATTGCTTAACTTGGTTGGTAATGCCGCAAAATTTACTGAGTTTGGCATGGTTAATGTCTCGATGACAGTGAATGAAAACATGCTCAACATTAAAATTGAAGACACGGGGATAGGGATCCCTGAAGAAAATGAAGACACCATCTTTGATCCTTTTACGCAAGCAGACAGCAGCATCACTCGAAAATATGCAGGAACAGGGCTCGGTCTGTCTATCTGTAAAAAATTGGTTTTATTGATGAACGGGAACATTTCATTTAAAAGTAAGATCAATGTTGGCACCGTATTTACCGTCAATATTCCAATCATTGAAAAAATAAAATGGGACGAGCCGAAAGATAAATTTATTGAAATAACAGAGGCGAACTCACTTTCTATTCTTGTTGCAGAAGACAGTAAAACAAATCAAATGGTGATCAAGCTCATGCTCGAAAGAGCAGGCCATTCGGTTGTGGCCGTCAACAATGGACAAGAAGTGTTAAACATCATTGAAAAAAGAGAACATCATTTTGATCTTATTTTAATGGACATGTCGATGCCGATACTTTCAGGAATTGAAGCCACGAAAAGGTTACGTGCAAAAGGGTCCAAAATTCCAATCATGGCACTCACGGCCAATGCAAACAATGAAGACAAACAGCGATGCCTTAATGCAGGTATGTTTGATTTCATAACAAAGCCGATTCGATCTTCTCGCTTAAATCTAGTATTAAATCAGGTTATCGATAAAATAAAAAATGAAGAGATATAAATAGGATTAATGAAAACTCTAGATGGAATGCAATTCCTGAAAGAGGTTTTAATTAAGAGTAATTATATACTTTATGGTAAATAGATTATGTTTAACAGAATTGAGCGGGATCACCGTCGAAAAAAGAATGAAGAAAGAGAGGAGAGGAGCAAAGAAGTAAAAGAAAGGCTTTATCAATATCTCATTTAACATAATATACATAATGCGCACTTTGGTGTTTGCATTTTCATATTGGCTTATTGATTGCCTCGTTACTTAATTTTATCTTTTTCTTCCAGATTAAGTTTATATTCGTTTTTGCCAATTTACATTCGTATTTAAATTGGCATCTTTTTGTGTTTATTCTGCTGACTGCCTTTGTGTTGCTTATCAAAATAAAAAGGACGAGATGCAAATTTTTTCGATTTATTATTTACCTGACTTCACCCATTTTTTAAATCATTTTTGTTTTTATCTCATCGGCCTTTTAGGTGCTCTTTTTTTTGATACATTGTTGTTTTTATTTTGAGGTTCAAGTCGCCTTGATCTTCAAGTATCGGCATCGTCTTTTTAGACCTGTCATTTTTTCTCTTTTTCTCTTTTTCTCTTTTTCTCTTTTTAAAAAAGGATAAGTCAGCAGAGATGCGTTTTTTGTATTTTAAATCCCTTTCTTTCTTTGAAATAAAAGAAAGAAAATGCCTCAAAATTTCGTTATTTTCAAAGATAAAAGGCATAAACAAGAAAAACAGGTTATTTTTATCGTTTTTTGCTTCTTCTTATGCCTCTCATTTATCATTTTGATATATAAACATCAAAATACTGAAAAATCAGCGTTAAATGTGACACTGTGACATTTAAAAAGTAATTGTTTTCCATGCCTTAATCCCTCCCATATCTATATCGGACATAAAAATCATCCGGAACTGCGTATTTGAAAAACCAATTTTTTCTAGATAAGGTTAGAAAATACGTTCCGTTTAAGCGCGCATCAAGGTAACAGGATCTGAAAATTTTCAATTTGGATTTTAAACACTTTTAGGCAAGGTGCGAAATAAAAGCGGATTAACCTGTCTTGAGAATAAAAAAAATCCCTGAGTGACATCAGGGATTTTTTAAATAGGTCAACGCAAAAAAATAAGTGAAAGAATATCTATTTTAGACAAGATATTTTTGTTTCTCTTCCATCACGCCAACCACCTAACCATTGAGAACGCACATCCATTGCTTGATAAGGACATGTTTCAGAGGATCGACCGTTAATTGCGGCTTGATAACCTTTTGACTGTGCTCGCTCTAAACGATCTCGCTTCTGTCTTTTCATATTACCACCCTCTTTATCTTTATCTCTATCCTTTAAAATTGATCGAGTCCATTTTGTTACAATGTCACATTATGACGATGAACATCTTTTTTGTGTTCTTAATAAGTCTTAGCCATGCATTAAAAACAATCAAGGTTTAATGTTTTTATTGCTTGAAAAAGTGTGAGTGCGAGCTGAAAAAAGCATTGCTTTTTTTCGTCTCACGAAACCACATAATGCGATGAAAGACAGTGAAAAAAGACCGAAACCTGCCCCATTACGGGTGATCTCTTTCGTTTCTTCTTGTCGAGGAAGAACACTTCCCTCTTGGCGCGTTAATTTTACTGCCACTAATTCTTCAAGAACGGAACAGGTTGCATTTTGCATTATTGAAGAGTAACCCGTTGAACAATAAAATGCGGATGCCGCGATATCACCACTTTCCGAAATATCGAATGCTTCGGCAATCCGGTACTTGTTTGCGATGCCAGATTGAACCCCATCGTTCGTCAAATCATCCAATAACCAAGCTCGTTGTTGGTTAAAGCTGGCTAAATTCGGAGCATTTTCATGTAAATAGATATAACCACGCTGACGACGAAGGCGATCACGATTTTGATCTATGTCTATTTTTCCAACAAGTTCATTGTTGTTGTTTATTGCCGCCGCTGTTGCATTATAACCTTGGAAAAATAAGGGGCTTTGAGCTCTGCTTAAAAGAGTGGTCCCTGCGCTGTTGTTAACAAAAACGGTTTCAGCAAAAGCGCCGTTTGATTCGAGTGCTGATTTTGCCACACCAACCACAAGATCTTTGTCATTGATGTCTGTCGCAGTGGTGTAACTGTAATGAAAATTACCGTCTTGCCTGATATCAATTCCTGGAATTGCCGTTCTAGACCAACAACGTTTGGAGGCATTTATTTGAAGTTCACTAAGACATGTTTCAAAATCCGTCACTGGCGAATATTTCACAGCAACAGAATGAAACTCACCTGTTTCGTTACGTGTGGTAAAACCCACTAAAGTGGGCGCAGTTTTTCCTTCGATGATCGCCGCAGCATTGATGCTTGCTTGCGCGGTTTGATTTCCGTTTCCTGTCGGTCCATCAGTAAAGGTATCAATTACATGGGCTTTATGTGATGAAGCAGAAACAGAAGCAGAAACCCAAATAGCAGCTTGGTTTGCAAATTGGAAATATTGACATGCTCTATCTGAATAATTCGCGACGCTAGAGCAAGAATCTAAAGAAGAAACAGATGCGCCTTCTGGTACCTTATTGCCATGTCCGGCATCCGCCATGTTTGAAACAGAGGCCGAGCCAAAGGTAATGTTTATTGATCCGGTCGTTATCTGCCCTTTTGCATTGGTTTGACCTATGGCATTAATGAGTGGAGTGGATGCATCGGGGGGGGTAAGCTCTGTGCCCTGGTTTGTACTGGCAGAATATAAAAATCCACGGCGAGCAAACGCGCGCGCATTGATCCCATTTTGAGAATAATAAGGGCTGCTTGACGCGCCAATGATCAATCCTGAGTCAGTGATCTCGTTAACATACACATTGGTTGATTCGGGGCTGATAGTACCTAAGGGTTTGTCTCCGGTAACACCGGCGCCAAATGGATTTATTTGTGTGTTATTGATTGAAGCAATGTTGTTGCTCACAAAGGGAACATTCCAAGCATCAATGCTTTTTTTCATTCCACCAATACAAGATTGTGGCGCGCTGACATTGTCACACACTTCACCATTGGCTTGTATACCAAACCATTGCTCATTAACCCAGGTCGTACAGGTGTTATACCCTAGATAATCAATACAATAATTATCTAACGAAGAATAACTGTTGATCTCATGTTCCATGTCCACCATAAAGGACAGTTCTTGAGAATAATTTGTGCCATCGGGCCCAAGGTAATTTTCAACCGCAATCTGTAAACCATCTGGTGAGATTGCGGTGGCTTTTGATGTTTGCGTCGATGAAATTCCATTCACTGGCGCAATGGTATAAAGGGCGGCTTGCGTCATTGTTGAAATGCTCGCAAGTGCACAAGCGCAAGCAGAGAGTTTAAATGTTTTTAACTGCATTAGAGTTCCTTTTGGATATTTTCGAGTTCTTCCCATCGTTCAAATAAGACATTTAATGATGATTCTGCTTCATTCAATTTATCCAACGTTGGTTGTGTTTTTTCTGTTCTGTGTTGAAAGAAAATGGGATCATTTACAATTTCTTGTAAATGAAGAATTTCATTTTCTAAAGCTTCAATTTGCAGCGGGAGAGTCTCTAATTCCTTTTGTAACTTATAGGAAAGTTTTTTTATTGATTTTTCTTTTATCGGTGTTTTTGGTGATTTTGTTTCTGGTACCGTTTTTGTTTTATTCGACGCGTTTTCTTCTTTTATTTTGTCGTGATTTTTACGCTGTTCCATCGCGTCATGATACCCTCCCACAAATTTGCGGACAACACCCTCGCCTTCAAAAATCCAACTGTGCGTCACTGTGTTATCCACAAATTGACGGTCATGACTGACCAAAAGCAAGGTGCCTTTATAATTGACAAGCAGCTCTTCCAAAAGTTCAAGTGTTTCAATGTCTAAGTCATTGGTCGGTTCATCTAAAACCAAAACATTACAGGGCTTTAAAAAAAGACGCGCCAATAAAAGGCGATTTTTTTCTCCACCAGATAAGGCTTTAACCGGTGTTCTTGCACGACGAGGATGAAACAAAAAGTCTTGAAGATAACTGTAAACATGCCGTTTACGCCCTCCGACCTCCACTTCCAATTTTCCTTCTGCAAGATTGTCGATAACCGTTTTTTCTGGATCAAGCTTTTCACGGTACTGATCAAAATAAGCCACTTCTAATTTAGTCCCTATTTTTAGAAGGCCTGAATCAGGTTTTAATGTTTCGAGCATTATTTTCAGTAATGTGCTTTTTCCACATCCATTTGGACCGATTAACGCAATGCGATCGCCTCGCATCACAGTAAAACTTACATCGTCAATGATGGTTTTATCATCAAATTTGAAATTTAAATGCTCTGCTTGAAAAACCATTTTCCCCGACTTATCCGCATCATCGAGTTGAATGTTTGCATTCCCAAGGGTGTTTACTCTTTCCATGCGTTCACGACGAAGTTCTTTTAATGCACGAACCCGTCCTTCGTTTCGTGTGCGACGTGCTTTCACGCCTTGTCGGATCCACACTTCTTCTTGGGCCAGTTTTTTATCAAACTCCGCATTTTGTTCTTCTTCAACACGGAGCATTTCTTCTTTGCCTTCGAGGTATTTTTCATAATCGCCAGGCCAAGAAGTTAAAACACCGCGATCCAAGTCAACGATACGTGTGGCTAAAGAGCTGACAAAAGCGCGGTCATGAGAAACAAACACCACGGCGCCTTTAAAATCTTTTAGAAAACTCTCGAGCCAAAGGATGGTGGCCACGTCTAAATGGTTGGTCGGCTCATCAAGCAATAAAACATCAGGCGCGCAAACCAAAGCGCGCGCCAATGCCGCTTTTCTTTGCCAACCACCGGATAATTCGGATAATTTTTTATTTGCATCTAAATTAAGCGCCTCAAGAACCGTTTGGATTTGGTTTTCAAATTTCCAACCGCCGCTGTGGTCTAATTGTTCTTGTACTTGGGCCAATCTAAGAATGTTTTTTTCACTGGGATCGTTTTCAATGAGCGATAAAATGGCATGGTATTCTTTTAGTTGTGCCCCCGCTTCAGCAAGCCCTTCAGCAACGAAATCAGCCACGTTTCCAAGTGCGTTTCTTGGCGGATCTTGTTCCAATCGAGACACTTTTAAGTTACTTTGCTGATGAATCGTTCCATCATCAAGTTGAAGGTTGCCATTTAAGACTTTCATTAAGCTTGATTTTCCAGCACCATTTCGGCCAAGCAAAGAGACTCTTTCACCCGAGTGCAAAATAAACTCTGCGTTATCAAGTAAAGGATCATCACCATAGGCAAGGTGTGCACGCGTAATTTTAATTAATGCCATTTTTTAATAACCATATGTTTAATTTTTCGAAATAAAAGTGCCAAGCAATGCAATGGATGACGGCGCTGTTCGTTTTTTTAAATAAAAGAACCTAAATAGTGACACTGTAACACTTTCAAAGTTTACCATCAAAACGAATCCAGATAACAATGTATTACGGCCTGTTTTTTATAACGCGTTCGTGTATTTTCACAAAGAGGCACCCTTTAGGTGCCATACAAGATCACTCGACTTCTTTGTGGGAAACAATCCAACAATTATGGATGTGTTTGTTACGTTCAAAATCAAGAGGTATTGAACGGGCCGTCATGTTTTGAGCACTCAATCCTAAATCAGACAAGGCATCAAAATCCATTTTAAAATTGCGTTTGTTATTAGAAAAAACAATGGTGCCGGAGTGGCGCAATAATCTTTTTAAGTCAGTCAATAACTTAACATGGTCGCGTTGCACATCAAAGCTTTCTGTCATCCGTTTTGAGTTAGAAAAGGTCGGAGGATCAATAAATATTAAATCGAATTGGTCTTTTGAATGGGCTAACCATTTCAAGCAGTCAGAGTGAATGTATTTGTGCTCCAGACCGACTTTTGAATTTAATTTCATATTTCGCTCGGCCCACTCCAAGTATGTTTTCGACATATCGATGGTCGTGGTTGATTTTGCTCCTCCCAGTGCGGCATGCACTGTTGCCGTTCCTGTGTAAGCAAATAAATTTAAGAAGTCTTTTCCTTTTGCCATTTCACCTAGCATTTTTCGGGTAAGGCGATGATCTAAAAAAAGCCCTGTATCTAAATAGTCTTCTAAATTTACTTCGAGGGTTGCACCGTATTCTTGGACTTTTAAAAACCGTTTCGTTTCACTCAGCTTTTGATATTGACGGGTTCCTTTTTGTTTTTCTCTTGTTTTTAAAATAACATGGTTCGCACTCACCCCAACAACAGGAATGGTTGCGCGCACTAAATCTAACAGACGACGTCGGGCTTTTTCTTCTGGAACCGATTTAGGGGGGGCGTACTCTTGGATCACAACAAATTCTTTATATCGGTCAATGGCGACGTTGTAATCGGGTAAGTCTGCGTCATAAAGGCGATAACATTCTATCCCCTCTTTTTTTGCCCACTTTTCCACTTTCTTGATGTTTTTTTGCAATCGATTTGCAAATTCAGGCGCAACATCGGGCAAAGGCGCCTGTATTGCATCTTGTGACGGTGTCACTTCTCCGCGAGCGGTAATGGGATACGTTTTCATGACGCATTCGATTGTGCCATTTCGGAGCTTGTAATTTTTATCCGCCCGCATTCGAAGACAGCTCAGAAGCTCATCTGATCCTGAATAAATAGAGGCCACGGCCCCTTTAAAATGTGTTTTAAGCTGGGCGCCAAATTGGGTATACAGGGCAATCAAGCCAGGAGTGGTGCCTAATCGTTCACCATAAGGCGGGTTACAAATAATATGGCCATTATCAAAACCTTCTGGCTTTTCAAGTGTGGCCGCGTCCCCCAATTCAAATTGGATCAATGATCCGACCCCTGCCCGCTGCGCATTGGCAACCGCAATCTGTAAAATTGACCGATCGATATCATACCCAAAGAAACGGGTTTCACATTGTAATGGGCCTTTTTTAGACTTAAAGGTGACTTCGGAGTGGACTTCGAGCCATTGCTCGGTATTAAAAGAACGTAAAGATTGAAAGCCCCATCGTTTTCTTTTTAGACCCGGTGCAATTTTAGCGGCCATCATGGCGGCTTCTATCAGCAAGGTGCCCGAACCACACATAGGGTCAAGAAGGGCAATTTCTTTATTCCAACCGCTTTTGGCAATCAAGGCGGCGGCATTTGTTTCTCTTAAAGGAGCAAGACCCGCTTCGGTTCGATAACCGCGTTGATGCAATCCACTGCCCACCATGTCGATGCCGAGTAAGCCTTTTTCTTTTAATAAACGCATATGGATGCGAAGATCAGGCTGCTCTTTGTCCACGCTGGGACGTTCAAGGTTGGCTTTTGTAAATCTGTCGACAATGGCATCTTTGACTTTCAGTGCGCCATATTGGCTGTTTCGTATTTCGTTGTTTGTGCCGTTAAAATCGACAACAATGCGTTTTTTTTCACTAAAATAAGACGGCCAATCAATGGCTGATGCCCCCAAATACAGATCCATGTCATCATGGACGCTGAATTCACTGAGAACCAAAATGAAACGTGACGCCACACGGCTCCATAAGCAGCAGGTGTAAAGGGTTTTTTCATCGGCTTCAAATCGAACTCCCGCGTTGACAACATGGATGTTGCTTGCGCCAAGCTCTTGAAGTTCATCGGCTAATAGATTTTCGAGACCACGGGATGTTATTGCTAAATACAGCTTCATTGGAATGGATTCTTGATTGAGATGCGCGCAATTATAACTGAATTTACAAAATGACGCTCTATGAATACTCAGAGGGAATTGCGAAAGAGAGTATCTTGTGTTTTAAGAAGAACCCCCCGCTCGGTTTCCTATGCGCTTTTTAGTCCCTTTTTTTATGTTCCGTGTTTTTAGACTACGTTATCCACCGTGTTTTGCAGATTAAAATAGAAACGCATCTTCAATGGAGTTTATTTTCATTTTCGGTTTCCTTTTTTCTCTTTAATTTGGTCTAGACCAGATTAATTTTACTTTTAAAAACAATAAGAAAAAGAGGAAAAAAACCGTTTTCTTTTTATCTAAAATGTATTTTTTCACGAAAATGTCGGGGATAATTCCGGTTTTTTTCTTAAAAACCCAGATTAAAATGTGATGTTCGTCACTCTTTTGTTCTTTGGTTAAACCGTGATTTTGTGTTTTTATATGACGTAAAAAAGTCCATTCCGGACAAGGAAGGTCAATAAAAAGGAGCGAATGCAAGATGCAATGTGAGGAACCGGATGCGCAGAAAAAGGAAGATAAGACAAGGAAGATCTTGAGCTGAAAAAAGCGGAAAAAGCAGAAACAAGGAATAAAAACAAAAAAGGCCCTTTGCCATGTGGCGCGGGCTTTTTATCGGGTTTTGGGCAATGAGGGCGGCAAGTTCAAGAACCGCATTCGCTCAGTTAACCCACCATCGCGAAATGACCGTTTTTATAGACTTTTTCTTCTGTTAAAAGAGAAAATCTGTCATTCATTGATTTTATGGACTCGCAAAAAACCATTTCTTTTGTTTCCGTTAATTTGAAAGGTTTTTCTTCTGCTAACATGCACAAAGAGGCTGTTCCTGCATTTTCTATCACAATAAAATACCCCTTTCCAAAATCGTTCGTCAGTTCAATAAGGCTTCCCGTTTCAGGGGAGAACGCGTCTTCTTGCGTATGAAAAAACCAGCTTTTTGGGAGGAGCGGCTTATGAAAACGATGTGCCGCGACGGCATTTAAAGCAAGCTCTGTCTTTCTTGCACTAGAAAGAGAAAGAGGCTGTATTGCTTCAATAAAGGTTTGAAAAAGCGCCGCATCATCCACATTAAAAGAGGCTTCAGTGAAAGCATCAGGAATAAGGTGTTTTTGTTGGATCCCAACTTGAAATACCATATTTTGTCCTAAATCGAGCATCAATGAGGTCATTTCGGCGTCAAAGTACCATTTCCATGCATAATTTGGTTTGAGCATCATGTTCACTCCCGATGTTTGAGGCACGCATTGTACCTTTAAAGCATAAAGATAACGATATAAGAGAATGGCCTTTGATTCATATAACGCCTCTTTTGTGAATGAAAGACACATTTTTTACTTGCAAAGTCAATCTCTATTGAGATAAAAGAAGTTTAATCAGGGAGGAGAAAAAAAAAAGGGGAAACTTTTGTACCCCATACTCAAGAAAAGGGGTTTATTTATATCAAAAGGCTTCTTGTTTATCTCCTTCTTTTAAAACATGCACATTCAATTTAAGGGATCCCATGCTCGCCTATCAAAAATTAACAGAACATTATAAAAATATTTCTCATTTTTCTCATCTGGCTTCTATCTGCCATTGGGATCAAGCCACCATGATGCCATCTGGAGGAAATGACGCTCGCGCTTCTGCAATGGCCGCGCTTTCTGTGCATCTGCATCAATTGTCCACAGACAAAAATCTCGAAGCCTTTTTTCAAAACGCCAAAAGTGAAAATCTTAATGTGGAAGAGACGGCAAACCTTCTTGAAATGAAACGTGCTTTTGATTTAGCGACCGTATTACCAGAAAAACATGTAAAAGAAAAATCATTAGCAGGATCGCGATGTGAACATGCTTGGCGAACACAAAGGCAAAACAATGATTGGGCTGGTTTTTGTGAGAACTTCAAGACGGTTGTCGCACTGTCTAAAGAAGAAGCTCAAATCAGGGCCGATGCTTCAGGTTTATCACCGTATGATGCCATGCTCGATATTTATGAGCCTGGTATGACATGCGAGAAACTGGATCTTCTTTTTTCTGATCTTAAGGCATGGTTACCTGAACTGACGCAAAAAGTGCAAGAGAAACAAAGCAAGGAATTCTATCTTCGACCGAATGAAATCTATAAAACGACGCAGCAAAATGAACTGGGTTTAAGTGTCATGGCGTATTTGGGGTTCGATTTTAATCATGGTCGCTTAGACATCAGTACCCACCCTTTTTGTGGGGGAGTGAACACGGATGTGCGGATCACCACCCGTTATGATGAAGCTGATTTTGTGCAGTCCTTAATGGGGATCATTCATGAAACCGGGCATGCTCGTTACGAGCAAGGGTTACCCTGTCACTTTTCGTCTCTGCCTGCAGGTCAAGCACGCTCAATGGGAATGCATGAATCTCAGTCTTTATTTTTTGAAATGCAATTGGGGCGGAGTCAGGGATTTATTCAAACCCTCTCTCCTCTTGCCTGTGCGCATTTTCCTCATAATGATCCCGATGTCTTCAAGACAGAGAACCTACAAAAAATTTACACCCGAGTTCAACCAGGATTGATCCGCGTTGACGCCGATGAACTCACCTACCCTGCACACATCATGTTGCGTTACGAAATTGAACGCGATCTTATCAATGGAAAAATAACCTACAAAGACATTCCTGAACTTTGGGATCTAAAAATGAAGGAATATTTAAACATGGACACCCAAGGTAATTTTAAAAATGGCTGCATGCAAGATATACATTGGTGTGATGGAAGCTTTGGGTACTTTCCAAGCTATACATTAGGTGCAATGTACGCAGCGCAATTTATGGCAACAATAAAGAAGGCGATGGACGTAGATGACCTTATCCGAAGCGGTGATCTCACACCAGTATTTAATTGGCTTGATACGAATATTTGGAAAAAAGGCTCATTGCTTACAACAGATGCGTTAGTGATGCAGGCGACGGGTGAGATTTTAAATCCTGCTTATTTCAAAAAACACTTAATAGATCGCTATCTATAGATATAAGAATGAGGTGCATTACGCACCTCATTCTTATACTTTCTTAACGGCACAATTAACAGATCAGAAATCTATCTTATCAAGCCACTCAACATGCTTTGTCCGTTCTTCTTGCTGCCATTTCAAATTCCAAATCCAATCATCTGCTCTTGGTGAGCAATCAGAACATTTATCACAATGACTTTGCTTAAATCCTAACGCAAACTCTGGTCCATCCGAGTTATCGAATGCTTTGATCAGCAAGTTCCCAGTTCCAACTGTGTGCTTATGCTTTAAGCAAGTCATGATAGGCATACTCAGAGAGTGCATTCCTAACTGTTGGGCTATCACTCCTCGCGGTCGATAATCAACAAACATATGTTCACAATGACCAATAACATTTGTAGGGTCATAGTTGGCTAAACCTATTGCGACGAACTGCCCCTCTCTCGAAGCAGGATCATCTGGGTCCATACCAAGGTTTTTAGCCCTATCAGCAAAGAACTGCTTTTGCTCTTCAATGCTGGCTTCATAAAGTGGCTTTGGTTTCTTCTGGTTAGCAATTATGAGATCCAGATGGTCAAGCAGCTCTTGTGAGTCTGGGAAATGATCGAGAATCAACTCTCTCATATCAAACTGAACAATCTCTTTTAACCCTTTCTGTATGCTAATGAATAGATACAAGTGCTCAATTTTTCCAAAATCTTTAACCATTGCTAGATAAGTTAAAGACATGTAGATCATGCTTTCAAACCATTCGTCTAAAAACGTAATCGCATCATCCGTCCCCCTAGCCTTGTGAATCGACTTAAATATACCAATAGACATCGTTAAGTCTTTCATCACATCTGCCAAAATGTTGAACTGACTTTGTCTAATCAAGCGATGACACAAGTTAATGATTTTCTGTAGACGCACGCACACTTCATGGTATTGAGTATTGGCTGCTCGATTCATATACAAGAATTCAAAGCTATCTGTCTTGAAGTGATCATTTGTATGATGAAGTGCATACAACTGTTCAATTTTAATAAAGAGCAAAGTACATCTTGCTTTAGCTATCGCAGTTAAACGGTACGCTGACTCTCTTTGCTCTCTTGCACAGCGAATTAGATAATCACATAGCTTTAACTTTTCTAAAGCTTCATCGCTTTTAAGTTGCGTGTAGGGCTGAATATCAAAAGCAAAAGAGTAGTACAAAGCAGCAATGAACCTGTCTTTTGGCGGCACTACTGGAGAGTTAATCAGATCACTCGCTTGTTTAAACACTTGAGGGTATGACCCTTTAACCATCAACTGCTCTAACTTGATATGGTAAGCCTTAAACAAAGCATCGCCGACTTGTTCGATACATGTATTCAAAGCTTCTGGTTGCAGGGTTTTACAGTTGTTAACCGCAAGCTTAAGATCTCTTAAAGACAGAAAGTCCCAACATTCTTGAACAGCCACCAACAATTTATCAAATGCTCCGGTATCGTTTTTTTCAAGCTTGTTCTCAACGGGTAAATGTACAGTCAAAGTATCAGTAGATGAGTCTTTTACTTTCGCCAAGATCTCTTGATTGTCAGTAACCGAAATCCAGTAAATCTCTTCGCTAGACACTTCAACAACCACCAATATCACTGGAATATTGAATTTGAGATAATACTGAAGACGGGCGCGAGAAACCGAGAAAGACAGCTTCTGTCCATCCTCAATAAATGAACAGTTCTCTTGACCTTTAAGCTGAATTTTGAACACGCTCTCTTGACCAAGAGCTTTTCCGTTTGAATCTTTCAGCTCAATTTCACAATCAATACCATGATCATTCTGGTCTTCTTGAGTTCTGATAATCCAATTAAACGGCGCTTTGTACTCAAAAATTCGCCCTGCTGCTGTGCCAATCTCACCTGCGTTCATTTGATGTCCTTAGTTATTGCATGGTCATATATTACACTTAAAATACAATAAGCTAAACCTAACGACATGGAATACGGTCTTTCTCTTTTAGTGCACGTAAGCTCTCAATCAAAGGAGTAATGTACGTGGCGCAATTACTTAAGCCGTAAAGAAAAAGCCAATCACGTCCTTCCCTCGTCCGGTGCTTCCTTCGCCTTGAAATGACCTTGTAGGAAATTTAACTGCAAAATCTTCTTCTTAGAACGGACTCATTTTTTGTTTCATTTTATTTCACCGCACAGGGGCATTAAACACACCTACATTCACTTTATAAATCGTTATTGTTTTATAGGAAGGTGGTTTTAATGAATTATCCAGCTCGTTTAAATACGACACCCATTAATCCGGCAAAAATGTCACTTTCTTACCCTGCAACCCCCCTTTCAAAAGATATTTCAACTCAACCCAAAGGCTGCCTCAATTTGAAAGAGGCAAAGATCAAGAATTCGGAAGAGCTCCCAGAGATCATTGCTTCTAAGGTTAAATCTGAAGAGGTAGAACCGCCTAAGTTCAAGATGATCGTTGTGACCATCAAGATTTTTGAATTTGTGCCAAAAAATGAAAATGACTTTAGTATCCCAGAAGGAATAGAACCTGTAAGTACAATGAAAATCTCTTTTAAGGTCTCCAGTGAAGAAGAGCTTTCTACTTTGAAATTAGAGTTAAACCAAGCCGAATCAGGTAGCGTTGAAAAGAGTCTTAAAGAATCAAAAGGCAATATTGAAATCACAAGACCCACAACACCCACTCAAGAGGATAAGTTTAATCTTGAGCATACAGGGAAAGCCTTTAGTATTAAAAAATTAAACATCACACTGATTGGAAAAGATCCCGTAAAAGAAAGCAAAAACATTGCAGTATTTCCATCGCCTCCTTTTACTCTCATTTCAGTGGAAGAAGGTAAAGAAGAAGCAAAGACAGAAATGGACAACAAGTTACCTCATACTGAAACAGATGATCTGGAGGGAGAAAATAAACAGGATCGAGCTTCTAAGCCTGATGTTAAAAAATTGAATGAAACAACAGAGGAACCGAAAAAGAAAACAGAAAGCGCGCTGGATTTTAAACCGACAGATGAAAATAAGGAGATCCCCAACCAAAATCATCTTGAAAAAAATAAGAGTGAGAGAATTGTGACATCTCAAGGGGCTTCAGGGTTGTCCAGTACGTGTAATACACCACGAAATTTTAAGCCGTTACCGAATTTTTCTGTACCGTCCAATAAATAATGCATTTTATACAAGCGTCTGATTTAGAAAGGCAGGGTCGGTAATGCGTCTTTGATAAACACGTCTTTAAACGAGGGAGCGTCTATGTCTATTTTACTTACATGTAAAATTTGAAGTCACGCTCTCGATTGTTGATTTCATTACGCAAGCTGGTGGGTTGTATAATAGAGTGTATTGAAAATTTCTTTACTTGGTTTCAGGTTTTTTAAGGCGTTTTTTTAAAGCCTTGTTTAGAAAATTTTCAAGGCATTAACGTTTTTAGTTTTTCGGGATTGTCCAAACATTCCTTTACGCTAAAAACGTCCCATCCTTGTATTTTTGCCATGTAAATTTCCCACCCTTTGACCTTGGCCATATTCACTCGACGCGGGTCCATCATGACAGCAAAACGATGCTTGGGCCAAGCCAAATCAAAAAGAAGCGCATTCTCATCTTTCTCTTGTTTTAAGGAATACCCCATTTCAGGTAAATCAGTGTCTGCTTCTTTGCAATAATACAGTAAAGGATGTAAGCCGGGCTCTGAATAGTAAAAAACATCCTCCCAGGTTGAATTACGCAAGATTAAACCTTGCTTTTGGCGTAAGCGTGTGAGGGTTTGATGTAAATGAATAAACATCAAGGCTGGAGAAGATGGCATTTCTCTCATGTAGCAGGCTGCACATAAATTTTTTAAATTGTCTTCTTCATTGTTTAAAAAATCTCCATTGCGATGCAGAGTATAAAGATGCATTTTATGATCCGACATCTTGACTGCGCAGCCTTCACACACATAGTTCATTTTTGTTTTGTATCTTGTCGAAATTTTTCGCCAATCAACAGGATATCCTTCAGGAACATAACATGTTTTTAATTCAGCACTTTCAGGGAAAAAAACACTGTAAGTCCTGAAAAAATCGGATAAATCAAAATCTTGATAAATATCTACCATTTCTTTCGGGGTTTTTAATGCGTAACCCTTGTAATTACTTTTCTTTAAACAGGATTTGCAGATCTTTAATTTCGCTTTTTCATTGATTTTATTTAGATTAAAATCGTACCCTGAAATCATAAATTGACCTGAATCGTCATTTGTGATGATGTAACGCTCTACACCGCCCTTTTCTATGGCTTCTTTTAATAATACGCAATCCCAAAAATGCACTTTCCTTCCGTACATTTCAGGATCCTCAAGCACTGATACAAGGTTATCACCATGATCTTTTATATAAAAAATGACATGTCTGTCTTGGTATCGAGATAAGCCCATTTCAAAATCAATCTGGTTCAGTGGAACGTCCATTCCTGCCTTTAATTTTGTATTGAGAAGATCGGGTAACGCCATTTGCGGATAATAATAAAAGGCCCCTTTTTCTTCTGGTTTCATCTTCTCAACTGCGGCATGCAGTTTTTTGAAATTAAAGGCTATTTTCACTACCGAACCCCTATGATTTTTCTTATCTGTGCTTCTGCGTTTGTCAGCACACGAAAACTAACGCGACGCGATTTTTTCTGATCTTCGAGACCGTCTTCTTGGTAAACCAATTTAGACGACGAATACCCGACCGCTGCGACATGTTTTTTCACCCATTCGTATTGATCTTTTGGTATGGTGTGAATGCCTATGGCGTATTGCAAGACAGAGCGCGTGCGACTTTGAGACAGGCGCATATTGAAAAAATAGGCGTTTTCAATGCTGGTGTCTTTATTCCAAAGAGTCGAGGTATGCCCTTCAATTCTGATTTCTTGAATATTGTCATTAAAGGATTTCATAACGTTTAAATAGCGAGGGAAAAAATCGTTCAAAATTGTTTTGAATTCTTCGGTTAAATCAGCGCGTCCTATATCAAATAAAACCTCTGGTGATTTAAAATTAAAGCTCAGATTCTCGCGATCAATTTCTGCTCCCCATTTACTTAAGTCTTTTTCAAATGCCGCCATCAACGACAAATAAATAGCTTGTTGATTTTTTTGATACGTCAATGCCACCTCTTTGATGCTATCTCGCTCAAGCATTACATCTCGCATCATGGAAATCGAGATGAATAAAAAGACCATCATTAAACCAGCCATTAGATCAGAAACAGACAACCAATGCTCTCCGTTTTCTTCATTTTCTTCTCTCGGGTTAAAATGAGAATGCATGATCAGCTCAGTTGTTGATGATGAGAATGAACGACCTTGTTCATTTCTTGAGTGAG
The DNA here is from genome assembly GCA_947041315.1 of uncultured Enterovibrio sp. Lineage (GTDB taxonomy): Bacteria > Pseudomonadota > Gammaproteobacteria > Enterobacterales > Vibrionaceae > Enterovibrio. The sequence continues at coordinate 24,419 of CAMRDW010000019.1, forward strand.
TTTTGTGTAATCCCGTGTAAATTGTTGTGTGATAGTCACAAGTCCTTCTCCCATTTCATCCATTACACGGCCCACTTCTGTTTGCATTTGTTTATCGAGTAAATGAACTTGCTTTTCCACCGTTTTGCCCGTCAAGGTGACGGCCGATTCCACTTGTTCGTCGAATTTCTCGAATGTCTTCGTTATTCCCTTCATTTGAGTGTCAAAAATATTTTTAAATACATCTTCCAGTCGAGTTTGAAGGCCATAAATGCTATTTTGAAGTTCTTCTTGAATTTGTGTTGTATTTTCACTTAATGCCTCATTGCTGTTCATTAAAATCTGAGCCGTTTGTGAAGATTCTTCTTTTATGCTGATGATGAGTTTATGTACTTTTTCATTAATGAGTGACAGGCTCACACCTAATTGCGCATGCATTTCTTCTGACTGATTTGAAATGTCACGGGCAATGTTTTGCATGGCGTCCGCAGCACTGCTTATGTTTTTATTGGTTGATACTAGCGCTTCACCGATATTGATTGCAGTTTCATTAAGGCTGGTGGAAAAGGTGGTCACAGAGGCTTGTATATGTTTTCTCATGCTACCCAATTGTTCTGTTGCAACTCGTGCAAATTCAGTGTTAGCTGTATTGTGTTCAAGGTTGAATGTTTCCATCATCTCTTTTGATTCAAGAAGCATTTGTTTGTGATGGTTTTTGGCGTCCAATAAAATGTGTTCTTCGTATTTTTTGAACTTTGAAAACATGTTTTCGTAATGATTTGAGGCTGAGCTGACGGACGCTGCGATGTTTGTCATTAAGCCATCGAGCTGTTTCGAAATGTGTGGCATCGCCTCAATGGCTTTATCCCTTAATGTTTTAAAGGCCTCTAATCGGATCTCCAAATCAATGATTTGAGTTTGATTTATCGCCATGACAGAATGAAGACTTTCCATCGTTTTTGGAATGGTTTTTGTGTATTCACAAATGGTTCCAAGAGTGTGCGCTGTCGTTGAAATGGACTCGACGCCCATTTGATATTTATTTGCCATCTCTTCAAGCTGGTGGGCATAATTATTTTGCCATTCAAGGAGTTTCCCAACAGAGGCGTCAAGGTGTTTGAAGTTTTCTCCAAACTGCTCGGTGAATGTATCATTAAAACTGGTGATCACCGTTTTTAATGCGAGAATAACCTGTTCAGAAGCCGATTGAGATAAAATATCTCTAAATTCATTCATTTTAACCCATAAGATCTCTGAAATCTCAATTTGCGTTTTTTGAATTTCAAGTTGGGTATTGTAACTTTTTTTGTTTTCTTGATGATGTATAACCCATTCAGATTGTCCTTTTCGCGTTGCGTCATTCACATCCTGCCTTAATGTGAATAATGTACCACAAACATCTGTTTTTATTGAATTTAGAGTTTCGTTTATCCTGCTCAATTGGGATGAAATATTTGATATTTCTTTCTCTGAAACCGCATTCAGCAATAAATTCATAGCTTCTAATTGTTGACGCATGACCGCCAAGATTTCATTTTCACCAGAGGCCTTCACTGTTTCTTTTTTATCTAAAAAAGGAAGCGCGACTTTAAAGGCGATAGACGCAAACATTCCAACTAAACTGGTCAGAAATGCTGTTTTTAACCCAGCCAACAAAAATGTAATACTTTCATCAATGTGTTTTGGATCAAAGGCCATCAAGCCAACAACAATTCCAGAGAACGTGCCCAATACCCCTAATGAGGTCATAAAATGAGGGGCGTGTTTTACAAAACTTTGACTGACCTTTCCCGCTTTTTTTTTAACAGCAAAAAAAAGCGAAAATATAAAAGTTATTAAGATAAGGGAAATAAAAATATCAGAAAATACATTTGCTGAAATGCTCCCCATTAATATGGATAAAAACTCACTCACAAGGTGTTCCAAAATAAGATAATAATGAAGTGTGATTATATCAATTAACGAAAACTCTTAAAGCAATGTTGAATGAGTCCCCTTTCTAATTATTTAGAATAAACATATAAAAAAACAATTTAATTAATTTGTTGATTTTAATTATCTATGCATTTGTTTTCACTGCGCCCCCTTTAAAGGAGAAGGCAAAAGGAAGTCCACACCAAATAACCCTTTAAAGACAATACTTTGCGAAAAAACAAATGAAAGGAACAAAAAAGAATGACCCATCACGAATTAACACAAAGGCAACAAAACACCTCTTTCTACAGGTTTAAAAATAAAGTTCATGGCGCCTCTTGTTTTTAGAAAAAAACAAAAAAGCGTCTCATTTTCGAGAATCCCTTCTTTAATCTACAGTAAATATATCATTGTATTTCACATGACAAAAATATCCTCATCACTTCCCCCTGCTCTTTTTAATAAGAATGCAATGAAATAATCATGTCTATATTTGAATTAAAGATAAATGCCGTTTCTTATTATTGAGGTTTTTTAGGTTCCGGAATGCCATATCACGGATATTTTCGATAATGCTGGGTTCGACGCGTTTTTTGAATATTGAGGGCCGTGATTGAGGTGCATTTGAAGCTGAAAATGAGGTGTTTATTTGATATACCTAAGACACCGGAAGATACCTGAATATGTGTGTAAGCGACGAACGATAACCCTGATCATAGATTGACTCTGTGATTTGTTTGGGCGAGAAAAGTCAATATCTATGTAGTTTCAAAGGTGATGTGTCTATTTATATTATTAGAGTGAAATAAATAAAGTTATAGTGCGTTAGGATTAATTTTAAGAAGCCTTTTTTTGCTCTGTGCGCCATCGCTTCTCTTTTTTTCTTTGGGCCCTTCAATGCATTGAAGACAGAGGCATTTTAAAATGCCTCTTTTAGACTCAATCTACGCGTGTAATGCTGATTTTCGCAGGGGAATTTAAAAGGCGCTCTGTCGCATTAAGAACAGAGCCGACCAATCCATCTTGCTGGCTTATCACCCCACGATGTACAGTGATCCTGTTTACATCGTTTCGTTGTGGTGCGAAACCAACCCCGTTTCCAGCAGGACCGGGGATCGTAAGGGCTGTTTCTGTGTTGTCTTCTGTACCCGAGTCCAATATTGGAGCGTCAAAATGAATCGACTCCCCAACCGCCAACGAAGAAACATCGATTTTTTGGGCAAAAAAAGCATCATTGGTGTTCACCAGCATGCCCGCTACCGTAATGTGTGTAGAATTTGGCGTTGTAAGCATCAAGATCACATTTTGATAAGATCCAGGGGCAACAGCACCGCTCCCTTCAACGGCATTGAATAAATCGTTCTCATCGGAAACCGTGTCCATCAAAGGTTGATTGTCTCCCCCTTCGGTCAAATGCTCCAAAGGAACAGACGCTTGCATACCAAATTGAAACAAATTGTAATCTTCATTATGCTCAAGCACCAAAGGCGCAGAAAAAGGCTGACCTGCAGTATTATTTTCAATGCGGGTTGTAAACATTCGACCCGAGAGTTCCATTGCAGGCGACCCTACGGCCGGAACATCTGGAGGTGTCACAACAGAAGAAGGATCTTCATCATGGCATCCAGACAAAAGTACTGCGCCAAGTGTAAATAAAGTTAATCGGTTTACTTTCATCATTGTCCCCTTATTTCACCGTCACAGTGAGCATGGCAACAGGATTTAACCAACGTTGCTCCGAGGCCTTAATATCACTTAATCCCCCGGTTAAATTGAAATCCCCCAAATTTCCTGGATGAATATGCACTTGTGCATTTGGAATGCTCGTGGTGACACCGGTGCCTCCAGATCCTAATCCAAGAACAGGTGGAGCAGGCATATCCGCAACAATTTCACTGTTGGCCTCTGTTCCTGCATCATACGCATTGAGATACAAGGTGTAGGTTCCCGCAAGAGAAGGAATTAACCAAGAGTCCAATCCTACAAATCCATCATTGCTTGGAAGCATCATACCGGTTAAAGACAAATGAGTCTGAAGACTGTTCGTGGATAAATCCACTGCCACCGTGCTTCCAGGAACAATTAAACCGGACGCTGGCGCAGATCCGACTGTCGCGCCAAGGTTCGTCGCATCACTGGATAAGCCAGATATGTCCCCTCCTTCCGCCATGGATTTCAAAGAAAGTGTTGCGCTTTGACCTGGATTAAACAGAGATTGGTTTGTATTGTGTGCAGAAAATAAGATCGGCGTAAAATAGACCCCATTTGTGATATTCGAAAGTTCAACATTAACCTCTGCAGCTTGAGAGGTAAAACTCATTAATAAAGATGAGATTACAAGCAAGCCCGCCGCCTTTCTATGAGAATAATAGCCATTTTTTTCATGTAATTGATCCATTTTGATACCTCGCGCAGGATGAATGACTGTACAAAAAGATGCACATCAAAAGGACATCAAAAGCCTCAAATTAATTTCAAAAAATATGTCGCAATGTCAATAAATAAATAAAAATCTTTTCCAGGCACTTAATCGCCTCATTCATGAAAAATGCATTTTCAGGCCATTTCTCCGCTTCTAGTTCAGCTAAGCGTTTATACGCGAACACTTTAGGCTTTTCATCCTCGCCTTTTGTCAATCTATATCAATGCCTTCGGCATAATTTTATGCTGTATAGGCATTAGAGCTTAGGTGCACTCGCTCTTAG
>CAMRDW010000020.1 GCA_947041315.1 uncultured Enterovibrio sp.
CCAGCATCTTCAAAGGCGAAGAGGCTTTTTATTTTATTCTTCTTTATACCCAAACCGGAGATAACACTGCATCACATTCATACAAAAAATCATTTTGCTTTACTTCTAAAACGTCCATAACGACAAAGAAAATCCTGCCAAGCTTCAATCACCAGTAAGAAATCTTCCAGCCCACAAAGGGAATAATTTTCCTCATCATAAACATGAAAATCACTCTCAAGCAGAAGATGGTCCGTTTCTTCAAACAAGGCATTAGCCTGAATTAAAGCTTCTTCTTGATTGATCTGTAAATGAAACACCTTGCCAGTACGCCCCCATTCACCGCCTTCTTTCATTACCCGATTCACGTTCTCTAAAAGAAAAGCAATGTCTGCATCCAAAGTCCCCAACTCATCTAAAAGCCAGCGCCCAATCGCTTCATGCCCCATTGAAAATTCAGCATGAAAACGTCCTTCTAATGTATTGCATCTAAATTCATAATCCACGTGCGATCTCAACTCAATCAAAAAGAGTGGTTCGGGTATTTACAAGATATTTTGAGCGAAGGCAAGCTTAGAGAATAAAAAATGTTTGAGGCAAGAATTAAAAAGGGCATGAAACAGCTGGGGATAAAGCATACGCCTTCTTCCCCAACCGCCTGATTTGTATGTTTTTGTGGGTCACTTTATTTCTGTTTATACCCAACGTAATTGAAGCTGCGCGCCTGCGGCAAACGAGAGAAACCCTTGAGCATAGATCTACTATGTGATTGGGCTGAACGAGCTTAGCCAACACCCACGCATCTTCAAAGGCGAGAGGTATAAAAATATTTTTGTTTCTTGAAAAGTAAAGACCGGATGTTATTTCAGGCCTTTTAAAGATCCAATCAAAGGTGTTTATCTATCACGTTCACACCCAAAATGGTTTTTTTTATTTTCCAGTAAAGCGCAGTCGTTATCGCCAGAGCCAAGGTGATAACGGGTGCGGCCATTAATCCCATGGTGATAACGCGGCTGATGGGTTCTGGCAATTGGGGTAAAAAATACCCCATCCCAGCAAGCAAGCCCACCCACATGAAAGCACTAAACCAAGTAAAATAATGAAAACGTTGAGCTTTATGAAGACGTATTCCCATCATCGTCGGTAACAAGCAACGCACGACAGGAATAAATCGGGCTGCAAATAAAGCAAATAACCCATGACGTGTTAAAAGTGAGTCTACCGTTCTCAAATGATGGGCAGGAACTTTGTCAACCCAAGACTGAACCCGTGGCAAGCGATTAAGCCAACGCCCCTGAACATAGGCAAGCCAGCTCCCTGTTGCCGCTGCCGCGATAAGCAAAGGAAAAGTAAAGGCAGGATTAAGGACACCCACAGCAGACAAGGTTCCAGCGAGCACCACCACGCTATCGCATGGCAAAGGGGCCGCGGGTAAGAAACCACTTTCTAAACAGATCAAAAAAACAATCACAAAATATATAATGCCCGCGCTATTAAGTGCAAGCAAAGCCGCAAAGTCCTGTTCCCAAAGTGACATCAGTACCGATTGAATCGAATCAAGCATGGTCTCTCCAAATTACAAATATTGCCCTGTAGCAATCACTCAGTAATGCGTCATCTGATGTTGCTGATAAAATACCTTTAAAACGAGAAGAAAATTGTAATTTATAATTTAAAAAAAAAATCAATCCAATGCTAATTGGGATCATACGAATTAAAGAAGAATTTGCGAGAATGAATAAAAAAATTGATGAATTGTCCCTTTCTTGTTTATACCCAAAATAATTGAAGATGTGAACCTGTGCCAAACGAGTGAAACCCAAGAGCATAGATGAACCATGTGATTGGGCGCAGCGAGCGTAGTCAAGATTCACGCAGCGTCAAAGGCAAGAGGTATAAAAAAAAATACATTCCTTTTGTGAAGTCAAAATCAAGAGTCCCATTTAAAAAAAGCATTATATAAAAATCAGACCAAAGAGACCAGATTCAGGTCTCCATTGCATTAAAAATTAGCCTGTTTTCAATATCCTCCTTAATCATTTCTGTTCCACTAAGCCGTTAAGCAGAAATTACACTGGAAAAATCCTGCGAACAAGACTGAAATTTTTAATTTCACGTTATTCTCATTGAAAAGTCTGCACAATGTGATCGGTTATTTTTTTCAAACATGACTAATCAAATATTTACTGATTCTGGTATACCCAAGCCAATTGAAGATGCGCGCCTACAGAAAGTAAATTAAGCCCTTGATCTTAATGTGATTAGCTTGAACGAGCGTAGCCAACAGCCACGCACCTTTAAAGGCGACGGGTGTAACAGCGCACAATCTGCAAAACGAACTTAAAGCCGATTGAACAAAGCATCCCCATCTTGCAGGAAATCGCGCCTATCCTAAAAATATTTGAAAATCCAAAACGGGGGCAAAAAAGAAAACCTTGCTCTTATTAACATCTAATAACTCAAAAAGTTGAACCGAAAAAGCAAAAACAGAAACGCATTCGCCGCACAGCAGGTACTTCGATTTTAAGGTGCGCTAAATTAAATTTTTGTCGATAAAACACTCAACGATTGCTCTTTTTTATATGTTACTCTGCTTTCTTGTCTATTTGAGCCCATGTGATTTTATCTATGTCTGAAATGTATACAAAGCATGCAATTCGGTATGCTGAAGCCGTAAAAGAGAACATTTATAATGCTCTTTTTGAGCGTCCATCCACTTTATCGCTGTTGGATAATGTTAAAGGAAAAGATGTCATTGATATGGGATGTGGCTCTGGTGTCTATGCCGAATGGTTGATTAAGCAATCCGTCAATCGATTAACCTGTGTTGATGTTTCGGAGCAAATGATCTCATTGATCAAAAAAAATTTGGGAACAAAAGTCAATGCATACAAACAAGATATTTCTTTTGGGTTACCATATGAAAATAACAACAGTGCTGATGTCATCGTTTCTCCTTTAGTCCTGCATTATATTGAAAATTTAAAACCTGTTTTTGAATCCGTATATCGAGTATTAAAACCCGGTGGGTATATGGTTTTTTCTATGCATCACCCCTTTACTGATTTTAAATATTCGCAATCTAGTCATTATTTTGAGAGGGAGTCGATTGAAGAAGAATGGGATACCATTGGATTTCCGGTCTCGGTGAGATTCTACCGTCGCTCTTTAACTGAAATATCTGAAGCGATAACCTCTTCAGGCTTAATGATTTCAAAAATATCAGAAGGCACTCTTGATGAAAAAGCAAAACAAATCAATCAAAAAATCTATTCCTATTTAAAAAACAACCCAAACTTCATCTTCATAAGATGTGAAAAATCAACAAGATAAAGAAAGCGCAGCCCAAGTCAAACTTTAAAATAAAGCATTTCCGCTCGCTCCAATAGAATCGAATGCGTATACACAAAAAAGTGTTTGAAAAAATGATGACCGAATGAAGGTAAAGTTGCAAAATATGTGGGAATTTTGAATGGAATTTAAATAAAAAAAATCCGACTCATTGGAGCCGGAAAACACAAAAAAAAGCATTTATGTACGCTTATTTTTGAAAAGGTATTAAGAGGCCGTTTATCTAGTAGATAAACCAAAAAAATAAAATATAAGGTATCACTAATGAAAAAAAGAAATTAACAAAAATAAAATCATTTCGTCCAAATAATAATACCGAGTTAATTCTATTTCTCCCAGAGTTAATTGACAAAAAAAGACAGGTAATTTTATCTTTACGATATAGATCCCACTTAGAGGTGAAGTTTTGATTTTATTCAAGGCTTGTGATGCAGCTCACTTTCTGAGCGCATTCAGTGAAAGGCTGTGAATATAAGCTCCCACACTTTTCATCTTTCAGAAATTATACCCGAGACACTCAAAGTGACCTGGGTAGGAAAGGTATTTTGAGTTGTAATTTCCATTGTACCTGATACAAAAAAGCCCCGATTTTCATCGAGGCTTTTCTTTTAATTTTGGTGCCCGGGGTCGGACTTGAACCGACACAGATTTCTCCGGCGGATTTTGAATCCACATGAGATGCAACAAAATCAATCGCTTATGATTTTTGATTGTGCTGTTTCTGGTTATTTCTGGTTATTTCTCACCGTGTATGTGTGCGTTTAAAGGGTTTAATCTGACCGCGTCACCCAGATGCTCGGGGGATAAGTGGGCATATCGCATAGTCGTTGTTATTTCGCTATGACCCAAGATATCTTTTAAAACAACAACATTACCACCATTTATAATGAAATGACTTGCAAAGGAGTGTCTGAGCACATGACTTAATTGCCCCTTTGGTAAATTAATTTTCGTGTCAAAGATAACTTTACGAAAAGCGCTCATTGACGGTTCAAACATTGACGATTTACAAAATCTTAAGCCTTTTAAATCGTCGAATAGGGTTAAGCAGATAGGGACAGCACGATTACGCCCTGATTTTGTGTTCAGAAACGTTATCCTTTCAGATTTGACTTGATTGGCTGTAAGTGATTCAGCTTCTGACCATCTCGCCCCTGTTGCAAGGCAAATTTTTACAATATAGATTAAGGATTTGTTAGTTGACTGGCCACAAGCGAAAAGCAATGTTGATATTTCGTGATGACTCAAATATCTAAGTTCACCTTCACGCTCTTTAAATTGACGAATGTCTTTTACTGGATTTTCATATTTAATAACGCCAAGGCGACGTAATTCATTAAAAACAGCGCGAAGGTAAGAGTGCTCACGATTTGCTGTTGTAGTGCTAACATCGCGTGTTCTCTCTTCTCTGTAACGAGCAAAACATTCACAGCTCAATTCACTTGCAACTGGATTCCCCATTTTGTCGCTCATCCTGCAAAGCAATTTTCGTAATCTAACATGGTCACGCAGTGTTTTGCCATGCATCGTATACCAGATATCAATAATGCAATTTAACGTTCTATTATCCCTCAAATGAGGGGCTTCTCGTTGCTTACGAAAAGTCACTGTTATTTCATGTTTCTTTGCATCTCTTTCTTTCTTAAAAACCATTGCAGGATCAAGATGAGAATAGTAACCCTCGGGGCATTCTTTAATCACAAAATACCCCATGAATAATATTTTTTAATGCAGGTTTTCATGCTCTCTTTGCCATTTGTGTTTTGCTTATAATTCCGCAGCGCTCTTGAATTGAAAAGTCAGGACAAATTTGTCCTGATTCTGGTAGGACCTTCCCTGTCATTAGCCAAAAAGCATACTTTTCAAGTTGCTGATTGCTTGTGATCTTAATTAAGTTCTCTTCAGTTAACGCCCTTGTTTCTTGCTCATAACCTCTTAAAGAATGTATTGATATATCAATGAGTTGAGAGAATGCTGGCTGGCTCATCTCTTCAGCTAGCCTTATCGCTTTTATTTTTTTTCCAAGCTCCATACTTGCACACCATAGTACATATGTATTATATTGCCCGTCTTACGAACGGGTTACGGTTAGAAATAACCAGAAATAACCAGAAATAACCACGAATAACCGCCAGTTATTCGAGACCCTACAGGATAGCACAATGCCATTAATGCAAACTATCAAACGGTTTTGTGATGAAACCGGACTAAGCGCGAAATTTGTACGATTGCGAATGGACGAAGGAACGATACCTGAAGTGCCAAGAGAAAATGATAAGGGTACGCGTATTATAAATCTTGTTGAATTAGAGGAGCGGTTAAAAAGCAATCAGGTTTGTTTTGGTGATTTAGTTAAACAATCCAATGAGTTTAAAACAAATGAAATCTGATGATTTTTTTTTCAACATTGAAAAAATCAAAGATCTAAAGGTTCAAGTTCTTCGCTCTCAATATAAAAGCGCAAAAACAGAACGAAAAAAAAACGAAATTGAATTCAAAGCCAAGAGAATAAAAAATGAAAAATATTGATAAGAAAGGTATAGATAATCGAGTTTCAAAAGCAATCGTTAGAGCATTTGAGCAAAGATTCTCAACAGACCCTGGTTATGTTGCATCAAAAGTTTATGATCTTAGCAGTAAAAGTGTCGAAAAAGCCTTGGCATTCTGTGTGACTTTTGATGTTAAGTTGATAGAGCTAATTGCTTATGAACTAGGGATAACAATTGATGAGCTAATGGTAACTGCACGCGTATTGAATAAAATTTAATTTTATGATTGTGCAGTCTAAGTACATTAAATTTTTCTACTCGAAATTACCCGTAATTGTGCGTAATGACATCGAGTACCAAGTAAAACGGCGCAAGGAACGCGCCGGAGCTAACATCACAAATCTTGTCAGATTTAAAGAAAAGTGTGTCGATAATGGATTAAAACGCGCTCCTTTCATCGAAAATAAATTCACATTTTCTGATATGCGCAAAGGCGCAAAAAAAGCCCCTGCCATGGGGCTTGATCATCATGTTCTGATGGATGATTCTGCAATTGAATCACTTGCCAAAGATATTGCTGATATGAATTGTTCGTTTGTGAATTCAAATGATGCAATTAATGCCGGTTCTTACATCGAAAGCCTTCAATTTATTTTTTCAAAGTTTAGTGATTCCCTTCGCTCTGTTTTTATCAATCCACCATTGATCAAGAAAAAACACGAAACCATCGAAGATGCAGAGCGAGAGCTCGAAATTGCCATTAAACGATGCATGTGTGAGAAGTGGATTGTAAAGCGGTTTTTTTTCTTACGAACTCAATATGTGGAATATGCACAAATTGCCCTCGGTCGTGTTGGTAAGAAAAAGAATCAAAAGAAATATGTGTCTGCTGTCTCCTTTGCGAGTTGGAAGAGAAAGCAAAAAGAAGCGGCGGACTTCCTTGATTCAATGTGCGTTTATTGTGACGAGACAGGTGAATCTTTTGATTTGTCTGAGGTTGCCAAGAGAACAACAGCAAACCCCGAAAATAGAAGAATCGAAATGATGGTGAGGTCTCGCGGAAATGAGGAGCGTGCTATTGATTTAGGATACGTCGGTATTTTCGTGACGTGGACATTACCATCAAAATATCACCCTTCATCCACAAAATGGAACGGCTCGACAATAAAGGAGGGTCATCAAGTGATGATGTCTGCTTGGGGTCGGGCCCGTGCTCGTATTGCAAAAGATAAGATTGACTATTTCGGTTTTCGTGTGGCAGAGCCGCACAAAGACGGTTGCGAGCACTCTCATATGTTCTTGTTTTGTTCAAAAGAAGATAAAGATGCATTGATTAGGCATATGCGAGAAGTCGCGTGTGAAGAGGATATCGCAGAGCTTGGCGGGGATATTTCGCCGCGCTTCAAAGTGAAGCTTTGTGATCCAAAAAAAGGAGGAGCAACCGCATACATTGCAAAATATATAGCGAAGAACATTAATGGCGCCCACATGCCAGAAGGCGATGCAGAAGAAGCGGCTTGTAGGGTTCGAGCATGGGCATCGACTCATAGAATTAGGCAGTTTCAAGCTTTTGGTTCGTCGCCTGTCGGTCTTTGGCGTCAGCTTCGAAGAGTAAATGAGGCAGACACTCGTTTTTGTGAAAAGCTTGATGCTGTGCGTGGGGCTGCTGATTCATCTAAGTGGAAAGTATTTTGTGAGCTTTCCTCACCTGCAAAGATTTTGTATGAAACAAAAGAGGGCATTTATGGTGAAGAAACGCGGCGTGTTATTGGGTTTTCGTGGTTTGGGCGTCGTGTTCTTACTTCAGCGAAGAAGTTCGCGATTGTGACGAAATCCAAGGTTGCCGCGCTCTTGAGCTCTGGCTCTATTTTGGGAGGTCGGGACGACCTCTCTTGGAGCACTGAAAATAACTGTAACTCTGAGCTTGAGCTGGCTCTTAAACGATTGTCTGGATGGTCTAAGCGCGGTGTCCAGTGCTTAATCGGACCATTGTTGGAAGGGAAACTTGTCTGGATTGATGAGTTTTGCGGTTTAAAGCTTGTGTACGGCGAGTTGAGAGTGAAACAACGCGAAGGCCCATAAGAGCCTTAGCATTTTAAATGATTAATGAAGGTATTTTATGATTATTACAAGCGCACCTTGTTCACGTTTCTTTAAAAATGATTTTAGGAAAGAGATTCTTGTTGCTCCTGAGAATTTTGGGGAACATGAAGTAGATGGAATGGAAGGCCTAAAAAGTATGGGGCATTTAAAAATAGAAGAAAATGAAGCCAAAGAATTAATAAATCAAAAATACACAATTCTTTTCTTAAGTGAAACTGCTTTTATTTTAAGGGAATTGAAAAATGAAAAGTGAGTTGATTAAGCTTTTTGAAAAAAAATGTCGTAGTAGAGAATTGCAACAAAGGGAATTGAAACGTATTCATGATGAAATGTCCTCATCAATGAATCCTTTAACTAAGTCAGCGGCAAAAGAAATGAAGCCATTGGTAAAAATGCTCGATATTGCGAGCGAAGAACTTGATTATTCAAAATCGATAATTATGTATTTATTTGAAGACAACCATAATCAGAAAAAAGAAATTAAGGAACTTAAAGAAAGTATGTGTGGGGAAAATGGCTAAAGAAGTCGGCTTTTTATACTGTGCGGCTTGCGAAAGCATCGCTACAGTTCTTGAGTGTGGCGGCCAAAAGATTGGGAATTTTTACACATCGTGTATTTGCGGGAAGACCCAAGGCGGCGGACTTAAACGACAACAATTTATTAAAAATAACATGGTTATTTCAATTGAGAAATGCAAGATGCCTTTAAAAAAAACGGTTATTGAAAACCCTTTAGAAATACAAAATAACCAAGAGTTGGTTATTGAAAACCCTTTGGAAGTACAAAATAACCCAGAATCGGTTACTGACAATAAAATCAGTAAGTTACGAATGGATATTGAGATTGAAGAACCGTTTGAAAAACCTTTTTCGACAGGGTTTTGGGCTATGTGTTGTGGGCTCTCTGCTGCTGCGGGCTTGTTGATCGGGCATTCTGTGGGGGTGAGACGTGGTTGAACCATGGGCAGATACTGAAATAGATGCTCATTTTTTACCTATGCTAAGTGCCTTGAAAAATGCTGCAAACAACTCAGGTTTAACAGAAAGCGAACGAGAGCAAGCAGACGCAAAGAAAGCAGAGTTTGATACTGTATGTGTTGAAAACGAGGCGAAAGCGGCTGTGTGGGCTATCGAGAAAGCATTACAAACATTTATCGATAAACGAATTACTTTTGATGAAGCATTGAAAAATGAGGCAGTTAAGGATTTCGCGCCGCTTTTGATGAAATATGGAATTCTATTGCCCTCTTTTTTATCTCAATACCAAGAGGAAATTATGGCAATTAAATCAGCTGGTACTTTGGGGATGAGCGCGATTGCACAAGTTAAGCTGTATAAAAAAGAAGATTTAGCACTACAAGATCTGAATAAGGAAGCAGCATGATAGATATTGTTGATCCAGAAAAAAATAATAATGCATTAAGTTGTTTAAATGCTATGTATGTTGGCTCTTCTGGCAGCGGTAAGACAACAGCTGTCAAACAATTGAATATAGCTTCTGATGATTGCGCAGTATTCTTTGATCCTTTTGGTGACTACTCAGGGTTATTTAAAGGAGAAAAAGTTTTTACATATTATAGCTGGGAAGATTTCGCAGAAAATCTATTTAAAGCTAGGAGCTCTGGAAAACCCTTCAAGATTGCTCGTGGTTTTAATGGCCGCGTTGAAAAAGGGGACTTTGAATTGTTCTGTGGACTTGCATGGTCATGCGGCGATGCAACTAAACAGCCTTTAAATGTTGTGCTTGAAGAACTTGCGAAATATTGCGACACGTCAGGGAAAATGGATGGTTATGTTAGTGATCTAATTCGAATCGGCCGTAAATTTGGATTGCGTACTCATTGTGTTTTTCAGCGTGGGCAGGAAGTCGGTAAGACTGTTATTGGAAATTGTGCAGTTAAATGGATTGGATATCAGGAGCGTGAGAACGACGCAATTTATTTATCAAAAGAACTCGGATTAGACGCTGAAGCTATAGCAAAGCTTGAAAAGCTGGAGTACATAATAAAAACAGATGCTCATAAGCGCGGAGAGTTTGATTATGGTAAATTTACGTTTAAAGGCTGATTTTTAATGAATATATTGCAACTGTATTTTTGTGTTATTTTATTTATGGTTTTACTTTCGCAAGTGTGACAAGCATCACAAAATAAAGACAAATAACCTAAAGGTTATTTGAAAAAAGAAACGGTTTTCGGGGTTGCTCGAAAACCGTTTTTTTATTTTTAATATTCGAACTCAGAAACCACCTTTATTTAAAATAAATTTATATGAAGGTGGTTTTACTTATTAAATAAAAATAAAAAGGGTCAGGTTTGAATAAAAAAAGCCAAGGCAGTGCAAAAATTATTGCAGGAACTGTAGTTATTACATTCGTATTGATGAGTTTGATTCATCATTTTCAGCCGTTTGATCTTGATAAAACCTTAGGACTTAATGACTAATGCAAAATTGTATCGAAAGAAAATTAAGTGCATTCTCTGGTGTGGTAAAAGGTGGTAAAGCAACACTGAAATTGCCAACGGGGGCAACATATGAACAAATTATACTTAAAACGAATTTAAGTGTAGAAGAGTTGGAGCGTGTAGAAATTACGCTCAATGACGACAAAATATATAATGTCACATCAGGGCATTTAGTCATGCTCGAAGGTTTTCAGGGAAACAAACCTGAAGAAGGTTATTTTGTTATTCCTTTTTCGGATTTTTCAAATATAGAGCGCGGCTCAGTGCAGGCCACGGCGCTTGTTACAATGATGAACGATCACATTACCCTTGATGTGACGTTGTCTTCAAAAATCGCAGACGGAAAAGCAATTCAAATTGATACATTTGCGACAATTTCACCTTCCGTTGCTGTTCGTCAATTATTGCCCCGCCTATATACGCAGACAATGACCGCAACGGCTTCAGGTGATAACGATTTTCATGGTTTATTGTCAAGCCCGAATCGTTTTATTCGAAGAATGCATTTCAAATCAGACAAGATTGATAAGATTGAAATTAAACGAGATGGACGGGAAGAGGGAGAATATCACCGAGATATTGTTGACTTTCAACTCGTTCGAGCAGGTAAAAATCCGCAATCAGTTTATTTTCATTTCGATCCTTTGAAATACGGATTTATGCGCGATTTTGTTTTACCAACGCAACATAATTCTGAATTTTATTTCCGTGTAAATACAACAGAAGTTGTGCAAAGCATAGAAATCTTGATTGAAGGGCTTGAAAAGGTAGCGTAAATGAGCTGGTTCGATTCAATCGTCGATACTGTTGGGTCTGTTGTTGGGTCTGTAGTTGATGGAGTGCAGTCTGGAATTGAAGCTGTCGGCGATATTGCAGATTCGCTTGGAGGAACTGCAGAATCTGTTGCAGGCGCGGGTCAACAAGTCAGTGATGCAGTGCAAAGCACTGATGATATAAAAGACAAAGTTAATGCGAATAAAGATAAAGCCTCTGTTTTTCCTTGGTTAATCGGCGGTGTGATTGTGATTATTGGTGCCGCTTTGATAATAAAGAAAAAGGGGTAATTGTTTTGGCTTTTCCCTTTATTCCCATTATCGCGGGGGCGTTTGTCGTTTCTGGCGTTTTATCAATTTCTGATTTAATGAAGAACACTGGTGATGCTATAGAAAACGCTGGGAACGCTGCGCAAAAATCAGAGTCATTTCTTGATAGAGTTATTATTCTATCTGTTATTGGCGGCGCTCTTTATATTTCATCAATTACTATTGGAGTCGTAAAATGATTGGGGCGGCGATGGGTGCGCTTGGAGGCGGCGGAATTAGCGGGGGCGCTGGCGGCTTAGATATGGGCGGCGGTGGACCGTCCACAGCGACGTCAACCACAAATAATTCGAGCGGTTTTAATGGTGGATCCATTCAGTTCGGTAATAATTTTACAGTGCCAACGTGGTTAATTGTTGGTGTTGTAGTAGTAGGTGCTTTTTATGTATTCAAAAAAAAGAAATAATTTCAAACCTGCCCCTTGGGGGCTGGTTAAAAACACATTGAAGCCCATACTGGGAAAGCATTTTGAAGAAGCGCAAAGGCGCGTTCTTTCAAATCAAGAACGCGCCTTCTTTATTAACGATTATTCCATAGGTTTATTTCGTGCAGAAGGTAGCGAGCTCGTTGTTTGCGCATTCTCTGGTGATTTAAAAGAATGCGCTGTATTAATTGCAACGCAGGCAAGAAGCCGCGGATTTAAAACGATTCGAGCACATATAACGAGACGCTCTGAGTTGAGATTTTTAAAATCGTGTGGTTTAGATTTTAAATTAATTGAATCTCAAAAATGCAAGGCTCTTAATTGCAATGAATATGTAATACGGTTGGTGTTGTAAATGGGGGGCGATTCTGCAAGTTCAAATACAAACACAACCGTAAATACAAACACAAGCGGCTCAAATGCGGCTCAAGGTGATAATCTTGGGTCCATGATTTCAGGCGTTAATAATTCAACGATAAACTCAACAACAACAGACCATGGCGCTGTTGAAGGGAGTTTAGATCTTGCTGGTGACGTAATCGAAAGCATGACAAATGTGGTCGGGGGCGCATTAGAGAATAATTCGAATATATTCGAAAATGCGCTTGATTCTGTCAACGCAGGGGCAGGACAAGCAGCTTCAAATGCAAAAGACACATTATCATTTGCAAGTGAACTAGCAAAGTCTGCCATGACTGATAATCAATCAGAAACAAATCAGCAAATGATAAAAATCGTTCTAGGTATTTCCTCAATTGTTGGTCTTGTTCTTATTGTAAAGTTCTGGAAGAAAAAATAATGGCAAGAATATTAAGACTGAAAGATGGTGAGAAATATCCTTTTGTTGTTGGGCAAAAAGATATGTTTTTAATCGTTCGTGAGTTGTCGCATCAAGTTTATCTAGAGTCTGATGATTTTTCGAATGTTGAATTAAGACGCTCTGATACTGTTGATATTTCAAAATATAGAAATGAAGAACTCAGGATTAGAAATAACTCAGGAACGGATGTGTATGGTGAATTACAATTATCAGAAGTTGACATTCGAATTAAAGAGCAGAAGCAAAACGGCGGCGGGGATGTTGTTGTTGATGAAATATTAACACCCGTTGTTGTTTCATCAATTCAAACGCCCGTTAAAGTCATTCTTGAAAATGAAATTATAATTCCTGATATTGTGATTCCAGAAATTATAATTCCTGACATTGTAATTCCTGAAATTATAATGCCTGAGATTACGATTCCTGAGACAATTAAATCTTTTATTGTAAATGATATTTTAAAGGTTGAAGTGGTTAACCCAAGCGCACCGCCTCCTACAGCCGATCTAAAAAAAGAAAAAAGAAGGAATCTTTTTCTTAATTCAAGGATGAAACTTAAAAGAAATGGAAGCACTACAGAAGCTGTAGAAATTGGAGAATACGGGTTTGACAGATGGAGACGCTCAAGTATTGGATATATGCGCCAGCCAATATCAGAGGGGAATTATAAACCTGACAAAGCACACGTTATATTCTCTACTAATAGATCTCCAAAAATCATTATTTCGCCGTCGAGTGCTGACTGGGATAATGCGGATTTAGATATTCCAGTATTATCAAATTATGCAATATTAGAAGAGGGTGAAGATCTAGATGTAGATAAACATTATAATTATGATTATGATTATTTAAATGATATTAGAATGTGCTCAATGTATTATTTCAAAGATACAATATTATTCCCAGCCGTGAGCACATCTGCTTATTTAAGAGTTAATAATATGATGCATTCAATACCAAAAATTGAAGTTAAAGAGAATCTGATTTTTACATCAGCTGCAAGCGGTACATCATTACACAGCTATCTTTTAAACGAAAAGGGGTTTTGTTTAATAAACCAGAGGACGAATGGTGTAGCGGCTCTGGGCGCTGATTATATACTTGATGCTGAAATATATGACACTAGCGTTTTAAAAAAGAAAGTTAATAAAGGTACATATATTTATTCTGATGAGTTGAGAAATGGCGTATTTTCTTCTGACTATAAAGAGTTCATTCCTCGAACTCATGGTTTTTGGGTGTCAGAAGGCATTGACGATTTAGAAAGAAATAATTTAATTTTAGACTTTAAAGAAAATAGATATGGTTAAGAAAATTATTTTTATTGCGCTTGGAGTTGGTGTGAGCGCGTATTTGATTAGATCTTCAATGCCATTTGGCATTAGAAACAACAATCCATTAAATATACGATTTAACGAGTTAAATGACTGGGAAGGGCAAAGCGGAGAGAATAAAGGATTTTGTGTATTCTCATCAAGTAAATACGGTATTAGGGCAGGAGCAAAGCTTATAAAGGATTATATGTCTTCTGGATTGACTTCGGTATCAGGAATAATTAAAAAGTGGGCTCCTAATTCTGAAAATCCAACGAATTCATATATTGATTTCGTTTCTAAATATTTAAATGTTAACGCGCTCGATAATAATTTAAATGAAAAAAATATACCCTCTTTGATTAAGGCCATGATTAAATTTGAGAACGGGGCGCAAGTATATAGCCACGCTTCTATTATCGAGGGTTGTGAACTTGCAGGAATAAAACTATGAATACAAAAACAGTTTTGATGTCGATGACTTTAAGCGTTGTAACAGCTGTATTGTCTGCTTATTTTGTGTCGAAAATAAGCGCTACAAACGACAACACGAACGTGAAAAAATAAAATGATAGCAGAGTTGGCAATTATTAAGTATGCCTTAGATTTTGGGCTTACAATCGAAAGTGCATCAATTGCATTTCTTGGGTATCAGATTTTTAAACAAAATAAACATTTCAGCGAATTATTGATTTCGCATGATAAAAGAATATCAATTCTGGAGATTAAAAAAAATGGCTAAGGTTGGATTAAAAGCAAATGGAACGCTAAAAAAAGGATACAAATTTAAGAAAGGCGGCGGCGTTGTCAAAGTGCCAACAGCAAAGAAACGGAAAACCAAAAAAAAATAAAATAAAAAGGCCACTCCAAAGAGTGGCCTTTTTTTAATTTGGTGCCCGGGGTCGGACTTGAACCGACACAGATTTCTCCGGCGGATTTTGAATCCGCTGCGTCTACCGATTTCGCCACCCGGGCAAGTGAGGCCAATTATACGTAACCTAAAGATGAACACAAGCCTTAAATACACAAAAAGGTTCGTTTGCTTGTTTTTTAATCGAAGCGGTATCATTTTACGCAAGGTCACAATAAATATGATATTTTCTTATTATTCTATCGGCTTAAATGCCCTCATTTTCTTCTTTAATCGGAAAAAGCATGTCTCCCATTCTTGCTGTAAACGTTCTTCCTAATGGCGCCTCCTTCTCTCAACGACTCGGCGCATGGTTGTATGACTTCATCATTCTTCTTGCCATTGAGATCCTTGCGGCAGGACTCTTTATTGCCCTGCTTGCTTTTGCAATGCAAATCGGATTTTCTATCGAGGGGTACCAGGACGTAGGAGATTACCTTGGAAGGCATCCTTTCCTGAGTCCTTTTTTCAGTTTGTATCTCTTTTGCGTGGGCATGGCGTTTTACGCGTATTTTTGGAGTCACTCAACAGGGCAAACCATTGGAATGAAGACTTGGAAGATCAAGGTCGTAAACCATACCGGAGGCAGGATCACATTTACCCAAGCCTTAATTCGAGCCGCAACCGCAGGCTTTGGTCTTGGCAATGCGCTTGTTTTATTCGATGAAAAAAATCGAGCATTTCAAGACTATATGTCTGATACCCAATTGATAAAAACCCGCTGATCCCGCCTAAAAAAAGCGCATTCTGCAAAAATACCACCATAAAAAAAGAGGGCCATCGCCCTCTTTTTTTATGCTTTAAAGCTTTATAATTTTCGGTTCAAAAGATAAATCGTCAAGCCAAGAAAGAACAAGCTCGGTGCTATCGCCCCAAAAAAGGGAGGAAAATGGTATATCAAGGTCATAGGACCAAAGACTTCATTAGAAAGATAAAAACCAAAACCAAATATAACCCCCGATAAGACGCGCTCTCCCATTGTCACAGAGCGAAGAGGGCCAAAAACAAAACTCAAAGCCAATAACATCATCACCCCAACAGAAACCGGTTGAAGGACTTTACGCCAAAAAGCCAATTCATAGCGCGTCTCATCTTGCCCGGACATTTTCAAGTAATCGACATACTGATAAACACCGCTTAATGAAAGCTCTTCGGGTTTCACCATAACAATCGACAGTTTTTCAGGGGTTAAACTACTTTTCCAAATTAGATTCTCTTGTTTGCTTTGAGTCAAACGAAGAGGCTCATTAAAATGGGTGATCGTCACGTTTTCTAAGACCCAACTGTTCCCTTCAAAATGACGCGCTCGCTCTGCAAAGATTTGTTCACGAAGCTGTTGATTTTCGTTAAAAGACCAAATGCTAATTCCCGTCATTTTGTCACTTTGTTCGGTGCTTGCGATGTAAATAAACCTATTTTCATCTTTCGCCCACACAGCACGCCGAATCGACATCACATTGCCATTGGACTTTGCAACGGCGCGCAACTCCCTTGCGATTTTTTGTGCTTCTGGCGCTCCCCATTGACCTAAAAATAAAAGCAACAACATCAAGGGCATTGCTGTTTTTAATACGGACAATCCGATGTCAAGCTTAGAAAACCCCGCCGCTTGCATCACCACAAGCTCAGAGCTCGCCGCCAACATGCCTAAACCAATCAAGGCTCCAAGCAAAACCCCCATCGGGAAAAACATTTCAATGTCTCGTGGAATACTCAACAAAACATATTGCATCGCCGTGAACAGAGAAAAAGCCCCTTCGCCAACGGAACGAAGTTGCTCCACAAACTTGATGATGGCAGATAAGCCCACCAAGATGGCCAAACAAAGGGCGGTCGTTCCTAAAATAGTTCGACCAATATAGAGATCTAATATCTTAAACATCAAGCTAATTTCCGCAGACGGTATTTGATTTTGCGCACAAACAAGCTGTCCCAGCTCATCAAGACGACAGCCACCATCAAAGCCACCATATTGACACTCCATAGACCGATTTCAGGAGACAAAGCGCCTTCTTCTATGGAGGATTTCGCCGCACTTAAAGCAAGAAAATAAGCTAAATAAATCAAAATAGCAGGAAAGAGTTTTGCAAAGCGACCTTGGCGCGGGTTCACCTCTGAAAGAGGAAGTACAATCATGGTCATCAAAGGAATACAGAGCACCATTGAAATACGCCATTGCAATTCTGCTCGGCCTCTGAATGCCGTTTCCTCCCATAAATCCAACGTCGGAACCGCATCCCAATCTCGGTGTTTTTCTTCCACTTCTCGTTGACCTATAAAAACGTTATAACTCTCATATTCTGTCACACCGTAATCAAGGTGACCTTGCATGCCTTCATAACGCGTTCCATCATTCAGCTCAAGAAGCTGTTTGCCGTCCGCTTGTTCTGTGATAAAGCCTTTTTCAGCCACCACAACATTAGGGCGCATGCTTCCAACAGGAACAGGCTGAGCCACAAAAATACGATGAAGGTCTTTTCCTTGATTGGATATTTTATCAACAAAGACCACCGCTTGCCCATCCGGTGTCGATTGCATTTGCCCTTGCACTAAGAGTTCAAGCCCACTGTCTGCCTCCAGGGTTTCCATCACTTTCAATTCTTTGTTGTTCGAAAAAGGCGTCAACCAAAAAGCATTAAAAGCCGCAATTGCCCCCGTTATTAATGCCAAATAAAGCACTGCGCGAATAAGAAAAGAATTTCCTATTCCTGTCGCATTCATCACCGTGATTTCACTTTCAGCGTAAAGACGACCAAATGTTATCAAGATGGCGATAAAGAGACTTAATGGTAACATCAGCATGCCCATGGATGGCATGTACAAGGCCACTAATGTTAAAACCTCACTTCCTGGAATAGATCCCTCCGTGGCATTCGCTAAAACACGAATAAATTTTTGACTAAAAAAGATCAAAAACAATACAAACAGTACCGCTAATTGGGTTTTTACTGTCTCTCGGATCAAATACCGAACAATAATCACGGTGTTTTACCTTTAGAAAACTTGTTTTTTTATGGGAATCCCTATAGCTTTTCGGTTAAAGCGATAAGTTTTCAGTTAATTAGATATTTTTTAACCTATTAGCCAAAAATCATACTCAAATAAATTAAATTTGCATTTAAGTTGTAGGCCATTCGCCCCAAATCACACCCCTCGATCTTTTTAAAAAAATCGAAGGACCCATTTATAGGAAGAAGCGCCCTCAACCGTACCGCATCTTTGTCTTCAAAATGTATATTGGCAGGTCTTATCAACGGATTTTCGAAGCAATACCCAAAGAAATTAAGATGCAAGTGGACGGCAAGTAAACGAAATGCCTAACCGCAGAAGGACTCTGTGATCGGGCTTCGAGAACCTAGCCAACAACCCAGCATCTTCAAAGCGAGGGGTATAAATTCGGATTGTAATATACCGCCATTATCCAACATTTCACCTCAATTGTCTTTAAGATGTAGGAGTCAGCATGGAGTTCAGTGTTAAGAACGGTAGCCCTGAAAAACAACGTAGTGCCTGTATTGTCGTGGGTGTTTTTGAACCGCGTCGCTTATCAGGCGTGGGCGAACAACTTGATAAAATAAGTGATGGCTATATCAGCAGCCTTTTACGCAGAGGAGATCTTGAAGGAAAGTCGGGACAAATGCTGCTTTTACATCATGTTCCCAACGTATTATCAGAGCGTATTTTACTGGTTGGGTGCGGAAAAGAACGTGAGCTGGGTGAGCGTCAGTATAAAGACATCATCAAAAACACCATTAATACCTTGAATGAAACAGGATCCATGGAAGCGGTTTGCTTTTTAACGCAATTACACGTAAAAGGCAGAGACATTTATTGGAAGGTCCGCCAAGCCGTAGAGTGCACCAAAGACAGCCTGTATTCATTTGATAGATTTAAAACAGTCAAACCCGAAACACGCCGTCCACTGCGTAAATTGGTTTTTAATGTTCCCACTCGTAGCGAGCTTCATCTCGGTGAACAGGCTATTTTACATGGGCTTGCTCTTGCTTCTGGTGTTAAAGCCTGCAAAGATCTGAGCAATATGCCACCCAATATCGCAAATCCCGCGTACTTAGCTTCACAAGCTTGTTCACTCGCCGATGATTTTGAAAAAATCACAACAACCATCCTTGGCGAAGAAGAAATGAAAGCGCTGGGGATGACGTCCTACCTTGCCGTCGGTCAAGGTTCACGCAATGAATCGAAGATGTCCATCATCGAATACAAAGGCCACCCAGACCCGTCCACAAAACCCATTGTTCTTATCGGGAAAGGCTTGACCTTTGACGCCGGAGGGATTTCTTTAAAACCTGCTGGCAATATGGATGAAATGAAATACGACATGTGTGGCGCCGCGTCTGTTTTTGGCACGATGAAAGCCCTTGCAAAATTGGATCTGCGTCTTAATGTCGTGGGGATTTTAGCAGGATGCGAAAACATGCCAGATGGCGGAGCCTATCGCCCTGGCGACATCATCACCACCATGTCAGGTAAAACCGTTGAAATTCTGAATACCGACGCAGAAGGTCGCATGGTCTTGTGCGATGTCCTGACCTATGTTGAGCGTTTAGAGCCTGAAGCCGTCATTGATGTCGCGACACTCACTGGCGCTTGCATTGTGGCATTGAGTCACCACATCAGCGCATTAATTTCAAACCACAACCCTTTAGCAAACGAGATCATCAACGCCTCAGAGCAAGCCAGTGACAGAGCGTGGCGATTACCTATGACCGAAGAATATCAAGACCAACTAAAAAGCCCCTTTGCAGACATGGCAAACATTGGCGGGCCTGGTGGTGGGAGCATTACAGCAGGCTGTTTCTTGTCACGCTTTGCTAAAAAATACCATTGGGCACACCTTGATATAGCGGGAACCGCCTTTAAAGGTGGCACAGCAAAAGGGGCCACAGGGCGTCCCGTTCCGCTACTTCTGCAATATCTTCTAAATCAAACAGAGCCTGAAAGCCTCGAAAATTAAAAACGACTTTAGCTGCAAAAAACCCCTGAAATTTCGGGGGTTTTTAAATAAATACATTATAAAATAACAAGTTGTATTCTTTTACTTCAATTAAAGCCTTAAAAAAGAATTCCCCATCTAAATAAAAGCAATAAAACATTGATACAATAAAACAGGGAAAATTAACTCTAATTATTATCATTCACATTATATATATATTAATAAGCCTATTAATATAATCGCATATGATCCATTCAATCAAACTTTCTTATTTTTCTAAAAGTAAAGCAAAGCTGGACTTTCTTTCAATGTCCATTCATTTAGATAAAGATGCAAAAAAAACAATTTCTGCATGTAATTATATGTTTATTCATTACCGCTTTTATAAATAAATCTGATACATTAGATCATTCTCAGGTATAGTCGAGCTTTAATTTAAAATAAAATCGACCTCTTTACTTTAAATGCACCAACGTACATATACTAAAAAAACGCAAGCAATATGCCAAACCTCTGGCGCTTTCTTTTCTAGAATCATCCATAAATAATAAGAAATATCACATGAATAAAAAAGTTGTTTCATATTCTTTTATCTATATACATATTCTTCAAACTATATTTATTCCTTATTCTTATGCTTCCAGTAATGAAAATGAACCGCAGCCTCAGTTTGAGAGCAGCGAAACAATGGAGCATATTGCGAAAACCCTTTCATCAAGTGGAAATGAAGGTGAAATAAGCGAAGTTATTAAGCAAGAAGCCGTTAATATCATTAATTCAAACGCAGAAAAATACATAACAAAAGAAACAGAACGTTGGTTATCTCAATATGGCACCGTTAATATAGATGTCGAAATGGACCAGTTTCTGGCATTAAAATCCGGTGAAATAGATTTACTCGTCCCCTTTTTCAGTAAAGGAAACGGAAAGATTTCATCTACTTGGTTTATACAACCCGGCATGCTATTCAACCAAGAGTCTAATTTCGATGGACGCGACTTTGTTCATATTGGTCTTGGTTATAGAAAGAAAGATGTTGATTCGTTTTTTGGCATGAATGCATTTTATGATTACGACTTAACGCGCGAACACCAACGGGGCAGCGTCGGGGGAGAATATGGACGCCAATATTTCAAACTCACCTCAAACTACTACTTCCCTTTAAATGGATGGAAAGAAAGTCCCAACAGATTTAATTCCATAGGAAACGGGGTTTTATTGGATGAACGCCCAGCACAAGGCGTTGATTTCAATTTCACGGGTTACTTACCCCAAATACCCTGGATATCGCTTGAAACCACATTCCAGCAATTTTTTGGTGAAAACGTTGAAATGAGCAACGGCAATACGCCGATGGCAAACCCCTTCGTCGTAAGCGGTGCTTTAAACTTCCAGCCTGTTTCCTTGCTTTCATTAAAAACGGGTTACACACTTGAAAAAGGCGGAAAAGAAGAAGCGACCATCGGACTCGGTTTATCCTATCACTTGGGTATTCCGCTGAATAAACAACTCAGCATGTCGAACGTTGCGGACACGAAAGCCTTAGAGTTTCAATTGCTCAGCCTTGTCGAAAGAGACCACAATATCCGTTTAGAATACCGACAAGCCACCACACCGGTCGAGATCAGTTTCAAAACAAATAGCGTAGAAATAGAAGAACTCAGCACCGCAGCATTAAGCGAATGGCTTGAGATCACAGGCGATCAGTCTCAAGTAAAAAATATTTTGTTTTCTGGCGAAGCTCAAAGTTACATCCAAAATAACACCCATTTTAT
The DNA here is from genome assembly GCA_947041315.1 of uncultured Enterovibrio sp. Taxonomy (GTDB): domain Bacteria; phylum Pseudomonadota; class Gammaproteobacteria; order Enterobacterales; family Vibrionaceae; genus Enterovibrio. The sequence continues at coordinate 21,684 of CAMRDW010000020.1, forward strand.
TGCCCCTGAATTTATCCCTGCAGGAGAAAATTCTTACTCACTTAATGCTGTTTTACATTTAAAGAATGGCCAGATAAAAACGGTCCCAGCGCCAATCAATATTCTGATAAAAGAAAACAGAGTTTCCTCCTCAATCAATGACAGAGACATTAGCATTCATTCTGTCGGGGACACCAACAATAAAACAGGTCAAGTCGGAGAAGAAGGCGCCGAAAATGTCGGTGTGCTTATTTCCGTTGTTGTTCGAAACACCAGTGGTCGTCCTCTCGCGGGTAAAAAAGTCAACTTTTTAAACAAAACGTCCACTGCGAGTTTTTCAGCTACTGAAACCCTTACTTCTCAAGAAGGAAAAGCCATAACCACCCTCTATTCAACAAAAACAGGAACGGTTCCTTTTACTATTCTACTTGACGAAGAACCTTACCAAGAAGATGCGTCCTTCGATGCACTTAAATCCCCCCCATCAGAGACCGAGTCAACCCTAAGACCTTTTAATAGCGTGATTGCGGCAGATGGCATTACTGAAACGGCAGTCACAGTCGAACTCAAAGACCAATATCGAAATCCTTTGTTGAACAAAACAGTGGTCTTTGAGCTTTTTTCCGGAGATGTGCCCGTTGCCCCATCAACAGGGATCACCATCGGAGAAACATTTGAAGAAGCCAATGGCGCTTACACAACCAAATTAAGAGGCACAGCGACAGGTCGATTCACCATAAAAGCAAAGGTCGCAGGTCCTCCAGCATTCGAGATTGCATCGGATATCACCTTGAGTGCTGCCACTGCAATTCCATCAACGGTTTATTCCAAAATATCCTCTACTCTCCCTTCTATACCGGCCAACGGCACGGCTGAGACCACTTTGAAGTTAGATTTAAGGGATCAATTTCAAAACAAATTAAAAGACCGAAATATACATTTCTCTGCATACAGTGGTGGCACCATTTTAAGTGAAGGGATCACCTTCGGGCCGACACTGGAAGAGGAAGGGACATACACGACAACCATAAAAGGAACAAAGGCAGGAAAACTGACCATCAAACCTAATCTCGTTGGAATTGGGTCGTTTGAAGTGCCATTGTCTTTTGAGTTGACTATCCCTGAAAACATCGCACCATCAGATCAAAAATCAACTCTTCGCATACTGAAAGAGACGGTCATCGCCAATGGTTCTGATTCAACAACCCTCATATTGCAATTAAAAGATGAGTTTGGAAATACCTTATCAGGTCTAGAAAAAGACATTGAATTTAAAGCCTTTCAAGAATCAAACGACGTCACCGAGAGCCTGGGAATAAAATTGGGTCCCATAACGGTACATAAAGACGGATATTATTTTGCAACGTTGCGTGGAACGAGAGCGGGAACAATAGACATAAAACCGCTCATAAAAAATATACCACTCAACCTAAAAAGCACGATTACCTTAACAACTGACGGATTATTGCCTTCGATCGCGCAATCTACTTTAAGTGCATCCAATGCCAGCATTGAAGCAGATAACCAGGCAGAAAGCCTATTTACTCTTGCTTTAAAAGATAAAAATGGAAACTCACTGCTAAAAAGAGAAGTCCTTTTTAAAGCCTCTCGAGACGGGATCGATTTTAGCAATGGAATGGGCATTACACTGGGTGAGGTCACAGAGAGCCTCGACGGAACTTACCTTATGTCCGTCAAAGGACGATCTCCTGGTCCTTTGCTTATAAAAGCAGTGGTTTTAGGGGTAAGTGGATTTGAAAAAACGGCAGAGATGAACTTAACCCTTATCAGCGCCCAGCCTGATCAAAACAATTCTACTGCGGTTTCAGATAAAATAAGCATTGAAGCGAACGGCACAGACTCGGCCAGTATGATTGTGAATTTATTTGATGCATTTAAAAATCCCCTCCCAGGCAAAACACTCGGGTATGAAATATTCGACAGTGCAGGTCAACCAATAACAGGAGATCCGGGGATCACTCTCACACCGGAAGAATCTACAACAGGAACCTACATAGCAAGAATAAAAGGAACGCGCGCAGGTGGCATCACAATTAAAGCCACAGTGAATGGAAACAGTACCTTTGGACTGACAACACAGCTTGCGTTAACGACAAATAATGCAGTCCCTGATCGCGCTAAGTCAGAATTCACTCCCGGAAAAACGGTGGTCACCGCTGACAACACGGATCACGCTCTTTTGACCTTGAAACTAAAAGACAAATATGGAAATCCACTTTCAAATAAACAGGCAAGCTTTACCGCTTTTCGCGACAATGTTCAACTGACGACAGACATTGAATTGTACGATATAACAGCAGAAGAAAACGGAGTCTACAACGTAAAAATCAAAGGTGTCGCTGCAGGACGGATCATCGTCAAAGCGAACATAGTGGGCGTCAGCAATTTTTCAATGGACAGCGAACTTACCTTTACTTCTGACAATATCCCTTCTTCCGATCGTTCAATATTTGACTCCAGTAAGTCAAACATCACGGCAGATGACAGAGACACAAGCGTCCTCACCCTGACGTTGAAAGACAAGCACGGGAATCCTATTTTAAACCAAAACGTTAAATTTACCGCAGTCATCCAAGGCACAACGACCCCTGCGACAGGCCTCACTTTCACCCATGCGCAACCAGGATCAAACAACATATACGTCGGAACAGTCAAAGGACAAAAAGCCGGGACATACACCATAAAAGCAAATGTTGATGGCACTGCAGACGCAGTGTTCGGACCCACGAAAACGTTGACAATTTCAAGTGACGGCATGCCCCCAAACAAAGAAAAATCGACATTAGCCCCTACAAAAGGATCGATTCTTGCCAACGGAACAGACGAAAATATCTTTACATTTACCGTGAAAGATCAGTTCGAAAATGGCTTGTCTGGGAAAAGTGTCGAATTTCAACTTTTTGAAGGTACCAAAGATGTTACCTTTGATCGTGATTTCTCTTTTAACCGTGTAAGCAATGGCACTCAGCCTGGACAATACAGGGTGAGCTTAACAGCCACGCGCGCTGCGACCTTAAAAGTCATTGCCATCGTGACAGGAACGCCTTCTTTCCAAAAAGAAATTGAAACCTCTGTTATCAGCGTGAGTCCTCCACCTGCGTACTCAGCCTATCAATACCAAGCAAGCACTAAGACACAAGAAAAAGAGGAATTCGCAGAAAAAGGCACTTTACCGGGTCCCTTTAACTTTCAAGCAACAATCACAGCTAAAAATAAATTCAGCACGCCTTATAAGATCATACAAGATCACCAAGAGAGGCAAAATCAAGGATACCTTGAAGAAGACAATCAACCGAGCACGGCCCAACCATGGGCAAAAACATCCAAACTTCTCGCATCAAATCTAAGGATTCAAGCCGATAATATGGATTCAAGTGTCATTACACTCCTCTTAAAAGATGAATTTGGAAATCCCATTACTGGTGGAAACGTCATCTTTAGTGTGTATATTCATGATGCGCAAGTTCTTTCCGGAATCACGATAAGCCAATACAGCGAAGGAAAGAATGGAAGCTACAATGCGATATTAAAAGGCACCATTGTCGGACCTGTCACCGTCAAAGCAAGAGTGCACGGCGTCAAATTGTTCGAAGCGTCAACCACGCTAGAATTAATCTAGCGCTAAAACGCAATCTTGCATTTTAGTTCACGCAAATCCCCGAAAATTTTTCGGGGATTTTTTTATCATTTTCTTGCAACCCACAAAATGCGATCATCCATTTCATCCTCTTCTTTGCATCAAAAAGACCTCACACTGATCTCAAACAAGCATTCAAAAGTGCCCTTTTATTGGTATATCATACTGAGAACACAATGCCCGCCCCAAGGAGCAGCCAAGATGGCCAGTGCCACCTTTTATTTAGAAAATGAATCTTCTCTAAACTCCCTCGAATGCACATTGAATAAGGTCTGCCAGCTTTCTTATCTTTTTATTCAAAAAGGACTACGGGTTTACATCGCAGCACAGGATAAAGCCCAAGCCCAAGCAATCGATGAAAAATTGTGGCAAGCCCCTCCCTCTGTTTTTGTTCCTCATAATTTAGTGGGTGAAGGCCCCCCAGGAGGGGTTCAAGTCGAAATCGGTTGGACGGATACGCGAAAATTTGGACAGCGGCATGTTTTGATTAATTTGACACAAAGTACGTCAGTTTTTGCGCCAACCTTTGCACAAGTGGTAGACTTCGTACCTTGCGAAGAAACGTGCAAAAAAAGCGCACGAGAACGCTACAAAATTTATCGCATGGCAGGCTACAAAATGCACACCTTGCCTCTCGATGCGATCTCCCACATTATTGATTAATTAGCCCATCAAGAGCCCTATGGAAAAGACATACAACCCGACATCAATTGAAAAAGCCCAATATCAACTCTGGGAAGACGCTGGATATTTCAAGCCTCACGGTGATCTTTCTAAACCCGCTTATAGCATTATGATCCCGCCCCCCAATGTCACAGGCAGTCTGCATATGGGACATGCCTTTCAAGATACCATCATGGATACCTTAATTCGTTGTGAACGAATGAAAGGTAAAAATACCCTATGGCAGGTGGGGACAGACCACGCGGGCATTGCGACCCAAATGGTTGTGGAGCGTAAAATAGCAGCAGAAGAAAACAAAACGAAACACGACTACGGCCGTGATGCTTTCATTGATAAAATTTGGGAATGGAAAGCCGAATCGGGTGGCACTATCACGAAACAGCTTCGCCGTTTAGGTGCTTCGGTAGACTGGGATCGTGAACGATTTACGATGGATGACGGTCTATCAAACGCAGTTCAAGAAGTCTTTGTTCGTCTCTATCAAGAAGACCTTCTTTACCGTGGTAAACGTTTGGTGAACTGGGATCCCAAACTGCACACGGCCATCTCTGACATCGAAGTTGAAAACAAAGATGTTAAAGGTCACATGTGGCATTTCCGTTATCCGCTCGCTGACGGCATTAAAAGCGCAGAGGGTAAAGACCACATTGTTGTAGCAACGACCCGTCCTGAAACCATGTTGGGCGATACCGGTGTTGCGGTAAACCCTGAAGATCCGCGCTATAAAGATTTGATAGGAAAAGAGATCATTTTGCCTATTCTCGGTCGGCGTATTCCTATTTTAGGGGATGAACATGCAGACATGGAAAAAGGCACGGGTTGCGTAAAAATCACCCCTGCACACGATTTTAATGACTATGAAGTCGCTAAGCGTCATAACCTGCCCATGATCAACATCCTTACCTTTAATGCGGATATTCGTCATGCGGCAGAAGTCTTCACCACGCACGGTGAAGAAAGTGATGTTTACAGCACTGAAATTCCCGAGAAATACCAAGGTATGGAGCGTTTTGCAGCCCGTAAAGCCATCGTTGCTGAACTGGACGCGCTCGGTTTGCTCGAAGAAATTAAAGATCACGATCTTACCATTCCTTATGGGGATCGCGGTGGCGTTGTTATCGAACCCATGCTCACGGCCCAATGGTATGTTCGCGCGGCTTCTCTGGCTGAACCGGCCATTAAAGCCGTTGAAAATGGCGATATCGCGTTTGTGCCAAAACAATATGAAAATATGTATTTTTCTTGGATGCGTGATATCCAAGATTGGTGTATTTCGCGTCAATTATGGTGGGGTCACCGCATTCCCGCTTGGTACGATAACGACGGTCAGGTTTACGTCGGGCGTAACGAAGCTGAAGTACGAGAAAAATACAAGCTTGCCCCGGTCATCGTTCTACGGCAAGACAATGATGTATTAGATACTTGGTTCTCTTCAGCACTCTGGACATTTGGTACTCAAGGCTGGCCGGAAAAGACTCCGGAACTAAAAACGTTTCACCCTTCAGATGTGCTGGTCACAGGTTTCGATATCATTTTCTTTTGGGTCGCACGAATGATCATGATGACCCTGCACTTTTGTAAAGATGAAAATGGCAAGGCTCAAGTTCCTTTTAAAACCGTGTATGTCACAGGACTTATCCGTGATGAAAACGGCGATAAAATGTCAAAATCCAAAGGGAATGTTCTTGACCCCATAGACATGATTGATGGGATCAGTCTTGAAGACTTGGTAGAAAAGCGCTGTGGAAACATGATGCAGCCTCAACTTGCCGCAAAAATTGAAAAAAACACCCGTAAAGCTTTTGAGGGCGGAATAGAACCCTATGGCACCGATGCCTTACGCTTCACATTAGCAGCCATGGCTTCCACAGGACGAGATATCAATTGGGACATGAAACGCCTTGAAGGCTACCGCAATTTTTGTAATAAGCTTTGGAATGCAAGCCGTTACGTCTTAATGAACACAGAAGAAAAAGACTGCGCTTTCTCTTTGCCAAAAGAAGAGGTCGCCCAACTGCCATTTTCATTGGCGGACCAATGGATTGAATCTCAATTTCAGCTCGCAGCCAAAGAATTCAACACCCACATTGATAATTTCCGTTTAGATATGGCAGCCAATACCTTATATGAATTTATTTGGAATCAATTTTGTGACTGGTATCTTGAGCTGACCAAACCTGTTCTTTGGAAAGGGGAAGAAAACCAACAAAGAGCAACCCGTTACACCTTACTCAGCGTTCTTGAAAAAACACTGCGCCTGGCGCATCCTGTCCTTCCTTTCATCACCGAATCTATCTGGCAAAGCGTAAAAACACAGATGACGGGCATCGAAGGAGAGACCATCATGCTGCAAGCTTTACCACAGTTTGATGAAACCCGTTTCGATGCAAAAATCATTGCAGACATGGATTGGGTAAAAACCTTCATTACCTCTATTCGAAATTTGCGCGCTCAATACGACATCATTCCAAGCAAACCTTTGAATGTGATCCTAAAAGCCGCAGATGAAAAAGACGCTAACCGTTTAGAAGAAAACAAAAAAGTCTTGATCTCTTTAGGCAAGCTAGAAAGCATCAAGCTTCTTCAAGAAAGCGACACCCTCCCCGCGTGCGCCACAGCGATAGTCAATAAATCAACCCTGATGATCCCTATGGCCGGTTTAATCGACAAAGAGGCAGAGCTTGCACGGTTAGACAAAGAAGTGATAAAAATAGACGGTGAAATTGAACGTATTTCGGCGAAATTAAGCAACGAAGGCTTTGTTGCAAAAGCCCCCGAAGCCGTCGTTAAAGCAGAACGAGAAAGACTTGATACATGCAAAGAAACACGTGAAAAACTGCAGTCACAAAAAATAACGATTGCAGCATTGTAATTTCACCTTCAACATTTCAGTCAAGCGGACCTTTTTGGGTCCGTTTTTTTATCCCAGATTTTATTTTCAAATCTTTTAAATTTCAACAGGGACATTCTTCAACAGAGAAGTCCTCAACAAAGGCGGGGGG
>CAMRDW010000021.1 GCA_947041315.1 uncultured Enterovibrio sp.
CTTGCCGCCTACGCGCATTTTCAAGTGTCTTGGGTATATTAGTGCAATCTAAAAATCTTATTCAAAAAGAAGGAGGATAAAAATAACAGACATAAAATGAAGGAGTCATTTCTTTATCGTATAGAAAATAAGCATTTTAATCGCCCTCTTCTACCCCACAAATATTCTTCATAATAAGTTGCGATTTTCATCTCTTCTCATGTTATTTTGTTTCTAATTTTTTATGAGATAGATGTTAAATTGTTCCTGTTATGAGTGCATCTTTTGATTTTTTGATCCTGATGACTCGGTCATACTATACCTATTGCTTTTGATTGAACGTGATTATCGGCTTTGACTATTCACTTAACTTATATATCCTCCCTCTTCTCATAAAAAATCACACACAATATACCCAAGACACTTGAAGATGCGTGTAGGCGGAAAACGAGTGAAGGCCCTGAGCATAGAGAAACTATCTGATTGGCCCGAGCGAGAGCAGCCAACACCCACGCAGTTTCAAAAGCGACGGGTATAAACGCATCTTCAATAACAATCAGTATATTAAATTAATTGTATAATAAAAAAGAAGAATAAATATGGAATTAGTAGAAAACCTATTGCACATGTTTAACACAGACGTTGTTAATCTTATTATTTTAAGCCTGATGTTTGGTATATTCATTTTAGGTATATTTTTTGCTAAAAATGAAAAACAAAGCGAATTTGTACAATATATCCCCACGTTATTAACGACCATCGGTATTTTTGGTACATTTTTTGGTATTGTTTTAGGCTTGCTTGAATTTAATCAATCCGATATTGAAGCGAGTGTTCCTCCCTTGCTTGATGGATTAAAAAGCGCTTTTATTACGAGCCTCGCGGGTATATTTTCCTCTCTAATATTTAAAACCCTATCAACCTTTTCCTTTTTAAAACCTAAAACAAACCAAGAAAATATCGAACATGCAAGCCCTGAAGCCATTCTTAAGGCAATCCAATCCCAGCTAGAGCAAACAAAGATACTAAAAGAAGCCCTGGTAGGAAATGAAGAATCAACCTTGTTTGGCCAACTAAAAATACTCCGCGCCGACATGAACGACAATGCAAAATTATCAATAAAATATCAGACAGATCAACTCAATAACCAACACACACAAGCCCTTCAACAGCAAGAAAATTTTGAAGCCTTTTCTCAGCAGCTTTGGATAACGCTTCGGGATGTCTCAAACAGCTTGTCAAAATCAGCCACAGAGCAAGTCATTGAAGCTTTAAAGCAAGTGATCAGCGACTTTAATCATAATTTGACAGAGCAATTTGGTTCAAATTTTATGCTACTCAATGAGGCAGTTCATAAATTAGTTGATTGGCAAGAAAATTATAAATGGCAGCTAGAGGAAATGAGTGAGCAATACGCTCAAGGTGTCGAAGCAATATTTAAAACTCAAATCGCGGTTGCACACATCAGTGAACAAAGCAAAACAATCCCAGAATCTATGCATGATCTAAAAAGTGTTTTAGAGGTGAATCAACATCAACTATCAGGGCTTGAACGTCATCTTGAAGCCTTTAGCATGATGCGTGATGAAGCAGTGAAAGCGGTACCTGAAATTCGCTCGCAAGTTCAAAATACGGTCAATGATATTTCAGAGGCGGTCAGTACGGCTACAGATCATTACAAACAGCTTCTTAGTGACTCTGATCAATATATTAAAACACACACAGAAACCTCCAATGAATTCCTTCATCAATTTACCACTGAGACACAAAAAAGCATCAAAAGTGTAGAAGAGATGGCTGCAACCTTGTCCACTGAAACACAAAAAAGCATCAAGAGTGTGGTAGAAATGGCGACAACCTTGTCCAGTGAAACAAAAGATGTTTCCAATACAATAAAACAAGCCAATCAAAATTTATTGACCGACACTCAGCAAATTCGAGAAATGGTCATTACATTGAGTGAAGAGTTACAAGAAAGATTAAATGATGTCATTCATGATGTTGCAAACCAACAAATCAACCAAGCAAAACGCACTTTTGATGCCATGGAAGAGCAAGTAAAACAGCAAGTAGGTTTAACAGCAGAAGCAGTAGATGCACAACTTAAGCTCATTGATAGCGCAATGCAATTGGAAATAAACCGAGTCATGAATGAAATGGGACAAGCACTAGCCCAAGTGAGCGGTAAATTTGTTGAAGATTACGTGATCTTAACCAGTGCAATGAATGACATTATTAATCAACGAGTCGCCTAATGGAAAAGATATTTGGCAAGAGCAATGCTCCGCAAGAGAGCGGAGATCATTGGCTCAGCGTTTCTGATCTCATGGCGGGTTTAATGATAGTTTTTTTATTTATTGCCATCGTGTTCATGATGATAACTCAAAAAGAAAACAACAAAATTAAAAATGTGGCACTGGCTTATCAAAGCAATCAAGTCGCAATATTTGAGGCCTTAGAGAAAGAATTTAAACAAGATCTTTCCCAATGGGGAGCAACCATTGACAAAGAAACACTGGCCTTTAACTTTCAGTCTCCCGATGTTTTATTTGCAAACAACGAAACAGCCTTAAGTGAGGCGTACAAAGAAATACTCAAGGATTTTTTTCCAAGGTATATTCAAGTATTAACCCCTTATCGCGATTCATTGGATGAAATTAGGATTGAAGGTCACACCTCCAGTGCAGGATTACGCGGTTCAACAAAAGCCAAAGCCTATTTTTATAATATGCAGCTTTCACAAGGGAGAACGCGCGCAGTATTAGAGTACAGTTATGCTTTAATGCCAAGTGAAGCAAAATGGATCACTGAAAATATTGCTGCAGTTGGTTTTTCATCTTCGCGTTTAATTAAGACAAATGGCATTGAAGATATCGCATTGTCTCGCCGCGTTTCATTTCGAGCCATCACAAATGCAGACATTCAAATAAAACGGATATTGGAGAACCAACAGTGAAACTTAACGTTGATTTGAGTGCCTTGCATCTGGCTATTGCGCCTTTAGGTCAAATAATCACTCATTTTTCAATAACGAGCCAGTCGAATGAATTAAAAAGTATTGGAAGCCATTTAATAAAAGGTTTGATCCTTGGAAAGGATATTCAACTTAACGAAATTGACGCCTCTTTTGGTGTGTTAAATTTCAAAGGATATCAAGTCATGTTATATATACCAGACCAAGGAAGTAATATTTTAAACATCATTAAAAATGGAAAACAAAAAATAGCAAAAAAAATACATATTGCTGAATGCAAAACCATTATTGAAATGAGAGAGGGAGGAAGATTTAATGACAGATATGATGTCATCAGTCGAACCGATGGGTTATTTCCTGTTTTTGGTGTTGACCTTAAAACAAAAGAAGAACATAAAGGTGAGTCTGATTTATCCGTTTGCCAAAATTGCCTAACTCAACTTCATTATTTAAAATTCCCAGAATTAAGCTGGGATAAGAAATTACGCTTCGTGAATGCTTTCTCATATGTTCAATTCTTTGAAAACTTCAGTTCTTATTTTAAATCCTTGCCAAAAGCAACTGCAGGATTTCACTCTGGAGATTACACCTCGGACTGGACATCTATATCATCAAAAATAAGAAATGAATTAAATTATACCTGTGAACAATGCGGCGTTGAATTAAAAAATGATTCCAAATTATTACATGTTCACCATATTAACGGCAATAAAACAAATAATACCCGTGAAAACCTAAGAGCACTCTGTGTTGATTGCCATAAAAAACAACCCCATCATGATCACCTATATGTCAGTAATGAGGATGTATTAAGAATTAATACATTACGTCGAGAACAGCATAAATTTGATGTTTTTGACTATAACACGCTCCAAGAATGTGCTGATACGGCCCTTGATGGTTTATTACAAAAATGCCAATCCACAGGATTAGCGTCGGGTGAGTTAGGTATTATGATAAGGGAAAAAAATCAAGTTATCTCCATCGATCTGTGTTGGCCTAGGCGCAAAGTCGCCGTATTAATAAATATGGATAACGCCCATATATTGAAAAATAATGGATGGAATGTTTTTTCCGCATTTAACGCGCTGAGCGATTTTGAATCATTTCAAAATAAAGTCCGATAGTGTATTGCATCATGCTTAAGTGAAAATACGCTATACCCGTCGACCTTGAAGCTGCCTGGGTGTTGTCTAGGCTCGTTCAGTCCAATCACAGAGTAGATCTATGCTCAGGGGTTTCACTCACTTGCCGCAGGCGCGCATCTTCAATTCCTTTGGGTATATACAAAAGTGAATTCGGTGTGTTTCTTGAGCGCTCAAAGTGTGCGGGTAAAATGAGCGTATTTTATTTAAAAGGTTTACGCACTCACCCTGAGCGTCTCCCCCTTCATCTTCAAAGAGCCCGGACATAAAGCGTCCTTCAAGATTGCCCCCTAAAAAATACCGTCGATTTAAAAGGATTTAAAACCTTATCGAACACTTACGCAAAACAGTGTTGGCTTGGGTGTTTTCTTCTGTGTTCACGAGAGAGTTGCTTTGCACAAGGAAAATTGATAGACAAGGAGTTTGCGCCAATGGGATTGAAAATAAACATTTTAACCTTCATAACTAGAAGGTCATAAAAATAAAACAAGGAATCAAGCATGCAGAATCCATTATTAACATTCACAGATTTACCTCCGTTCTCAAAAATAAAACCTGAACACATTCAACCTGCCGTTGAGCAAATGATTCAAAATTGCCGTACCGCAATTGAAACCGTGCTGCAAAACAAGGAAACTCCAACCTGGGACAACATTTGTGCCCCACTCGCGGAAAGTGACGATAAATTAAGCAGAATTTGGTCTCCTATCGGCCATATGAATGCCGTTGTTAACAGCCAAGAACTCCGTGAAGCCTATGAGGCCTGTTTACCTCTGCTTTCTGATTATTCAACCTGGGTCGGTCAACACAAACCCCTTTATGAAGCTTATAAAGCAATAAAACAGGGAAGCGAATTTAACTCTTTGTCTTGCGCAAAACAAAAAACAGTCAACAACGCATTGCGTGATTTTGAGTTATCCGGTATTGCTCTTTCTACAAATGATCAAGTTCGTTTTGGTGAAATAAGCAAACGCTTGTCTGAGTTGTCCTCCAAGTTTTCTAATAATGTCTTAGATTCCACAATGGCTTGGAATAAACACATAGAAAATGAAGAGCAATTATCAGGAATGCCAAAATCGGCTCTCGCCGCAGCAAAGGCCCAAGCCCAAGCAAAAGAATTAGACGGCTATCTTTTAACATTAGATATCCCTTCTTATCTTCCTGTTATGACCTACTGTGATAACCGCTCATTGCGTGAGGAACTTTATGAAGCCTACTGCACTCGCGCATCGGATCGTGGTCCGAATGCAGGGACCTGGGATAACACAGATTTAATCAATGAAACATTGATCCTCTCACATGAACTCGCGCGTTTACTTGATTTTGCAAGCTACAGTGAACTTTCTCTCGCGACGAAAATGGCAAACTCGACAGAACAAGTGCTCACCTTCTTAAATGAATTAGTAGAAAAAGCCCGTCCTCAAGGTTATGAAGATTTAAAACAACTACAAGCATTTGCAAAAGAAAGTTTTGGCGCTGATTCATTAGAGCCCTGGGATATGGGCTATTACGCAGAAAAACTAAAACAGCATCAATACAGTATTTCAGATGAAGAACTACGCCCTTATTTTCCAGAAAATAAAGTCATAGCAGGTCTTTTTGAAGTTCTTAATCGTGTTTTCGGCATGAGTGTAAAGCAACGTGAAAACATCGATGTATGGCACGAAAATGTCTCTTTTTACGATATTTTTGATTCAAACGGGGCCTTGCGGGGGAGTTTCTATCTTGATCTTTACGCCCGAGAGCACAAAAGAGGCGGGGCTTGGATGGACGAATGCCGAGTCCGTCGTTTAACACAAAGCAATGACCTTCAAACTCCCGTCGCTTATCTCACCTGTAACTTTAACAAACCTCTTGAAAATCAATCAGCTCTTTTTACTCATGATGAAGTCGTCACTTTGTTCCATGAATTTGGGCACGGTATCCATCACATGCTGACACGCGTCGATGAATCCGCCGTTTCTGGGATCAATGGCGTGCCTTGGGATGCGGTCGAGCTTCCAAGTCAATTTTTAGAAAATTGGTGCTGGGAAGAAGAGGCTCTGGCTTTCATTTCAAGTCACTTTGAAACAGGCACTCCGCTTCCAAAAGAAATGCTAGACAGAATGCTTTCGGCAAAGAATTTTCAATCTGCGATGGGGCTTTTACGCCAACTCGAATTTGCGTTATTTGACTTTACGCTTTTCACACAATTTAACCCAGAAGACGGCCCTCGCGTACTCGAAACATTAAAAGAAATCAAAGAGCGGGTCGCCCTAATGCCATCACCTGAATGGAATCGTTTCCCCCACGCGTTTAGTCATATTTTTGCAGGCGGCTACAGCGCGGGTTATTACAGCTATCTTTGGGCCGAAGTCCTTTCATCTGATGCATTCAGTCTTTTCGAAGAAGAAGGCATCTTTAACAAAAAGACTGGAGCCTCATTTTTGGAAAATGTATTAGAGCGAGGAGGCAGTGAAGAGCCGATGAGCTTGTTCAAACGTTTTCGCGGACGCGAGCCTTCAGCAGATCCGTTACTTCGCCATCGCGGAATCTCAAAATAACCCATTCTGTGAAAAAATAGAGCCAAAGTGATTGACGTTGCGCGCCTGCGGCAAACGAGTGAAGGCCCTTGAGCATAGAGAAAAGATGTGATTGATCTTAAGCAAGAGCAGCCAACAAGGCTTCATATCCAAAAGGGACAGATAAACAATCTGATTGAACTTCGGGTGCGCACCTAAAAACGCTTCATCGTCAAAGACGAAAAGTATAAAGCACGGCAATGCCGTGCTTTATTTATATCAAAGAGAGGAAAATATGATTGCTAACCTAATAACAAAACAATTTCCAATGATTTTCAGCGAGCATGAAAGATTCTGCAGCACACTTTTCAGTCATTAAGGCGTTATTTTTTAGGTAATCTTCTGGAAATATCAGGTTCATTGTGTCGCCATCTACCTTTAATTTAACGGGAGGAATGGCTTTTTTGTCACGGCAGTGGCACAAAATAATAGCAAGGCGTAGAAGACGTAATCCGCGATTCGCACTTTTTATAGACATGGCTTCGCCTTTTTCTATCGGAAAAAAATCACCGTGGTAAGAACGAAACCAAGCCGCTAATAAACGTTTTTGCGCACCTGTAAACCCGGGTAAATCCAAATTATGCAAAAGGTACGCGGCATGTTCAGTGTCTTGTTTGAACGCGACACTTAATCCAATTTCATGCAGTCTTGCGGCCGCTTCAAGCAGCATTTTTGATACGATCTCAGGAAGCCATGACTCATTGCATTGATTTAAAAGAAAAAACAATGTTTCCTTTACATTCTCGGCCTGTTCAATGTCCACAAAAAAGCGAGACTGTATGCTCTTTATCGTACACTGGCGTACATCTTGATTTTTTACCGTATCAATCATGCTATACAGCAAACCCTCACGCAACGCCCCGCCCGCAAGAAGCATTGAGTCAATATCGAAGGTTTCAAAAATCGCAATAAGAATGGACAAACCACTTGGAAAAACCAACGCACGATCATACACCAAACCGTTAATTTCCAGTCGATCAAAATGACCACAATCAATCAGCTGATCCCGAATACGCTGTAATTTTTTTAATGTGATGGTTTCATCTAAACCCTGACAAAGCATGACGCTTTGTAGCGCTTGCACTGTTCCGCTTGCACCAACGCATCGGCTCCAACCTAAATCACAGTATTGTTTGGAAATACGGGAAAGAATCTGTTTTGCACTTTGAACTGCATTGTCAAAATTCGATTCATTCAATACTCGATCACTAAAATAGCGTTCAAGCCAAGTCACGCAACCCATATTAAGGCTGGTGAGGGCGATAGGCTCAAAACCATCTGCAATAATGACTTCTGTGCTTGCCCCTCCGATATCCACAGCAAAAAAGTCCCCTTCACCCCCAGTGGTGTATGCCACCCCTTGAGAAATGATGTGGGCTTCTTCTTCACCAGAAATCACCTTGATAGGAAACCCCAAAATACGCTGAGCTTTTTCAAGAAAAACATCTGCATTTTTAGCATGACGAAGCGCGGCGGTAGCCACAATACGAATATGGTCTGGCGGGATGCTTTGAAGTCTTGAAGAAAAAAGAGCAAGACAAACCCAGCCTCGCTCCATTGCTTCATTATCTAGGATAAAATGCGAGTCTAAACCCGCGGCAAGACGCACTTTGCGTTTTATTTTTTCCAAAATCTGTATGCAGCCTTGGATCTCTCTTGCAACCAACATATGAAAACTATTAGAACCAAGATCAACCACTGCATAGTAAGGGGAACTCAGATTAAACATACAGTGTGTTCCCCTTAGATAGCTTTAAGTTTTGTGTGTAGAGGGACGGCGGCCACGGCCTCGAGGTTGCCCTTGCGCGGTTCGACGGGTATTAATTTGACGTGTGCGCAACATTTTTATTGGCGCCGGAAGATCTTGCAATAATGCATCTTCGCTGTATTCAGAAACAGGGATCGAATGCGTAATGTAACTCTCGATTGCAGGTACATTAACCGCATATTCTTCACAAGCAAAGCTAATTGAGATACCACTTTCTCCTGCTCGTCCCGTTCGACCAATACGATGAACATAATCTTCTGCATCATCGGGTAAATCATAATTAAAAACATGCGTCACTTGAGGAATATGGAGTCCTCGCGCCGCAACGTCTGTTGCAACTAAAACATCGATGCTTCCTTTGGTAAATTCTTCAAGAATTTTAACGCGTTTTTTCTGAGGGACATCGCCCGTCAGTAGGCCGGCTCGAATTCCATCAGCGGCCAAATGCCCCCAAATATCATCACAACGATGCTTTGTATTTGCAAATACAATTGCGCGCTCTGGCCATTCTTCTTCAATCAAGGTTTGCAACAAAGCCATTTTATTGTTGTTCGAGGGATAAAACAGCTCTTCTTTTATGTTTTTTCCTGTTTTTTGTTCGGCTTCAACCACCACATGTTCAGGATTTGTCATGTGTTCAAAAGCCAATTCCTGCACACGGTAAGACAAGGTTGCAGAAAATAGCATATTGATTCGTTCAGCCGGAGCTGGCATTCGGCGAAATAAAAAACGAATATCTTTAATGAATCCGAGATCAAACATACGGTCGGCTTCATCAAGCACAACCGCTTGAATAGCACTTAAATCAATGACTCGTTGCTTATAAAAATCAATGATACGACCACAGGTGCCAATCAAAATATCGACGCCTTCATCTAAAATCGCTTTTTGCTTATCGTATGCTTCACCACCATAAGCCAAGCCTGCAGTCAACGAAGTAGAGGCCAATAAAGGTCCCGCATCGTTATAAATTTGAATCGCAAGCTCGCGCGTAGGTGCCATAATAATCGCCCGAGGACAATTTTGTTTACGATGAGAAGGAGCTCCTGTCGTTAATAAGTGGTTAAAAGTTGCAGTCAGGAAGGCCAGAGTTTTACCTGTCCCTGTTTGAGCCTGTCCTGCGATATCTCGGCCGGAGAGCAATACCGGCAATGCCAACGCTTGGATTGGGGTGCAATTATAAAACCCTTTTTCATCCAAACCTTTGATAACATCGGCATGTAAACCGAAGCTGGCAAATTTCTGCTCTGTGAGATGTGTCATTTTCATCCACATAGAATATCAGCTTAAGCTTGCAATACGAAAGTGAATACATTCAAATAGTGCGATGATTTTCTGGTTAATATATCACCAGAGGAAAAAGTAATCTTTTGGAGTACCAAAATGAACAACAAAATTTTGCAACTGACTGACGATAGCTTCGAAGCTGATGTGCTTAACGCAACGGGTCCTGTACTCGTTGATTTTTGGGCAGAATGGTGCGGACCTTGTAAAATGATCGCTCCCATTCTTGATGAAATCGCGGATGAATATGAAGGGAAAGTCACAATAGCAAAACTAAATATCGACCAAAACTCAGGAACCGCGCCAAAATATGGCATCAGAGGCATTCCAACGCTTTTACTTTTTAAAGACGGTGCGGTCGCTGCAACAAAAGTGGGTGCAGTCTCTAAAACACAGTTAAAAGAGTTTTTAGACACGAATATCTAAAACAATGTATCGCCGTGTTCCATTTAGGCTCACGGCGAATTTAATGACAACTCATTTACGATTACATTAAAGACTTCAGGTATATATGCTAGACAGTGAGCGAAACAGGTGCTAACTTATTGCACGTGAACTGTTCGTCCGTTCATTTCTTTTTCACATCCTAATTCTCTTAACCAAAATTATTCCCGACTTTGACTGATAAGACACCAATCAATATGAATCTTACCGAACTGAAGAATAAGGCCGTCGCAGAACTGGTTGCCTTAGGCGAAAGCATGGGTATCGAAAATCTTGCGCGTCTACGTAAACAAGACATTATTTTCGCTATTTTAAAACAACACGCGAAAAGCGGCGAAGATATTTTCGGAAACGGCGTACTCGAAATTCTTCAAGACGGTTTCGGCTTCTTGCGCAGCGCTGACTGCTCCTACCTTGCTGGACCAGATGATATTTATGTATCTCCAAGTCAAATTCGTCGATTTAACTTGCGCACTGGCGACACGATTTCAGGAAAAATTCGTCCACCAAAAGACGGTGAGCGTTATTTCGCACTCCTGAAGGTAAACGAAGTTAATCACGACAAACCTGATAACGCACGCAACAAAATTTTATTTGAAAATTTAACACCTTTACATGCCAATGAGCGCATGATCATGGAGCGCGGTAACGGCTCAACCGAAGACATCACTGCGCGCATTTTAGATTTAGCCTCACCAATAGGTAAAGGGCAGCGCGGATTGATTGTTGCACCGCCAAAAGCGGGTAAAACCTTATTACTACAAAATATCGCCCAAAGCATTGCCCATAACCACCCTGAGTGTGAGTTAATGGTACTTCTTATTGATGAGCGCCCTGAAGAAGTCACCGAAATGCAACGCTTAGTTAAAGGCGAAGTGATTGCTTCAACCTTTGATGAGCCAGCAAGCCGCCATGTACAAGTGGCTGAAATGGTCATTGAAAAAGCAAAACGCCTTGTCGAACATAAAAAAGATGTGGTGATTTTACTCGACTCCATTACTCGTTTAGCACGCGCCTATAACACCGTGGTTCCAAGCTCTGGCAAGGTATTAACCGGGGGTGTTGATGCTAATGCTCTGCATCGACCAAAACGCTTTTTTGGCGCGGCTCGTAATGTAGAAGAAGGTGGAAGCCTGACGATTATTGCAACCGCCTTGGTCGATACAGGTTCTAAAATGGACGAGGTCATTTACGAAGAGTTTAAAGGTACAGGTAACATGGAACTGCACCTGTCTCGTAAAATTGCTGAAAAACGTGTATTCCCGGCCATTGATTTTACTCGCTCCGGTACACGTCGTGAGGAATTACTGACCAAGCCTGACGAAATCCAAAGAATGTGGATTTTGCGTAAAATTGTTCATCCTATGGGTGAAATTGAAAGCATGGAATTTCTCATCGACAAATTAGCGATGACAAAAACGAACAATGATTTCTTTGAAGTCATGCGTCGTCAAAAATCATAAATTCCAATTGAACACAAAAAACACCGCCAAGGAGTGGTGTTTTTTTATGGCATTCGTTTATTCATCAATATCCGCAATCACTGGCATCTTTAAGTAGAAGCGTTAATTTATTCCTTTTTTCAACGCCTAAAACCAACATCAAGGCATTATTTCCGCTCCAAGCCAACAAGAACTTCGGATACTTTTGAAAAATCGAACCCAAAACCTGCAACCTTGAAATAGGTGTAACCTCTAAAAGAGATCCCAACTTAGCACTGACATTATCAAGATGTACATCCAAGACACTTAAAGTAACGTCTCTGCGGCAGGCAAGTGAAGCTCCTGAACATATAGCAACGATGTTTGAAATTGCAGCTAAACGACAAGAACGAAAAGCCCCTGAGAATAGATGTACTCTATGATTGAGCTGAATGAGCCTAGCCAACACCCACGCAGCTTCAAATGCGACGGATACAGCAAAAGTGACTCAGAGTTCAGATCGTTTTCGATGAGAGTTCGGGTTTTCTCGGCATCATAGAGAGATCCCTCATATCCCATGATTAAAGGTTCAATTAACACCACAATTTCAGAAAATTATTTTGATAACCCTTTAAACATTTCTAGGCTCCCTTGTTCGATATCCGGTGTGACGAACATTGTCATATGGTTCAAGCTCATTTTTAACACCCGTCCCAGTAAATATTTGATCATTTTGGCTTGTTAAAATAACCGAAATACCCAAGAGATTAGAAAATGCAGCGAGAAAACAAAAAGGATAAGGCCCAGAGCACAAATGAACACTGTGATTAGGCTTTAAGAACACAATCAAGAATCCCGCTTTTTCAATGACGACGGATATAACTTAACCATAATAACTTCCTCACACAGAAGAGCACTATGAAGTTTAATGACTTACGCGATTTTATTGATTATTTAGAGTCTGTCGGTGAGCTCAAACGCATCGATACCCCGGTCAGTTGCAATCAAGAAATTACTGAAATTGCCGATCGGGTATTACGCCAAAATGGCCCAGCCTTACTCTTTGAAAATGTTAAAGATTATAAAATGCCAGTGCTTGCTAATTTATTTGGCACTCAAAAACGTGTTGCAATGGGCATGGGAAGGGAAGATGTGAAAGCTCTTCAAGAGGTGGGTAAATTATTGGCTTACCTAAAAGAGCCTGAACCTCCAAAAGGCTTTAAAGACCTGTTAGATAAATTACCTTCTTTTAAACAAGTCTTAAACATGCCCGTAAAAAAATGCAGGAAAGCCCCTTGCCAGGAAATCGTATGGGAAGGTGAAGATGTCAATCTTGATAAAATTCCCATCATGACATGCTGGCCAGAAGACGCAGCACCCTTGCTCACTTGGGGTTTAACAATCACCCGTGGCCCACTTAAAAAGCGCTTAAATTTAGGAATTTATCGACAACAAAAAATATCAAAAAACAAAGTCATTATGCGCTGGTTAGCCCATCGTGGTGGTGCCCTTGATTTACGAGATTGGATACAAGAACATCCAGGAGAACCTTTTCCTGTCTCCGTGGCTTTTGGAGCAGATCCTGCAACCATCTTAGGGGCAGTGACCCCCATTCCTGATACTTTATCGGAATATGCATTTGCCGGACTTTTACGAGGAAGTCGCAGCCAAGTGGTAAAAAGTCTCAGTAACGATTTAGAGGTCCCTGCTAGCGCAGAAATCATTCTAGAAGGCTATATCGACCCAAAAGAATTTGCACAAGAAGGACCTTTTGGAGATCACACAGGCTATTACAATGAAGTAGAACAGCACCATGTGCTAACAGTAACCCATGTCACAATGCGTAAAGATCCTATATACCACAGCACCTACACAGGCAGGCCACCAGACGAACCCGCAGTTTTAGGGGTTGCATTAAATGAAGTTTTCGTACCTATTTTACAAAAACAATTTCCCGAGATTGTGGATTTCTATTTACCACCCGAAGGCTGTTCATACCGTGTTGCAGTCGTCACCATGAAGAAACAATATCCCGGCCATGCCAAACGTATCATGATGGGGGTCTGGTCATTTCTTCGACAATTTATGTACACAAAATTTGTGATTATCTGTGATGAGAGCGTTAATGCAAGAAATTGGAATTCCGTTTTTGAAAGTATGATGACAAACATGCAACCCAAGCGCGATATACTGCTCATTGAGCATACTCCAATCGACTCTCTCGATTTTGCTTCTCCCGTGCCCGGATTAGGTTCAAAAATGGGGATCGATGCAACGCAGAAATGGGAAACAGAAAAAGCGCACTGGCCAACCACTCCAAGCTTCACCGTCGTAAAAAATAAAGATGAAACACTCCAAATACTCAAAGAATTACCCGAAATACTGGATTTTCATTTTCCTATAAAAAACGATCCCACTCAGATGGTAATCCTCTCTGTTTGTAAAAAAAATAAAGAAGCACCAGCGCGTCTTATTAAGGAGATCTGGTTAAAACTTAACGCCAAATTCGTGCTTGTTTGTGATAAAGATGTCAATATACGTGATTGGGATGACATCCTTTGGGCCATAACAACCCGCATGGATCCAGCTCGTGACACACTCTTTTTTGATCCAAACATTGAAAAAAATGACGACTCAACCTCAACATTTGTCATGCTTGAAACAAAAATAGGATTAAATGCAACCCATAAATTAACAGGGGAATCAACACGAGAATGGGGACGCCCCATAACGAAAGATCCAAACGTTGTGGATAGAATTGACAAAATATGGAGTGAGTTGGGTTTATAAATATCCCGCCTCATGCTGACCGTTAAAACTGATTTTAAGGGAAATGATGAGGACACATTGTGAAGTATTGTCAGTGTCTGCGCTGACGAATAACACGTATCGCATTCTACTCAAACCAGAAAAGCCAATAAAGCATAAGGCTGGCCAATACTTACTTGCTGTAATGGATGAAAATGATAAACGTCCATTCTCGATTGCCAGCACTCCATGCCGAAAAAATGGCCATGAAATTGAGCTTCATATTGGTGCTGCGGATGAAAATCTGTATGCACTGGAGGTCGTCAATAAAGCAAAAGAAGCACTTGAGAAAAAAAAGTTTCCCTTTACTGTTGAAGCTCCTCATGGAGAAGCGTGGTTAAGAGAGCAGAGTCTACGACCTTTGCTTTTTATTGCAGGTGGCACAGGATTTTCTTATGTCCTCAGCATGCTCGATCACGCTTTAGCGCAAGGACTCTCTCAGCCTATTTTTCTTTATTGGGGTGGACGTGATATCACACAACTCTATGCAACAGAAAAAATGCAAGCTTTAGCCAAGAAAAACAAACAACTGACTTACATTCCGGTTCTTGAAAACCCCCCTAAAGAATGGAACGCGAAAGTAGGAAATCTTCTTGATGCTGTCATGGAGGATTTTATTTCATTATCCGAATACGATATTTATATTGCGGGTCGATTTGAAATGTCAGGACTTGCACGAGAAAAATTCTGTAATGAACGTGCCGCACATAAAGACCATCTTTTTTCTGATGCTTTTGCATTTTTATGATGACAAGAAAAAACACCGCAAAACGGCGGTGTTTTTTCTTTGCATATGAAAAATATAAATTTATTTAGGAAGATTTTTTGGGGCGTCTTCTGCAAGCCAAATCGCAACATCTTTAGCAAAATACGTCAAAATCCCATCCGCTCCAGCTCGTTTGAAACACAAAAGAGATTCCATTACCGTATCTCGCTCATTGATCCAGCCATTTTGCGCAGCCGCTTTATGCATTGCATATTCACCCGAGACTTGATAGGCAAACGTCGGAACCTTCAACTCATTTTTCACACGTCGAACCACATCAAGGTAAGGCATTCCCGGTTTAACCATCACCATATCCGCACCTTCTTGAATATCCATTGCCACTTCATGCAAGGCTTCATCGCTGTTAGAAGGATCCATCTGATAGTTTTTTTTGTTCCCACCTTTTAAATTTCCAGCAGAACCCACAGCATCTCGAAAAGGACCATAGTAAGAAGAAGCATATTTTGCAGAATACGCCATAATTTGCGTGTTTATAAAACCCGCCTCCTCCAATGCCCTACGAATCGCACCGATACGCCCATCCATCATGTCCGATGGTGCGACAATATCAGCCCCCGCACAAGCATGAGAAAGAGCTTGCTTAACAAGGATTTGAGTTGTTTCATCATTTAAAACATAACCCTCTTCATCAGTTAAACCATCTTGACCTGATAAGGTATAGGGATCGAGGGCAATATCGGTAATGACCCCGATCTCTGGAACATGCAGTTTTAACAATCGAACCGCGCGCTGAACAAGCCCGTCGGGATTATAAGCTTCTTGGGCATTTTCTGATTTAAACTCTGAAGTGATCACCGGAAACAAAGCAATCGCGGGAACACCAAGCCCTACCAAATATTTTGCTTCCTTAAGCATTAAATCAATCGACATACGTTCAATGCCTGGCATGCTTTCAATTTCTTCGCGCTGATTTTCCCCAGTTAAAATAAACATTGGATAAATCAAATCATTCACTGACAAATAGTTTTCAGCCACTAAACGCCGACTAAAATTGTGTTTGCGCAAACGACGCAAACGACGGGCAGGAAATACCCCTTGAACAGATACGCTCACACTCTTCTCCTAAAGGTAATATTTACCCAAAACACTTGAAGATGCGTGTAGGCGGCAAACGAGTGAAGGCTTTGAACATAGATTGACTATGTGATTTACCTGAACGAGAGCAGCCAACACCCACGCAGTTTCAAAGGCGACGGGTATAAAAGGGCAACGTCATTTTCTTCGTTATACCCAAAGTAATTGAAGATGCGAGCAGGCGACCAGCGAGTGAAGCCCCTGAGCATAGAGAGACTATGTGATTGGGCTGAACGAACGTAGCCAACACCCACACAGCTTCAAAGGCGACGGGTATATTAAATAAATCAGAATTTCATGACCTATCATACCGTTAACAAAAGAAAGTGGCGATTTGAATGATTTTGATATTTAGAGGAGAGACAAAAAAGACGTTAAAAAGTGAAAAGAAGAGAGGAAATGAGTACCCCTCCTCTTTTATCTTATTATTCTACCTCTTCTTCAGAGGAATCTCTTGGCTTATAAAACCGTGAAAATAAAAGACCTACTTCAAAAAGCAAACACATGGGCACAGCCAAAAGTGTTTGAGAAAGAATATCTGGAGGCGTAAGAAACATACCTATAACAAAAGCACTTACGATAATATAAGGTCTTTTTTTACGCAAATCATCCGGCTCAACCACCCCAGTCCAAACAAGCAAAATAATGGCGACAGGAATTTCAAAGGCAATACCAAACGCCATAAATAACGAGAGAATAAAATCAAGGTAACTCGAAATATCTGTAGCGATTTGCACATCGACAGGAGAAATTGAAGTGAAAAAAGAAAACACCAAAGGAAAGACTAAAAAATAAGCAAAAGCCACTCCACAATAAAACAACAAAGAGCTCGACAACAAAAGAGGGATCACCAAGCGTTTTTCGTGCTTGTATAAACCCGGCGCAATAAATGCCCAAACTTGATAAAGAATCATCGGCACCGCAATAAAAATTGAAACCATCATGGTTAATTTTATGGGTGTAAAAAAAGGAGAGGCCACATCAGTGGCAATCATGCTTGTACCTTCAGGAAGCTGCTCAACCAAAGGTGCCGACACAAAGGTATAAATATCACTCGAAAAATAGACCAAGCAAAGAAATACACCCAAAACGGCCATCAAAGCACGAAGTAAACGATCTCTAAGCTCGGACAAATGAGAGATCAAAGGCTGGGGATCTTCTATAGATGACATAGTTACTCGACAACAACGGGAGTCTCACATTAAATAATCCGATATTCGGTTTATTCCTTAGAAAGACGAGATGGATTTGTAGTATTCGTGTCTTGATCCTTATTAACATAAGGACGATTCACGTCTTCTGCTGCTTTTTTTAATTCATCAATGGAGACTTGTAAATCTGGCGAAAGATTTTTCATTCCTACGCTTTCTGCTTTTTTTAGATTATCTTGTAATTCTTGAATCTTAAGCTCTTGCTCTAGTTCATCTCTCACAGAACCCGCCATTCGGCGTGCAGCGCCCATCCAACGTGAAACGTTTCGAATGGCACCAGGCAATCGCTCTGGACCAAGAACAACCAAACCTACTATCGCAATAAGGACGAGTTCCCAAAAACCAATATCAAACACAAATTAAACCTGCTCTTTATTTTTAGATTCTACTTTTGCTTCTGTTTTCTGATCTATATTGCTCTTTTCCTCAAGCTTTTCAGGTCCAAAATCAGCGTCTTTTTTATCATCATCCACCATGGCTTTTTTAAAGCCTTTAATAGCAGAACCGAGATCACCACCGATATTACGTAATTTCTTTGTTCCAAATAAAAGAAGAACAATTACAGCGACGATCAATAGCTGCCAAATACTAATACCACCCATGTATATTTACCTCTATTAAACCTTGTGAATGAAGATTACTTTTTAATGCGAGTTATCATAAATTGCAACTCACAATTATTGATTAAATAAGCGCCAAGCAAGAAACCAGCTAGAAAGTGCCACTGTACCTGTAAAGTGTGCTACATATTCTATTTGATTACCATAAAGTATGGCAGAGCTGACCATCAATGTGGCGCCCACACCTAATAAAAACTTACCTCGATTGTGTTGTTTACGCACGCGTATAAAATCAGTGTACATTTCATCCATTCGCACATTAATTAAGCGTCCCTGTTGTAAATTATCGTAAAGTAAATCAGGAAGTTCTGGTAATTTTTCTGCCCAAAAAGGCGCGTTTTTCTTTATCGAATCAAGTAAGGCTTTTGGACCAATCTGGTGAGAGATCCAATCTTCTAGAAAAGGTTTTGCCGTATCCCATAAATCCAATTGTGGATATAACTGACGCCCTAACCCTTCAACATACAACAATGTTTTTTGAAGCAACACCAACTGAGGTTGAACCTCCATATGAAAGTGCCGCGCAGTACTAAAAAGATTCAATAAAACATGGCCGAAAGAAATTTCACACAAGGGTTTTTCAAAAATTGGCTCACAAACAGTGCGAATGGCAAACTCAAAATCAGCCACATTGGTATCGCGAGGAACCCAGCCAGAATCAACATGTAACTCTGCCACTTTTCGATAATCACGATTAAAAAAAGCAAGAAAATTTTCAGCTAGATAACGTTTATCTTCTCGATTTAAAGTACCGATTATTCCACAATCAAGCGCGATCCAATGAGGGTCCTCAGGAGAGTCATCTCCAATAAAGACATTACCTGGATGCATATCAGCATGAAAAAAACTGTCCCTAAATACTTGCGTGAAAAAAACTTGCACACCTCGCTCAGCCAAAAGTTTTAAATTGGTGCCATTGGCTTTCAAGCTCACAATGTCTGAAATTTGAATACCATAAATCCGCTCTGAAACCATGAGCGACGTTTTGCAGTAATCACAAAATACTTCTGGCACATAGAGAATATGATCATTTTCAAAGTTTCGGCGAAGCTGAATCGCATTGGCCGCTTCTCGCATTAAATCAAGTTCATCAAGCAAGGTCTTTTCGTATTCACGTACCACTTCGAGGGGCTTTAAGCGTCTTGTTTCGGGCAAAAAACGCGCAACAATACGGGCCATGCGATACATTAACTTGATGTCCGCTTGAATCACGGGAAGAATATCGGGTCGAATCACTTTCAGTACGACCTCACGACCATTTTCTTTTAATTTTGCTGTATGAACTTGGGCAATCGATGCAGAAGCAAGAGGGGTCAAATTAAAATCATCAAACCACGTTTCTAAAGGTCCCCCTAACGCCTCTTCCATTTTGGCTTTTGCCAAGACACCATCAAAGGGTTCAACTTGGTCTTGTAGAAAAGCGAGTTGATCGGCAATTTCAGGCGAAAAAAGATCGCGACGGGTTGAAAGCATTTGCCCAAATTTAATCCAAACCGGACCTAAATGTTGCAACGCGAGCTTTAATCGCTCTCCTTGCATCTTTTCTTTGTGCTCATTTTTCAACCAGAAAAACATTTTCCGGATACAGTGTGGGCCGCGAGAAAAAGAATGCAAAGGCAATAATTCGTCTAAGCCGTAATTAAGTTGAACTTGAATTATTTGATAAAGGCGACGAAATTCATTCAGTCTCATTCGTTTTATTACCTTTTAACGGGCATATTTATGCCCTCAAGCACGTTTAATCGCACTTCTAAAGAAGAAGCGTGGCTTTTTACGTCTTCGATTCCATCAGAAAAAGAGGCCATTTCGAGCATTCCAGGGAAAATACCCCACTCTTCAGTGACAAAAGATGAAACATATGTTTCTTGGTTCTTTAGTGCATTTTTTATGCTTTTCTGCACTTTATGCATTCCACGAACAAGGGTGTGAGCAAGAATATCTCCCGTGTAACAAGAAAGGCATTGCTCAATATCTGGATTTAATCCGTTCAGTAAAATTGAAAATTGATGAGCGAGATCAAGATCCCCCTCAACCTGCAAAAGGTCTTGTTTAATCAAAGAGGTTAAATTTGACTTGTCTTTTAGTTTTGGGGCGACCGAAAGCGGCAAGGTTAAATCACAGTTCACTTCACCTTCAAATTGGGCCAGAATATCAATTTGTTGACTGAAAAAGAAAACCAATTGCTTGTTTATATCAGTAAAACGAACTCGCAATATACGTCCTTTCAAACGCAATAAATTTTGTTGATTTAAAGAGTCTTGACGAACAAGTGCATTAAGGCTTGTTTCAAGTGCTGCGGTTACGAGTGTATCTAACGACATATTGAGGCCTTAAAACTTATAACCACGGTGTAAAGCAACAATACCACCTGTTAAATTGAAATATTTTGTTTGCTCAAAACCCGCTTCGTCCATCATCTCTTTTAAGGTATCCTGATCTGGATGCATGCGAATAGACTCAGCGAGATAACGATAACTTTCAGCGTCATTAGCAATGATCTCTCCCATTTTAGGAAGAAGATAAAACGAATAAGCATCGTACACCTTGGATAACGGCTTAATGATAGGTTTTGAAAACTCCAACACCAATAAACGCCCGCCAGGTTTTAAAACTCGATACATAGAGAGCAATGCTTTAGATTTATCTGTCACATTACGAAGCCCAAAACCGATGGTAATGCAATCAAAAAAATCATCAGGAAAAGGCAACTCTTCAGCATTAGCTTGAACATAATTAACGTTACCAATTACCCCCATGTCACGCAATTTATCACGCCCAACAAGAAGCATTGAATTATTAATATCCGCTAAAACGACACGTCCATTTTCCCCCACAATTCGAGAGAACTTAGCCGTGAAATCTCCTGTACCACCGGCTAAGTCCAAAACCTTATGCCCGGGGCGAACACCGCTACAATCAATAGTAAAACGTTTCCAAAGTCGATGGACGCCCATCGACATGACATCATTCATAATGTCATACTTGGTGGCTACCTTATTAAATACATTGGCAACCAACCCTATTTTGTCTTCTTTATTGACGGTTTTAAAACCAAAATCTGTGGTGCTCTCAGGCTGCTCATGGTGCGTATTTTCTGTCATTTTGTTTCTCCTAAATAACACCAAGTGCTGAAAAAAGACGCGACATCTTGCGCCATAAGTGTACTTTGTTCCTACCTATGCTCAAAGCCTCTTAGACTTCCAGTTTGACACTTACAAAAATGGACACAATACAAAAAGAATCAGTCTTATTTTATATGATTAGAGTGGCGTACTTGCTTCTTGATCGTCTTTAAGAGAAGTAATAGCGCTCATTTTATCGTCCGTATCTAAGGTATCATTTTTAAGCATGCTTGAACTAATATCACGCTTCACTTCGACACCAAGTCCTTTAAATCCTTCAGCTTGACGCAAAATATTTCCACGTCCTGTTGAAAGTTTACTCACTGCGCTTTGATAAGTGTCACACGCTTTATCTAAGGCAATCCCCACAGCCTCAATATCATCTACAAACAAGCGCACCTTGTCATATAGCTTTGCCGCTTTATCTGCAATCAGACGGGCGTTTTGATTTTGATGTTCATAACGCCATAGATTATTAATCGTTCGGAGTGCGACCAAAAGCGTTGTAGGACTGACAAGCATAATATTATGATCAAAAGCTTCACGAATCAGACCCGGCTCCGCTTCAATCGCCATCTGAAATGCAGGCTCTATCGGAATAAACAAAAGAACATAATCCAAACTTTTTATGCCATGTAACTGATGATAATCCTTACGACCTAATCCACGAATATGAGCCCGAATTGAAGCAACATGCTCACTTAAAGCCCTTTCTCTGTCTGCTAGCGTTGTTGCATGAAAAGAACGTTCATAAGCGACTAAAGCCATTTTGGCATCAATGACCACATCTTTACCTTGAGGTAAGCGCACAACCACATCGGGTTGATACCTTTTTCCTTGCTGATTTTCAAGGCTGACTTGTGTATGGTATTCATGCCCTTCACGCAAACCCGATTCTTCTAAAACACGAGCAAGCACAACCTCCCCCCAATTCCCTTGCTGCTTATTATCGCCTTTAAGAGCCTGGGTCAGATTCACCGCTTCACGAGTCATGTTCTCATTTAATTTTTGCAGATTTGTAATTTCATGAATCAAGGTATGTCGCTCTTTTGCTTGCTCACCAAAACTGTCAAAGACTTGCTTACTAAAGCCTTCTAATTGCTGCTTAATTGGTCCAAGCAAAGCGTTTAAACTTTGGCGATTTTGTTCATCAACGGTACGCGTTTTATGTTCAAAAACACGATTAGCCAATGTTTCAAATTGCTCTTTTAAACGCACTTCGGCAAGCTCAAGGATCTGGATTTTTCCTTCCGCTGCATCCAGCTTTTCTTGTGTTCGAATTTGCTGCTCTCTCAAAGCCAACTCAAGCGCAGCTTTATTTTCTCTCAATGCATCAAGGGCTTCAGAAAATTGCTCTTTTTCTTCTCGAAGCGCATCTAAATGCCTCAGCTTTTCTGCAGCCACAGCAAGCTTGCCAAATTGCATTCGAAGTTCTGCCGTTAATCTATCTCGCTCTAAATCCATCCCATCAAGATCATCTTTTAATGTTTGGTTTTCTGAAGAAAGGCGTTCAATGTTTGTCTGATGAAGCAAGTCATTTGCTTGTTGTTGCTGCGAAAAAGAATCCCGTAAATTGCGCAGAACAGTACGATGAAAAAAGAGCATAAAAGCAGATGCCAAGGAAGCTCCGCCAAGCAAATAGAAAATGTCTTTCATTAACAAGCCGTCAATTTGCATACTGGTAACCTTTTAAAATCACGGCAATTATTTTTATTGAAGGCTAAATAGATACTGGATAAATGTCCAGCTTTTATACTCTCCAGTTTTTTAATTTTCTGTTGATGTACATTGAGGATGTTTCTGTTTTTATTTATATACGGTCGAGTTAACTCCATTAAAAAATACAATAAAATGACATTTAACTGCTTGTTGTAACCTTTCTCGCGAAGATAATCGATATCAGTGAAAGCGCACATTTGAGAGCCTTGTCTATTCAGAATTCAATTTACTGAAAATACCCAATGATCAAATAGAGAGAATGAATAATCTCTCGCTTATCTTCTTACTCATTAGGTCATTGCATTCTTAATATTCAAATCGTCCAAAGAAAACAGTCTTGATTCTGCTTTTCTCTAAAAAAGGAAGGTTTTGTGAATTTTTACCTTTCAATAAATGACAGAGACAAGGCGAGCTGATTATTCTTTTTGAATGGCTTAAAATGGATTCAGTGGAAAAATCAAACTTTAAATATAACATAGCATTCAAGAGTGATTCTCAAGAAAGCACGGCTTATTTAACCACTTAGAGTATGGTGTGTTAACGTCGATTTGAATAAAACAGAAAATGAACGAGAAAAAACCAAGCCACCCAATAAAATGGTTTTTGCTTGGTTTCATTTTTCACTCGCAATAGAGCATCGCTTGAATATGTAGAAAAACAATATTCAAGAGAAAAAACCGCGTGAAGGGTACCTTTTCATCGAAAAAGGAATGAAATTTGAATATGCATCACGCTATATTTTGATATGAAATATCTAATCCTAATAAAAAAATAACGTATATATTCGCTCATGCATATATTTCAAAATACAAAGAAAAATTTCAAAAAGAAGACGTCACTTTACAAAATGAATTAGACTAAAAACCAACTAAAAATTACTTTTTTGTTAATTTAAAAACAAAAAGGTAAAGACAGCATTTCTACTAATTGTTTCTTTGTGATAAAAACAATCGCAAGTCTTCTGCAGAAAAACCATCATTCGAGATTTGCTCTGCAAGCTCTTGAACTCGCTCTCCTCTACGCTCTTCTACAATGATTTTAAATTGGTGAATCAACTCACACAAGCCGTTAATTGGCACTTGACGTGCAGCTGATTTCACTCGCTCTTCACTCATACCGCTTAATTCTGTAAGCAGTTTACCAAACATCATTTTCTCTGGAGATACATCAAGCATTTCCAGGTGACGAGCTAATTCAAGCACCGACAAAGACATATATATTTCACGCCTGTTAAATTAATTTGTGGATGATCAAAAAGAAGCAAAGAAAAGCTTCTTTTTTCATAAAAAGAAAAACCTAAAGAACAAGTTTGTGAATTGACACGCAAATGATCACATGCCCGTCAAACTAAAAACACGCATTAAATCTCTTATTATCAATTTAATTTTCATATTCAATTTCATACCAAGATTTACTCATCGGCAACCATAAAATGATAAGACCAGGAATAATAAGTAACATATGAAACACTAACAATAAGGGCTCAGTAAAATCAAGACGCTGCGTTAAGCTTACCAAAAATCCAGCACCGCACATTTGAAATAAACCAAGTAAAGCAGCTGCAGTACCTGCTCTTTGACCAAATGGCTCCAAGGCTTTTCCAGCAGATGCACCTAAAATCCAAGCAAAACCAAATGATGAAACGAAAATAGGCAACATAAAAGACCAAGCTTCTTCGGTTCTATTCAATAACATCATCAATAAACCAGAAACAATTAATAGCATCATACCAGAATTTAGTATTTTTCGCGTCCCTATATTTTCTATTAATTTCGGAGCAGTCATCGAAGCAAAGATATTAAGTGCCGCATTTACAGCAAACCACGCTGTAAATTCCTCCATCGAAAGACCAAGATTATTTATCAAGTGGACAGGTGCAGAGGTTACATAAGCCAAAATGACAGACATCGATAACATACAAAGCATGGCATGATAAATAAAGACAGGTTCTTTTAATACCTTCCAATATCGAGAAGGGGCCAATAATGGTCCAGAGGTATCTGTATCAACGGGACGCGTTTCACGAAAAAAAGAATATACAGCAATCCAAGCAAAAAATGCATAGAGTGCCATAAACAAAAAATTAGCACGCCAACTAAAATGAGTAGTAAGCCAGCTACCTAACAAAGGAGCCAATGCTGGAATAAAACAAATTGCTCCATTTAAATAGCTGATCATTTGCCCTGTTCGTTTGGTGCTAAAACTATCACGAACAGCAGCAAATGCACACACCGATGTAGCGCAAGCGCCAAATCCCTGTAATATACGAGCAAGTAACAAAATATCAAGAGAAACAGCAACCCACGCCAATATAGCACTAACGCAATAAATAAACACACCGATTAAAGCAATAAGACGACGTCCAAAGCGATCGGCTAAAGGTCCAGCTAACAATTGACCAAATCCAAGACTGACCAAAAACCAAGATATTGTGTCTTGAATTCGTGTTATTTTGACATCAAATTCAATGGCCATAATAGGCACAGCGGGTAAATAAATGTCAATGGCAAGTGGACCGAACAAGACCAACAATACCATCAAAATAACCAAACGTTTGTCTTGTTTTAAATCAGGGGTCAGTTTAACATTTTCCTGTTTTTTTATGTCCATGTAAAGTCTTTTCGATTAAGAGATACAAACAAAAGGCATTAAATTCAATAATATAAACCCAAAAAAGGCCATTGTCTTAATGCGGGATTAAACTACACAATAAAAGACACACATTCTCATGTGAAATTAAGAAGCAAACAAAGACAAAATAAGCAAAATTGAGTCTACTCAGTCGCATATTTCAAAAAAAACTTAAAAATAACATGTCCATATTTATCCAAAAGAGAAAAATATATTTCACATCATGGCGATATATCTAAATTTGTGTTTATCAAAGTTATTACACTAAAAAACCTCACTAAAAAAATGAAATCTATTGACGAAGTCAAACATATAATAAGAAAAGATAGTCATCTATTCTCGCTATCAATGAAGATATTTGACTTTCAATATAATGAAAAACAGCGAAGAAAATGATGTTATCACAAGATCAAAATCAAGCACGTAAAACCCTCACAACACAAGACCTAACGGTCAAGCTCAAGAGAAAAAAACAACACGGCTCTCAAAGATAAAAACACAGCTCAGATGTACCCAATAAATTTAAAAATGTCTATAGGGCAATAAGAAAAGCACCTGAGCATAAACACCTCTTACGTGATTATGCCTTAAAACAGCCAGGTATTTTCAAAGAAAAGGATAGACTCCCATTATTCTAGATAAAGCAAGCTATCGTCGGAGTGATACCTCCAAAGAGATGGTATTCTTTCTCAATATTGAGGTTATCAATCTTCCCCTTTACTGTCCAAATATCAACTCTGACAAGGATAAAAGGTAATGAATGATCAGTCTAGAAACAAGACGTACTTTAAAAATAAAAACAATCTCAACCTGGGAATTAAAGAATTCATCACTGTATGCTCGGAAAGATTGCAAAGTTTTCAATGCCCAAAGACGCAACAATTCGGATCATAAAACCTTCATTCTGAGTTTGTTTGAACATAAAATTTACACTCCTCCAAAAATGGAATCGATATCGAAAGCATGTAAATATATCACTTCTGTTTTTCAGATAAAAAAGGATACCTATGCAGCCGACTTATAAAAACCGAATTGATGCACTCCGAGCTTGGTTAAAAAAAAATGAACTTGATGCCTTCTTCGTTCCACATGAAGATGAGTTTCTTGGTGAGTATATTCCTCCGCACAATGAACGCTTACGTTGGACTACTGGATTTACCGGATCTGCAGGGGCTGCAATAATAACGCAAGAAAAAGCAGCCATTTTTGTTGATGGAAGATACTCTGTTCAAGTACGAAAACAAGTTAACGCTGATATTTTCGAATACCAACACTTGATTGAAACACCTCCCACTCAATGGATTTTTGAAAACCTAGATAAAAACAGCAAAATCGCCATCGACAATCGCATGCACAGTGAGGCATGGTTTTCAGCGACAAGTAAAAAGCTAGAAGGAACTCACAAGCTTATTTGTATTGATGAAAATCCAATTGATAGCCTTTGGAAAGAGCGTCCTTTTCCTCACCTTAGCCACGCACGTCTTATGGCTGAAAATTTATCAGGAAAAAAAAGCGCTGAAAAAAGAAAAGAAATAGCTGAAATTATTTTAAACGCGGGTGCTGATGCAGCATTTTTAAGCCAACTCGACAGCATTTGTTGGTTATTAAATATTCGCGGGCAAGACATACCTTGCTTACCTGTACTTTTATCGAGTGCCATCATATATAAAAATGGTAATGTCACCTTCTTTATTGACCCTCAACGCCTTCCCGAAGACTTTCATATTCACACTGGAAAAGGCGTAAACGTGCTTCCACCTGAAAAACTAAAAGAAACCCTTACGAGTCTATCAGGCAAAAGGGTGCTGCTTGACCCACAAACAAGCAGTGCTTGGATCAATCAATTATTAAAAGAAAATAATGCTCTAATTATTCAAGGATCCGATCCATGCCTTTTAACAAAAGCGGTGAAAAACAAAGCTGAAATTGAAGGGTTTAAAGCTTGCCATATTCGCGACGGCGTTGCAGTCAGCCGCTTTCTTGCTTGGCTTGAAGAACAAATCAAAAAAGATCATTTACTCAGCGAAGAAGCTCTTTCCGATAAACTCTATCACTTTAGAAAAGAGAATGAACATTTTGTTGAACCGAGCTTTGATACAATATCGGCGGCTGGAAAAAATGCAGCAATGTGCCATTACAACCATAAGAATCAAAATGAAACCAATACACTAGAGCGACATAATGTGTATCTCGTTGATTCGGGTGGGCAATATCCGGATGGCACGACTGATATAACCCGAACCGTTGGAATAGGTGAATGCTCCGATGAAATAAAACGAGCTTTCACTTTAGTTCTAAAAGGGCACATTGCTCTTTCAGAGGCACGTTTTCCTCGAGGGACCGTCGGAAGTCAACTGGACACCCTCGCACGCCAATTTCTATGGCAACATGGTTTAGATTACGATCACGGAACAGGGCACGGTGTAGGACATTTTCTCAGCGTCCATGAAGGACCACAAAGGATCGGAAAAGCATACAATTCTACCGCATTATTACCAGGAATGATTTTATCAAATGAACCCGGCTATTATCCAGCTGATGCTTTTGGTATTCGTATAGAAAACCTTGAATTAGTAGTAAAAATAAATATTTCTCCGGAAATAAATGTATTAGGTTTCGAGTCTCTAACTCGCGTTCCCATTGATAAAAACTTACTTGAAAAATCACTTCTAACTGAAAATGAAAAAAGATGGTGGAATAACTACCATAAACACGTTTGGAAGGATATTAGCCCATCATTAAAAGGAAATGATTTAATTTGGCTAAAAAAAGCGTGCTCACCTTTATCTGATTAAATAAGTCAAAATCCTACTCTGAAAAAAACGCATCAAACAGCTATAGCCAAGACACTTAAGATGCGTGTAGGTGGCAAACGAGTGAAGGTCCTGAGCATAGATCTACTGTGTGATTGGCCTGAGCGAGAGCAGCCAACACCCACGCAGTTTCAAAGGCAACGGGTATATGTATACTTAGAATTAAAGCTTAAATAAAATTCAATCATATAATCGAGCCCCTACCCACGAAAGGGCAGGGACTCAAATCTGCATTTTCGCATGAATATCAATCCCAGATTCAACGGCGTTAATATAAAAACCAATATCATGCATCAATTCACTCTTTGAAAAAAAATGTACGTCGCGTTAATCACTTAATTCTCGTTCTAAAATCGAGATTTTTCTGCTCGCTCTTTTGTGTGTTTTATTTACGTATTTCGTGCTCACTAAAATCCTGATGTCCTTCATAAGCTCCCCTGTTATCAGTATAAAACCAGGTTATACCAAAAGGGGCAAGATGCTCTTTAAGTTTTTTGACACGCTCTCTTTTCGTTTTGTAAAAACATAAGCAAGGAGCGTGTTTGTTTTATGGCAGAGATCGTTAAAGTCT
>CAMRDW010000022.1 GCA_947041315.1 uncultured Enterovibrio sp.
ATATACCCAAAACAATTGAAGATGCGCGTCTGCGGCAAGGCAGTGAAGCCCCTGAGCATAGAGAGACGATGTGATTGGCCTGAAGCAGCCAACACCCACGCAGCTTCAAAGGCGACGGATATAAAAAAGGGCGCCTCCTTCTCCTTTCAATCCTCACGGGTATTCGCGCTTTTAAAATACAAAATAAGCGCGTTCTCAATGAGCGCGCTTATTTTCAATCCTTGCCTTTTTCAAAAACAAATTTAACTCATTTTTAATCAAGAAAAACAACAAGGCGACTCAAAATGACACCTTCATTAATCATCTATTTACCAAAATGAACTGGTTTTAATCGGATTCCTTTCTCGTTTTAAATCAAATTAATTGACGCACCTGTTTTGTTTTTTTTTATCTCTTACCCAAAGCACACTCGTATTTGTTTTCTTTATTTCAAATAAATCGATTGATATAAATAAATCACTCAATTTTTTGAAACCATAATTTCTGTGGTCAAATGAAGGGTGATTTGAAACATGCATACCAATAGGACCTAACCTTGCCCAGCCGTCCTCTTCTTCTACAGCGTCGATGGCTTCTCTGAGTAAATTGATTAGGCTCGTATCACTTTTTATATTTTTAGCTTGTTTTTTTGTCAGTCTCTCTTTCTCTTCGGCGTCGTCTAAATACAAAAAACGGGAACAACTGTTCACAAAAGCCAAGGGTGTTTTTCTTTGACCAAAACCAATCACATACTTCCCATCCGCAAGAGAACGTGTAACAAGAGGCGTAAAATCACTGTCAGAAGAAACAAGGCAGATAATATCTATCTTTTTTGTGTAAAGCACGTCCATCACATCAATCACCAAAGCAATGTCTGTTGCATTTTTACCCTTTGTTAAATCAAATTGCTGAATAGGTTGAATAGCAAATTCATGTAACACATCTTCCCAGGATTTTAAATTCTGATTTTTCCAGTTTCCATAGGCCTTGCGAATATTTACGACACCTAAGTTTGATAACTCAGATAATATATGACCTATATTTTTTGCAGGCGCATTGTCAGCATCAATAAAGACTGCAATCTTTTCTTTATTTTTCATACGTCCTCAATTAGAAACCTCTCATTTATACAGTGCGCATCTACAGGTAAAAAATTAAAGCAACAAAACAATAACTAATTGAAATAAAGATTAAATTTATCGTTCCGCATGTTAATCGAATATATCTTCATTCGCATTTTGAATACACTCAGCAATGATTCATTCTAAGGATTAACAAAGAACAAAGGCGCACAATTTAAATCAAAACTTAATGAAATTAAATAATTAAATCAAAATCTATACCCGACTTAATTTGAAAAAAAGGACATACAAAGGATAAAAAAGGCGCTAAACCTTAAATTACAGCCATGCCCGCATGCGACGAATTCAACGCTTTCTTCTTCATACGCAGAGGCCTTTAAAAGAGCATACTCCTTCAGGATTAAAAACAAAGAGGATGAAACCTGTTCATCTTGTTTATTATATCCAAAGTAATCATTGCCCCTGAGAATAGAGAGAGGATGTGATTGGGCTGAATAAGAGCAGCCAACACCCACGCAGCTTCAAAGGCGACGGGTATACATAAAAGATCGATGTTCAAGGGCTTTTCGTTCTTGGGACCTGGCTTCAAATTCAAATATCTTAGGTATAGAATCGATTTTCAGTCTTAAACGCAAAAGCAAAAGAGATCTTATTCCACTTTTTTTCATAGGATAACCATGTCAAAAACCCCCTTTTATCTCAACACATTGAAAGAGATTTTTGGTTTTGAAGACTTACTTTACGGACAAAAAGAGGTGATCGAAAAAGTGCTGGCGGGTCATTCATCTGCAGCTATTTTTCCAACCGGCTCAGGAAAATCCCTTTGCTATCAATTGCCCGCACTGCATCTTCCTCATTTAACTTTGGTGATTTCCCCTTTACTCGCATTGATGAAAGACCAGAACGATTTTCTTAAAAAAAAAGGGATCGCCGCTGCGTCCATTGATTCTTCATTGGACTATGAAGAAACGAAGGAAATAATGCAGAGAGTAAAATCAAAAGAAATCAAGATTTTGATGATTTCGGTAGAGCGTCTAAAAAACGAACGGTTTAGACAGTTCATTTCTTCTGTTCCACTGTCATTGCTTGTGGTGGATGAGGCGCACTGCATTTCAGAATGGGGGCACAATTTCCGTCCTGATTACTTAAAACTGCCCGTTTATTGCACCCAACTTCATATTCCTCAGGTTTTGTTGCTCACAGCCACAGCCACAGCACAGGTGATTGAAGACATGAGGGCAAAGTTTGGAATACAAAAAAAAGACATTGTACTGACCGGATTTTATCGCCATAACCTTCATCTTAACGTCTTGCCTTGTCAGGAAAAGGACAAGTTAGAAACCTTACTTAAAATAATCAATAGAGCCCCGTTAGCACCCACAATTGTCTATGTTACCCAGCAAAACACAACAGAAACAGTGGCGCACTATCTTCGCAGCCAAGGGGTGCCCTCTTTTGAATACCATGCAGGATTAGAAAATCATGCGCGCCAAAATATTCAGACTCATTTTATGCAAGGAAAAATCAATTGTATCGTCGCCACCATTGCTTTTGGTATGGGGATAGACAAATCAAATATTCGTGCCGTGATCCATTATGACTTGCCCAAATCAATTGAAAATTACAGCCAAGAAATTGGGCGTGCAGGTCGCGATGGTGAAGCGTCTTATTGCACCGTCCTCGCCAATCGAGAGTCCCTTTGCATACTTGAAAACTTTGTCTATGGAGACACACCTGATTTATCCGCAATACGCACCGTCATCGATAAAATTGGCTTAACACAAAGCAATAATCGATGGGAAATGATGCTCACGAGTCTGTCTCGCGACTGCAATATTCGTCCATTACCCCTTAAAACCCTCTTGGTTTATTTAGAGCTAGAAGGGGTAATCGAACCACAGTTCAGTTACTTTTCTGAGTACAGATTCAAGACGCAGTGGCCTTTGGAAGACATCATTGCGCAATTCATTGATGAACGACAAGGTTTTATTCAAGCTCTTTTTCTTTCCTCAAAAAAAGCAAAAACCTGGTATACGGTGGATTTTGATGCCCTCTGGCAATCTTACCAAGGACAAAGAGCACGGGCAGTCGCAGCCCTTGATTATCTTGCCAGTAAAGGATGGATCATCTTAGAGAGCAAACAAATGACCGACGCCTATCAGCTCAAACAACCTCTTGCTTGTGTTGGGGAAAATGCAGACAAACTCAGCCGCACCTTGTACTGTTTTTTTCAAGAAAAAGAAAAGAGTGAAATAAAGCGTATCGATGCGATGCTCGATCTTTTTGAAACGAAGAGCTGTTTAAGTTACCAATTAGCGCGTTATTTTGCAGATGAACACGCACCACCTCAGTGCGGGCATTGCTCTGTATGCAAGGGGCATGCTCAACCCTTGCCTCTTTCTCCCTCTTTAGTGCCATTAGATCTTGTTCAATTAAAAGCGTGGTGCCAGCCGTTTTTAGATGCAGGGAAATCACAGCAGATTGAGATCACAGAGCAAGCACTCTCCCGCTATTTATGCGGGCTCACAACCCCCCTGACAACAAAATTAAAAGCAAGAACGATGAAGGGATTCGGAAAATTAACCTCTTATCCATTTCGAGAGGTGAAAGCGGCCTGCCGAAAAATACGATAAGAAAAAGCAACAAGGATATCGCTTATACAGGCCTTATTTATATACCCAAAGTGATTGAAGTTGCGCGTCTGCGCCCAGCAAGTGAAGCCCCTGAGCATAGATTCTTGCTGTGATTGGGCTGAACGCGCTTAAGCAAGACCCACGCAACCTCAAAGGCGATGTATAGCAGGCAGAAACGAAAAGCCCCTCAGCAAGAATGGATTCTTGTCATAGGGCTTGAAGAAGGCAGTCAAAAAATCGGTCGTTTGAGTCTCGTCTTATTTTTCTATCCAAATACAACTGGCTTGACGGCCGGTTTTATTTTCCCTTCGATAGGAAAAAAAACGCGTTGGATTGGTGAAAGTGCATTCATTCCCGCCATAAATATTGACAACGCCAGCTTGTGTTAAACGCCGCTTTGCCAGCCAATAGATATTGGCAAGCCAACGATCATTATGAGAAATGAAGGCCTCTTTAGCATGAGGGTCTTTTTCCAAAAATTGCCGACGAACCTCGTTCCCCACTTCAAAACAAGCTGGCCCAATTGCCGGCCCCAACCAGGCCATCACCTTTTTGGGGTCAAAAAATGTAGACAAAGTACCTTCTAAAACCCCATTCAGCAAGCCACGCCAACCCGCATGAGCTGCCGCAACCTGCAGTCCCGATTCATCACAAAAAAGCACTGGCAAGCAATCGGCTGTCATGACCGTGCAGACTTGTCCGGGCTCTCGGGTATAAGATGCATCGGCATCGATAAGGTCTGACGTTTCAGCCAAAGGCAAAGAAACAACATCAATGCCATGCACTTGATTGAGCCAAGCCGGCACAGAACTCATCTTCATTTCATTGACAAGCAAGGCGCGGTTTTTCAGAACGTCTTCTTTCAGATCGCCGACATGCGCCCCCAAATTAAAAGCATCGAAAGGGGGAAGACTCCCTCCTCCTATTCGGGTCGTACTCACCGCTTTTATCTTTAAAGGCACAGGCCAGTCTGGGGTTATCCATGAATGAGAAAGGGCTTCAATATTCTTCATGCAACTTCGCATCTCGGCGTAATGCATCCATCAAATTCACCATGTCTTCTGGAATCGGAGCATGCCACTGCATCATCTCCTTGGTCGTGGGATGCTCAATAGACAACATGGCCGCATGCAAGGCTTGACGATCAAACGCGCGAAGTATTTGAATCAGTTCATCTTCGGCATTGCGAGGAGGGCGAGGACGGCCACCGTACAATTGATCTCCCACTAAAGGGTGATTTAAATAGGCCATATGGACACGAATTTGATGGGTACGTCCCGTTTCCAAACGCAAACGCAAACGAGTATGAGAACGAAAATGCTCAACAACACGGTAATGCGTTACTGCAGGTTTACCCAATTGTTGTACCGCCATGTGCGTGCGTTTTGTCGAATGACGTCCAATCGATTTTTCGATTGTCCCTCCCCCTGTCATTGTTCCAATGGCCACGGCTTCGTATTCACGGGTAAATTTTTTGCGTTTTTGTAAAGCGCGCACCAAACGGGTTTGGGTCGGGATATTTTTTGCAACCACCATAAGGCCCGTCGTGTCTTTATCAAGACGATGCACAATCCCTGCACGAGGGACTTCTGCAATGCTTGGATAAAGATACAAAAGTGCATTTAAAATTGTCCCATCAGGACACCCCGCTCCGGGATGCACGACCAAGCCCCTCGGTTTATTAATAACAAGAATATCCTCGTCTTCAAACACAATGTTTAATGGGATGTCTTGAGCCACCCATCGAACTTCGTCTTCAATTTGAGCCAAAACCTCAATGACTTCACCACCCATCATTTTGATACGTGGCTTATTGACGATATTTCCATCTACCGTCACCATACCCAATAAAATCCATTCTTTAATACGGGTTCGAGAAAAATCAGGAAAGACTTCGGCCAATGCTTGGTCAAAACGTTGACCCAGTTGCGCCTCACGGAGTGTGCTATTTAATTTTAACTGCTTTGCCATAACGAACTTTTTGATTCTCAGTAGGACTAATGCGGAAATGAAAACAAAACAACCTTTTATATGCATTGAAGCATTGTCTTGTTTACTCATTGGTATTATATGGACTCGATGGGTAGAATACCCTCCTAATTCGTGCCATTGTAGCCTTTTGTGGCAAAATCCGTAATGGCAAAGGCTGAAAATATTCTTTCAAGGAAATACTTGTTGCAATGAAACGACTGACTTTATCTTCATTACTTGCCATTTCAATATTGGCAGGCTGCGCAAGCAAAGAAACCATTGCGCCTGACGTTCTTCCCTCTGAGTTTTATCAACAAGCTCAGACTGCTTTGAGCGAAGGCAATTGGAACACGGCCATCAAAAAACTGGAATTGCTCGATTCTCGCTATCCGTTCGGTGCTTATTCAGAACAAGTTCAACTTGATCTTATTTACGCTTACTATAAAAATAACGATCTTATTCTTGCAGAAGGCACCATAGAACGTTTTATGCGAATGAAGCCTGGACATTCAGACATTGATTGGGTGCTTTACATGCGTGGGCTCACTAATATGGCCCAAGATATCAGCTTGCTTCACAATGTAATGAATCTCAGTAGAAACGACCGAGATCCAGAGCCTGCACGCAAAGCCTTCATCGATTTCCGACGCCTTCTCGTGCGCTATCCTCAAAGTGAATATGCGGCAGATGCAAAAAAACGCATGGCCGCATTAAAAAATCGCCTCGCAAATTATGAACTCGCGACAACGGATTTTTACGTTCGAAGAGAAGCTTGGATCGCGGTCATCAATCGTAGCCAACAAATTCAGCGTGA
The DNA here is from genome assembly GCA_947041315.1 of uncultured Enterovibrio sp. GTDB lineage: Bacteria > Pseudomonadota > Gammaproteobacteria > Enterobacterales > Vibrionaceae > Enterovibrio. Next base: position 6,480 of record CAMRDW010000022.1, read on the forward strand.
TTTTCCAGACAGCCTTGCCGCAAGAAAATCACTCCCACTGATGCTCAAAGCATACGAAGCATTAAAACTAGAAGCCCCAGCGGAACGTACACGAGAATTAATAAAATTAAACCCAATTTGATTGCAAGTGAATCTACAAAAATGCCGTTATTTATTTTTAATGATCTCGGCATTTTCTTTTCAACAAAATGAAGGCAATAAAAACACATTGAGCAAATAGTTAATTAACGTCTCATTTGTTTTTTGTATGAAAAATGTAACTGTGCCTCTTTTTTAATTTCAAGCTTTTTTAATCAAAGTTAACGGCGCGATCACAAATCGCTGACAAGGCAATATTTTGCTCTTATTTTGTGACAAAGATCACGCTCAATTTTTTTTAGAAAAGTAATGATGACTAGGAAAGAAAAATAAGATCACCTAATTGTAAGGAAATGCCTATTTATGAGAGTTGAAATCACTGGTAAAAATATCGAGATTACTGACGCGATTCGCAACCATATTATTTCTCGTTTAGAAAAACTGGAAAAATGGCAAATTGCTCTAACCCATCCCCATGTCGTCGTTAGCGAACAACCAGGGAAAAAATTTAAAATAGACGCTGAAATCAGCGCACCTGGCGCAAAACTTGTCGCGTCTGCTGAAAATGAAGACTTGTACACGGCCATCAATGAAGCAAAACAAAAACTGGAAAAACAAATAAATAAACTCTCACACAAAGCAGAGGCCAGAAGAGCAAGTCATGCTGACATACCCGATTTAGATAACACCGAAATCACTGAAGAAATAAAAGAAAAGATCTCTTAATACCTTAAATTTTTCTTCATACATTCTTACCTGCTTATTCGATGGTTCATCACACCCGATGAGCCATTTCTTTTTACCCAAAAATACCAAACCTTGCCGATATACCTAAGACACTTGAAGATATGTGTAGGCGGAAAACGAGTGAGGGCCCTGAGCATAGATAGACTATTTGATTGACCAGAACGAGAGCAGCCAACACCCACGCAATTTCAAAGGCGACGGGTATAACAAATAATCCCTTACTGAATGAACACTTCTTTTCATTTAACGAAAGCCCCTCTTGACATCACACTCTTCACTTAATATTGTTGCTAAAGAAAAAGTCTTCGTCCTCTCAAAATTAATTATTATTTTTACTCATCTGAATAAATGCAATTTAATATGAGCATACCAAAATCTTAAATGACTGAGATTTTCCATCTTCTAAAGAATAATAATCAAAACAGGAAAAATAAATGAGTCACTCCATTTTACAGCTCAATGAAATTCGAGAACGTATAAACAACATTGACCAAAAGATTTTGCATTTACTCGGAGAACGTCGAAAAATCAGTCTCGAAGTGGCTAAATTTAAAATTAACACTCAAAAACCCGTTAGAGACATACATAGAGAGCAGGTTATGCTCGAAAAACTGGTTTCAGATGGAAAATCACAAAACCTCAACGCACTCTATGTCATTAAAATATTTCAAACTATCATTGAAGACTCAGTGCAACATCAGCACCTTTTTTTAGAAAACAAGGCCAACCCAGAAAACGAAAATGCACAGGTAAGTGTTTCTTTTCTCGGTGATATTGGCTCATATTCAAATTTGGCAGCAAGACATTATTTCTCACAAAAAAACCATCTCTTAAGTGAAGTGCAATGTGACGATTTTAAAGAGGTGATTGAACGCGTTGAAAATGGTATTGCAGATTACGGCGTATTACCGCTTGAAAATACCTGCACAGGCTCTATCAATGAAGTCTACGATCAGCTCCAACACACCAGCTTATCTATTATTGGTGAAATTACGCAACCTATTGAACACTCACTTCTTGTCGCTGTAGATACCGATCTTGAACGCCTTCAGATCCTGTATTCACACCCTCAGCCACAACAACAATGCAATGCTTTTTTACATTCATTAATAAATTTAAAGTATCAATATTGCTCAAGCAGCACCGAGGCCATGAAAGAAATTTCAGCCCTCAAATCCCCCTATGCCGCAGCAATAGGAAACCCAATAAGTGGTGAACTTTATGGATTAAAAGCCCTTCAATTTAACATCGCAAATCAAAAAGAAAATCGCACTCGTTTTATTGTGGTCGCAAGAAAACCAATCCAAGTCAGCCCTCTTACCCCAGCAAAAACAACCTTGATTATTTCAACAGCCCAGACCCCAGGCTCTTTAATGGATTGCCTTTTGATCCTACGAAATCATGGGATCAATATGACTAAACTCGAGTCCCGCCCCGTCCCTGGGAACGCATGGGAAGAAATGTTTTATTTGGATCTGGAAAAGAATATTCATTCTGAAGAGATGAAAAGTGCAATAAAACAACTAAAAGAAATAACAAAAAATATCAAAATCTTAGGCTGCTATCCTATCGAAAGATAGCATCTAAAGAAAACACAATAGACACGAGAAAAAGGACGCCTTTTTTTATTTATCGGATTTATTCCGATAAGAAGCATCTTGACTCTGGAATAAAAGATTTTGACTTTCTTTCATAAAACGTTCTGAAAAACGGCCAAACCAGGTTGCTACATTTTCAAATGCATCAACAAAACCTTGTTTATCATTTTCGTCGAGTAGTTTTATCGCCTCAGAAAAACGCGAATGAAAACGTTTTATCATCTCTTTATTTTCGTTAGACGATAAAATAATATCGCCATATAAAGAAGCGTCTTGTGCGAATAAACGTCCAACCATCACCAATTCTAAACGATAAATAGGGGAGCTAAGTTCGATTAAATCAGACAAATCAGGGTTTTCTTGAGCCAGATGCAAGCCATAAACAAAAGAGGTAAAATGACGCAGCGCTTGAATGAGTGTCATTGCCTTATCATGTTCAAGCGCATTGCATTGTTGCAGGGTGATCCCCCAAAAACGAAATTGATCAAGCAACCATGCATAAGCCTCAGGAAAACGACCATCACAATATACAATGACCTGCTTCGTCAATGAGGAAATAGGAGATCCAAACATAGGATGCAAACCCACCACAGGCCCTTTATGATGTTTTAACATGCTTTCAAGAGGCTTTGATTTTATCGAGGTCACATCCGCTAAAATACAATCGTCTGATAAATAAGTTAACGTTTTTATCACTTCAAGTGTTTTATGAATAGGAACAGCCACAAGCACCATCCCCGCTTTTTTCAAAAGATCTCGTGAAGTATCCCAATCCTCGCGCTCAATGATGTCAACATCATAACCAGACAAACGGAAATGTTTTACAAAAAGTCCGCCTAATTTTCCCCCACCTCCGACGACCACTATTTTTCGTAATAATGGGTTAAAACATTTAAAAGAAGCAGCGCCTGAACGGGCATAAGACTCACGAAAGATACGCCTTAAAATATCTTCAATAAGATCGGGTGAGATGTTTTTTAAAACGGCCTCTTCACGCAAAGAGGAGACAACAAAATCTTCCCGTTCACGAACATAAAATGGCACTTCAGAATGATTTTTCAATTCGCTGATCTTTTGAACCAAAGCTAATCTTCGGCTAACAAGATCTAATATTTCTTTGTCAAGCAGATCGACTTGATCCCTAAGATGAGACAACTCTATCAACATAAAATCAGCACTCTGCAACTCGCGCATTAAGAGACGATGAAAGTAAGTCATGCAACTGACGTAATAAAGCTTGAGTATCTTCCCAATGAAGGCAGGCATCAGTGATTGAAACGCCGTAAGCCATCTCTGACAGTTCCAACTCTGCTGATTGATTACCTTCATGAAGGTTACTTTCCAACATTAAGCCGATAACAGATTGGTTTCCATTTCGAATTTGATCCGCGACATCCAATGCAACAACAGATTGTCGACGAAAATCTTTCTGACAATTAGCATGACTGCAATCCACCATAATAACAGGGCTTAAACCTGCATTTTCCATTTCGGTTTCACATTCCTTAACCGAGATTGAATCGTAATTTGTCGTTTTTCCTCCACGTAAAATAACGTGTCCATCAGGATTACCTTCCGTTGTTAATAAAGCCACTTGCCCATCTTGGTTAATTCCCATAAAACGGTGCCCCATAGCAGCCGCTTTCATCGCATTGATGGCGGTAGAAAAACTTCCATCGGTGCCATTTTTAAAGCCGATGGGCATGGAAAGGCCACTGGCCATTTCTCTGTGAGTTTGAGACTCTGTTGTACGCGCACCAATCGCCGCCCAACTAAAAAGGTCACCAATATATTGTGGGCTTATAGGATCAAGTGCTTCTGTAGCAAGAGGTAAACCCATTTCAGAGATTTTAATCAAAAGCTCTCGGGCAATGTAAAGACCGCGCTCTATATCAAAAGAGCCATCCAGCATTGGATCATTTATCAAACCTTTCCAACCGACGGTTGTACGAGGTTTTTCAAAATAAACGCGCATCACAAAATAAAGTTGATCACCGAGTTCATCGGACAAGGCTTTAAGATTTTTTGCATACTCTAATGCAGCCTTTGTATCATGAATAGAACAAGGGCCGCATACAACAAGAAGTCGATGGTCTTTTTTTTCTACAATGTTGGCAATTTCTTTTCGAGATTGAGAAATAAATGAAAAAACATCCTTCCTTAATGGCAATGCATCTCTCAGATACTTTGGGGTGATCAGAACTTTTTCATTTTTTATACGTACGTCTGTGACTAAATCTTTTTTCATATCAATACCTTGATTAATAAAATAAGGGATAAAATATCAACATCTCACTCAAGCAAACTCATCAATTAAAAAATGAGGTACTTATTGAAAATAGATTGCAACCTTTTGTAAATATTACTCAATTATAGTTAAAACAAAAGATTTAAACGGGAAGACTTTCTTTTCGTAACAGCGAATATTCAAACTCAAACAGATTGTCCAGATGCAGTACCTTCGTCACATCAAAAGCAAAAGATCCAAATTCATTGGATTTCATTCAATGATGTCCATGCTCGTGCAGGAGACAACAAAATTGAGCGAAAATCGTTCAAAATACCGTCTAAAAGATGTGACTAAGATACCGTTCAGATGAAGGATGAAATTTCAATCCATGTATACCCGTCGCCTTTGAAGCGAGGTGGCTGTTGGCTACACGTATCTTCAATTACTTTGGGTATAGCAGGTTTGATAAATCAAAAAAGATACCAACGCCTTCAACATGGCGTGTTGTTTGGATGTTACGCATTATATATTTGAATCTTAGTTTCAATTAAAAATTATATCTTCAAGAGGTTTTCTGGATACTAAAGAAGAAAATATGAAAATGATATAAATAAAATTGGACTCATATCTTCATCTTGTATAAAAAATGGCTCAAACAAAAAATATTTATCTATTTAAAGAAGGCAAATCATAATTAAAAACCGCATCCTTAAATAAGCATTTCAAAAACCAATAAATTTAAATTAATTTATATTAAAATCAAATTCTTTATCTCTTTATAAATAGGCATTAAAAAGAGGACCAATAAAAACGCCACCCAAAGCATGTCCATTAAGAAAACGTCATTCTTTACAATATCAAAATCGCCAGAAAAGAATATAGAAAAATCCTGTTTTATATAATCCTTCTTTCTATTTGTTATATTATTTAACACTGAATATCTATTTTAAGATCAGCTACGCCACTCAATTTTTCAGGATAACTGAATGACGAAAAACCTGTTTATTATAAAAAAATACAGATTATTTTAAAAAGAACGATCTCCTGCTTGAAAATGATCGAATCCCCTTTGCCATTCCATCCTGAAACGCAAACCATCTGATTTATAAGAACAAACTCCAAAGTATTGCATACCGGATAATCCAATTGAATATGCATTTCCTACATCACAAAACTTTTCAATTCCAGAATTATAACCATTCTCATAACTGACGATATCGACCTTTTCAACGCCAACAGCATTCGCCAATACATCCAATTCACTTAATGAACGAGAAGGCAAACCTCTTACACCATCGCGCTCTCCAACTACAACCCAATTTCCTTTCTTTATTAATGAATCTATACTATCGATGCTCACACATCCAACTATGAAGAGGGCTAAAAAAGGGGGTATACATTTATTAAACATTTTATCACTCTATTCTAGATTATTAATTAAATACATTGATGCAACATAAGCATTCAATTTTGGCTAAATAAATCCGTATTTTAAAGAGATCAGTCTTCCACTGCATTTATGCTTTTTACTTTCTTTAATTTAACAGAAAGCGCAATAAAGAACAGGCCAATAATAAAAGCATACATAGCAATAACCCAAATAATGACTGCAGCAACAGCCTCAGGATTGAGAAGCAAGAAACATCCAAAAGAAAAAGAAATGATCCCACTTAATATTAAAAACCACTCCCCTAATAATTCTTTCCGAAGACGCACAGCGGCGATGATTTCAAGGATCCCTTTTGCGATGGACCAAAGACCCATATAAAAAAGCAAAGCCATCGTCGTCAAACTGGGTGCGAAGAAAACCAAAAATCCAACAAGAACGCTCCCCGCTCCCCACAAAAAATGGATGAGCCAATTATCTCGTTCTTTACGCTCAAAAAATGCAGTCCACATTTGTAAAAGACCGTCTATAAGGGCATAAACAGCGAAAGCAAAAATCAATGTTTCAACAGACTCATTTGCAGGCAAAGTCCAAAGTAAAATAGAAAACAAGACTCCCGCAACGCCTCGGCCAAAAAGGACCCACCAATTTCGAGATAGACTTTCAAGCCACTTTTTCTCTAATGTCTGAATTGTGTTCATTCTCTCTTCCTTTAATCTTTAGATATAAGCTCTATTCTAATCGCGACGCTTAAAAAAAACAGATCACGCCTTCCTATGTCTTTGTTCTTCAAGAGCGCTAAGGTGGACCCAATATGAAGCGATTAGCACATAAAAAAACTAACTTAAATAAAAGATTAAAGAAAGAATCAAGATAGAGCAGCTTAACTTAGCAATAAACGCGACAAATCACTCCAAGATTTCACCACAAAACACGGTAGACTTTGCGTGTTTAATGCACTTTCATTCATATTTAACCAACAACTCTCTATGCCGGCAAGATTTGCTCCTAAAACATCAGAATGAAGGTTATCTCCCACCATTAAGATACGTGATTTATCAGGGTATCCCATCTTTTCAAAAGCATACTCAAAAATGCGCACATCCGGTTTAGGAAAGCCCACCTCTTCAGACACAACCAATAAATCAAAATATTTTTGAAGGCCCGTATTTTCTAAGCGTCTATTTTGCATTTGGGAAAATCCATTGGTAATAATCCCTAATTTTGCTTTTTTAGCCAGAAGAGGAATCGCCTCTTGAACCCCTTCGAGTGGCTGGCAAAGCTCGGCCATGATGTCTAAAAACTGCCGATTAAGCTCCGCCGCAGAAACAGTAAGACGAGAAGACCAAAGTAAAAAGCGATTTTCTTTCAATTGTTTCGAGCTAATTTCACCTTTTTGATATTGCCCCCAAAGAGGGGTATTTACTTTTTGATATTGCTCAAAATCAGCCTTAGAAAAATCAATTTTATAGCGAGAAAACAGGGTCTTCAAACCTTGATATGCATCAAATGAAAACAAGGTTTCATCAGCATCAAATAAAATCCAATCGTATTGCACCAGCAAACCTCCATTTTCAGACAAACATTATGCCATGATTTTAACGTCTTGATATGAGGTTTAAATTATACCTTACTCTCTTTAATCTTCTTGAGGGGCAAGACAAGTTCGATGATCATTTTCAAATTCATTTGAGAAATATTTAAGAAGAACCAAAGAGAAATAGAAAAGATATTTATTTTTGAATAAAAAAAAGCCCACACGAAGTGGGCTTTTTTGTCTCTTTCGAGCAATACGCACTTAAGCGATTATTTCTTAGCCAGACGCTCTTTAATACGAGCAGCCTTACCAGAACGCTCACGCAGGTAGTACAATTTGGCACGACGTACTGCACCGCGGCGCTTAACAGCAATGCTGTCAACAACAGGTGAATGGAGTTGGAATACACGCTCAACACCTTCACCGTTGGAAATTTTACGTACAGTGAATGCAGAATGCAGACCACGGTTACGTTTAGCAATAACAACACCTTCATAAGCCTGCAAACGTAAACGCTCGCCTTCTTTTACTTTAACTTGAACGATAACGGTATCGCCCACATTAAATACTGGGATGTCTTGCTTTAGTTGCTCATCTTCGAGCGCTTTAATGATATTGCTCATTTTCTATACCCTAGAATAAACTGATACTCAATATGTTTAGGAATTTGTCGTGTGCTCTTTTATGAACTCAGACAAAATGCATTCCTGTTCGTCAGTCAGAGCTAGGTTTTCCAGAAGCTCTGGTCTTCTAAGCCAAGTACGGCCTAGCGATTGCTTTAACCGCCAGCGGCGAATGTCTTTATGATTTCCTGATGTCAGTACCGAGGGCACTTTTATTCCATCAAGGATCTCAGGCCTTGTGTAATGCGGACAGTCGAGCAAACCATTTGCAAAAGAATCTTCTTTTGCTGACGCAATGTCTCCCAATACACCCGGAATGAACCGAGCAACAGAATCCACAAGCGCCATCGCTGGCAACTCTCCCCCACTGAGCACAAAATCACCGATAGACCATTCTTCATCGACTTCAGTTTGTATCATGCGCTCATCAACTCCTTCATAACGTCCACAAATGAGGATCAGATTCTCATTGTGAGCCAGCTCCTCAACGCCAGCTTGATTCAGCTTTCGGCCTTGAGGTGAAAGATAAATCACTTTCGCCTTCCCTTTAGCGGCTTTTTTGGCTGCATGAACGGCGTCGCGCAAAGGCTGCACCATCATCAACATGCCCGGCCCACCACCATAAGGGCGATCATCCACCGTTCGGTGTTTGTCCAATGTAAAATCACGTGGATTCCACGTTTCTACATGGAGCAAACCCTTTTTTACCGCTTGGCTTGTGACCCCAAAATCGGTAATAGCATGGAACATTTCAGGAAAAAGGGTGATAACACCAACCCACATATTTCCGCTCCTATTGCTTATTTATGACCTGAGGTATTAGAATCCAGGATCCCAGTCAACTTCGATCCGTTGAGCGGTTCTATCAATTAGTTTGATAACCTGCTCATCGAGGAACGGCACAAGGCGTTCCTTCTGACCAAAAGCATCTTTCGGATTTGCGGTGATCACCAATACATCGTTAGAGCCTGTTTCGAGGATATCTGTCACTTTACCCAGGTTGTACCCTTTCGTCGTGACGACCTCCATACCAAAAAGCTCACGCCAGTAGAATTCTTCATTCGACAAAGCAGGCAATGTATCGGCATAAATCCCGATTTCGGCATGGGTCAATCCTTGTGCATCTTCACGCAATTCCAGACCGCTCAATTTACCGACAAATCCTTGGCCATGACGTTTCCAGTCTTCAAGACTGCATTCTTGCCATTGCCCACGCACCTTGATAAACCAAGGCTTGTAGCTAAAAATGCTTTCAGCGTTTTCAGTGTAAGAAAAAACTTTAAGCCAGCCACGGATACCATAAGAGGCACCAAGCTTGCCTACGACTATCTTTTCTTTATCACTCATGTTTTTTTAACCTTGATACTGACCAATTAAGCTGCTTTTGCAGCATCTTTGATAAGTCTTGCTACGCGATCAGAAACAGATGCGCCTTGACCAACCCAATGCGTTACACGGGCTAAATCTAAACGCAGTTTCTCTTCTTGACCTTGAGCTATCGGGTTAAAGAAACCAACTTTCTCGATGAAGCGACCGTCGCGAGTTTGACGGCTATCAGCAACAACGATTTGATAAAATGGGCGTTTTTTCGCGCCGTGACGTGCCAAACGAATGGTTACCATGTCGTCCTCTTTGCATTACTAAATTAAATTAGCCCCATACAAATACAGGGCCTCGTGCCAAAATAAAGCCTCGGAATTTTACGCTTTTTGTGATCGAATGCAACTGCTTTAACGAAAAAAGCGCACGTAAAAGGGGTTTGCAGAAAAAAACAAGTTTTCAAGAACACATAAAGAAAGAAAACCGGCGGATTGAAAGAAAAGGTTATCCGCGAGGAAACATCCCACCACCGCCCATTCCGCCCATCATTCCTTTCATATTACGCATCATGTTTTTCATCCCCCCCTTTTGCATTTTTTTCATCATCTTTTGCATTTGGGTAAACTGTTTGAGCAAACGGTTAAGATCTTGCACTTGTGTGCCTGAGCCTGCTGCAATGCGTTTTTTTCTAGAGCCTTTAATCAAGTCTGGATTCGCGCGTTCTTTCGGAGTCATCGAGCTTATCATGGCCTCCATCTGAACAAATATTTTATCATCAACCTTATTTTTTACGTCATCTGACATGCCCGACATGCCTGGAAGTTTATCGAGCATGCCCATCATTCCGCCCATGTTTTTCATTTGTTTTAATTGGTCAGAAAAATCTTGAAGATCAAAGCCTCTTTTTTCTTTGAATTTCTTGGCCAATTTTTCAGCCGTATCTTTATCGACATTGCGCTCTAAATCTTCAATGAGAGAAAGTACATCTCCCATCCCAAGAATTCGACTTGCAATTCGCTCAGGATGAAACGGCTCTAAAGCATCGGTTTTCTCACCTACACCGAGAAATTTAATGGGTTTACCTGTGATTTGGCGAACAGAAAGCGCAGCGCCTCCACGGGCATCACCATCCACCTTCGTCAAAATGACCCCGGTCAGAGGCAAGGCTTCATTAAACGCTTTCGCTGTATTCGCAGCATCTTGACCTGTCATTGCATCAACAACAAACAAGGTTTCAACGGGATCTAAAATGGCGTGGATGCCTTTTATTTCATCCATCATTTCTTCATCAACGTGCAAACGGCCTGCTGTATCAACAATAAGCACATCGTAAAAACCGAGTTTCGCATGCTCAAGGGCGGCTTTTGCAATTTCGATGGGCTGCTGAGTAACAGAAGAAGAAAAGAAATCAATCCCGACATCTGTGGATAAGGTTTCAAGCTGTTTTATCGCAGCAGGACGATAAACGTCCGCTGACACGACCAAAACCTTCTTTTTATGGCGTGATTTAAGCATGCTTCCAAGCTTGCCCACCGTGGTGGTTTTACCCGCACCTTGAAGCCCAGCCATCAATACAACAGCAGGAGGTTGGGTTGTTAACTCTAATTCGGTATTTGATGCCCCCATCAAAGATTCAAGCTCAGCTTGAACAATCTTGATAAATTCTTGTCCCGGCGTCAGGCTCTTTGACACTTCAAGCCCCACAGCCCTTTCTTTAATTTTTGTAACAAAATCACGTACAACCGATAAAGCGACATCCGCTTCAAGCAACGCCATACGGACTTCTCGTAAGGTGTCTTTAATATTGTCTTCAGTCAAACGACCACGACCACTGATGTTTTTCAGTGTTCTCGATAAACGATCCGTTAAATTTTCAAACATTTTTTACTCGCTCTCTAACGCCGCGTTTTCGGCGACAATACCAAGACTCCATTTGGTCTTGAGGGTGACGACCCTAAATGTTTTGGATTATATCCCAATATCAATCGGGCTAACACGCAAGCTTTCGCAATACGATGAAAAGATCATTCATGCGATGAAAAGCCAAGACTCACGTAGCGAGCCTGCATTGCAACATGTATAATGAATGCTCTTTTTTGACGCGAACGGTGTTAAAAAACACTATGTCTATATTTTTAGCACTGACAGCAAGCTTGCTTTATTTCTCTGCCTTGATGTACATCATTCCAGGATTATATGGACCGAACCCGATCCCAAGATTGCGCGTCCTTTTTAATGCTGGAGCCGCTCTTTCCCTTCATGCCTATTTGCTTTTCTCTTTAATTTTCGAAAATTCAGGACAAAATTTAAGCATTCTGAACGTCGCCTCCCTCATCAGTTTTATCATGGCGCTGACCGTAACACTTTTGATTTTTAAAATTCGCGTCTGGATATTGCTTCCTGTTATTTATAGCTTTTCAGCGCTTAATCTTGCCGCAAGTGCCATTCTACCAGGCGCCTTTATCACCCATTTAGAAACGCACCCAACGCTTCTTTTCCACATCTCTTTAGCGCTTTTTTCCTATTCAACCCTGATGATTGCAACCTTATATGCCATTCAGTTGGCCTGGATTGATCATCAATTAAAACGTAAGAATGCGCTGGTGATTAACCCAAATCTTCCCCCTTTAATGGCGGTTGAGCGACAACTTTTTAATATCATCCTTGTCGGTGAGGGCCTCCTTACCCTGACACTGCTCACAGGCGTCTTCTTCGTCAACGATATGTTTCAGCAAGGAAAATCACATAAAGCCTTTTTTTCTGTCATTGCTTGGGTTGTGTATGGCGTCCTTTTATGGGGGCATTTCCGTCATGGTTGGCGTGGACGACGAGTGATCTGGTTCAGTCTTTTTGGTGCCTTTTTACTGACACTTGCTTATTTTGGAAGTCGATTTGTTCGAGAAGTGATTATTCAATAATCTCTCTTTCCGCACTAACCCATTTATTGACATTCAAACCAATTTATTAAGGCGCAGTGCCTGTTCAAAATAACAAAAAGAACAAGGCACTCCCTTTTCATAGATTCCTTATCTCTGACGCTGCGTGAGTGCAGGCTTCGCTCGCAGCGCCCAATAAAAGAGTCCATCCATGCTCACGCTTTCGCTCGCTTTTCTCCAGCGCGCATCTTCAATTAGTTTGGGTATAGGGCCTTTTTTGGTATGCCGACCGGAAAATATTCCAAACTGAAAATATCGAAAAGCCCTCCTTAAAAGGGCTTTTTTGATGAAATCAAAACTAAATAGTTTGACAAATACCTTGCTTCTCGTTCTTAATTAAAAGTCTCCCTCATTGAAAAAGGATCGCTAAATTTGGACGACGTATCGACGGGAACATTGGTTTCCCTATTGGTATTTCTTATCGTCATTTCTGCCTATTTTTCCAGCTCTGAAACCAGCATGATGGCACTGAACCGTTACAGACTGAAACACCTTTCAAAACAAGGTAATAAAGGTGCAAAGCGCGTAGAAAAACTCCTAGAACGTCCAGACAGATTGATTGGTCTTATCCTCATTGGCAATAACCTTGTCAATATCCTCGCTTCCGCAGTTGCAACCTTATTAGGCATGCGTTTATACGGAGACTTAGGGGTTGGGATCGCAACAGGTATTCTCACCTTGGTGATCCTTGTTTTTTCAGAGGTTACCCCCAAAACACTGGCTGCAATATACCCTGAACGCGTTGCCTTTTTCAGTGCTCCCATACTGAAAATATTAATGATCTTGCTTTCTCCTCTCGTGATCATCATCAATTTCATCGCCAATACTTTTTTACGCCTATTTAAAATATCTCCGCGAAAACAAGATATAGAGCATCTCAGCTCTGAAGAATTGCGCACCCTCGTCAATGACGCGGGAGGACTCATCCCAAAAGCACACAAAAACATGCTCATTTCTATCCTTGAGCTTGAAAGTGTCAATGTTAACAACATCATGGTTCCGCGCAGTGAGATCACCGGGATCAATGTGAATGACGACTGGAAATCCATTATGCGTCAGCTGACACACGCACCGCATGCCCGTATGGTCTTGTATCGAGATCAAATTGATGAAGTGGTTGGGATGCTCCGCGTACGTGAAGCTTATCGAATGATGGTGGAAAACACGTTTTGTAAAGAGCACCTTTTACGGGCAGCAGACGAAGTTTATTACATCCCAGAAGGCACGCCTTTAAATATTCAACTCATTAAGTTTCAAAGAAATAAAGAACGGATTGGATTGATTGTAAATGAATATGGCGACATGATTGGGCTTGTGACACTCGAAGACATACTGGAAGAGATCGTGGGGGAATTCACCACCTCTCTTTCACCTCGACTTGAAGATGAAATCATCACTTTATCTGATGGAAGCTATCTTATCGAAGGCAGCGCGAACATCCGCGATCTGAACAAAACCCTTTCGTTGAACTTACCCACAGATGGACCTCGTACCCTCAATGGGCTTATCCTCGAACATTTAGAAGAGATCCCTGAAATCAAAGCCACAATCAAAGTGAAAGGACACCATATGGAAATTGTCAGTGTGGCCGAAAACAGGATTAAACAAGTTAAAGTCTGCCCTGACGTAGAAGAGGTCTGAGCCTCTTTTTTAGGAGGCGATAAACCCAAAGCAATTAAAGATGCACGCCTGCGCCAAACAACGGAAGTCTCTGAGCATCGTTCGACGAACGGCTCTGATTGAACGAGCAGCCAGCACCCACGAAGCGTCAAAGGCGACGGGAATAACATACCAAAGTCCCCCAGAACACATGGTATTCACCAACACCATAAAAAAACCTTCATCTCTAAAAGAAAGACTCAAGGGAATGAGGCCCCCCCTCGCCTTTGACGCTCTGGGTTGTCCGTTGCCCGACGGCCCAACGACGGCCCACCTTCAAGGTCCTTAGGTTTATTCGCTTAAATCAAAAAGGCCACCAGCTTCGATTAGCATCGAGTTCTGTTTTACAGGCGCTAAGCTGATATCGGTAACGTTTTTCTTGAGCCTGTACTTTTTTTGCAATCTGTTTCAATTTCGGTTTCCTATGATAACTTCCCCGTCTAAAACCCGTGCGCCCTTCATGGTATGCTAAATAATGCGAATAAGCGTCGCCTTTTGCTAGCCCCAAAGTACGGTGTGTTTCATTGATATACCAACCCATAAATTGCGTAGCATCCCCAAAATCAGTGCGCGAACCTCCTTTACCTAAGGCTTTTTGATAGTCCGACCAAGCACCATCTAAGGCCTGAGAGTAACCATAAGCGCTCGTAATCCGCCCCCATGGAATAAAACCCATTACATATTTTTTAGGTGGCATTGCATCATGTATAAAAGAGCTTTCTTGTTTAACAAAGGCCATAACAAGAGAAATGGGGATCTCCCATTCTTTTTCCATATCCACAGCATCTTCATACCAATCATCATATTGACGAAAAATATCACAAACATTTTCTTGATTATCAGGAGGTGGAGTCGCGCAACTAACATTGAGTAACGCAATAAAAACCAGCATGCATTTATATGGAAAATTCATTTACTCCCTTATTTCTTCTTATTTTTACGTCTTTATCTAGCAAAAAATAAAGGCTCTAAATGAGCTTGTATTTTTAATTAATCGATTCATCCAAAGAGATCATATTGAATAGGCTGATATTCTTCATAATAAAAGACCCTCTCTTCTCATTAAATCGTTAAGCGGATATTACACAGAAAAGAATCACTCAAACTTATGATTATATTTGAAATTAATTTATACCCGTCACCTTTGAATCTGCTGGGTTGTTGGGTGCGCCCTAAAAGCCCAATCAAAGAGTGCACCAATACCAGCCACCTTTGAAGGGACGTGGGGGTTGGGGAGGCTCGTTCTGCCCAATCATATCCCTTATCTATGAACTGGGGTTTTTCCTTTTCTTTAGCAATTCAAAATATTTATATATTTACACCAAAATGCAAAATTAAAATACACATACCGCCCCCCTATTCCCTCACTTTAATAACAAAACAATTATACAAAACACAGGCTCTCAGTTTATCGAGAATTCCATTAACGAGAATAGAAGAACAGCTAACCACATCAGAAATATAAAGTAACAAGTTCATTTAAATAAATAAGAATATATTTTATCAATGCATTCACTGTAAATATAATGAATCTTAAACAAAAACGCAGATCCCGATTCCAAAATCAGACCGTCAAGAGATTTGACGATCTCTTTAGAGAGGCGGTTATTGTTGAGATCTAGCGGCTTATACCCATCGCCTTTGAAGATGGAGGATGCAGGAATTATCCCGTCTTTTGAACGGCTTCTCGATGCCTTTTTAGATGCAGGATCAGAGACTATACCCAAAGAGATTGAAGATGCACGCCCGCAGCAAGCGAGTGACACCGCTAAGCACAGATCAACAATCTAATTGGGTAGAACGCGCGAGTCCAACACTCACGCGGCTTCAAAAGCGACAGGTGTAATGATCAATCCTTTCAATGCCCCGACACCTAGCCTGCATCTTTATTTTTTATATTAAAAAAGAAAAAGAGAATAAAATCATGACGAAAAATAGTCTTTCAAATATGCTTCAAAATGAATAACATCGCTTTGCTCAATGTCTTTTTGACGTTGAAAACTCACTTTCGTTTCTTCAAGAAACAAGGCCTCAGAACAAACCTGGTAATCTTCTTTTATAAATTGCTCATGGTAATCGGTTGCCAAAGCAATCCCCAAATCTCGGATCCCCTGCTCTGAAATAATCTTTTCCAAACAACGCGCAGAAAAGGTCCTTTCAGGAAAATCAAACCAGGTAACCAACTCACGGCAAACCGCTTGATAATGATCTCCCCCTTGAGCCTTATCCATCAAGACGGCCAATTGCGCTAAATCAGCAAAAACACGTTTACCCCAAGCTTGAAGACTCAATGACTCTCCATGACAGCCAATTTGAAGCTCTAAACCCGGCTTTCTTCCCTCAAGAACGACATGCTTCCAATTTTCTCGCCAACATCCGAGTTCACCGTGGGTCATCTGATCAGAGTCAGACAAAACACACCACGTTAAAAATAAATCAAGAAAATACACTTGATTTTCATCCAGTCCAACCGGGCTGAATGGATTTACATCTAAAGAACGCACTTCGATGTACTCAACCCCAGCCCGAGCAAGGGCTTCAGAAGGCTTTTCTCCTCGCTTAGTGACACGCTTAGGGCGAATTGGAGCATAAAGCTCATTTTCTATTTGTAAAATATTGGCATTAAGCTGCAAAAGACCCGATGCATCTCGAAGAGGGATACCTGAAAAATGCTCGGATGGTGTCTCAATAGCAGAGCGCACACCTTCAAGGTATTCATCAAGACTGTTAAATCCAATTTTTAGACGGCTTTGTTCATGGCTTGTATAGCCAAAATCACTGAGGCGCAAAGAGGTTGCATAAGGCAGATACAAAGTCTCTTTTCCTGCTTCTTTAAAATCAAGTTGAGTCGTTGTTTTTTTTATGAATGATGCACATAAAGCAGGAGATGCACCAAATAAATAAGGGATTAACCAACCGAAACGGTAATAATTGCGGATCAAACCGAAATAAGCGTCTGATCTGGATGCTTGTCTTTGCTCTGAGGTTTGAGGGCCCAATAATTCGTCCCAAAATGCATCAGAAAAGGAAAAATTAAAATGCACACCAGAAATGATTTGCATCACACTCCCATAGCGATGCTTTAATCCCTTGCGATAAAGGGTTTTCATCTGACCCACATTCGAGGAGCCATATTGGGCTAAAGTGATGTCTTCTTCTTTTTCAATAGAACAAGGCATGGAAAAAGGCCAAAGCAAATCATCGTCCAAAGCCCGATATGTAAAACGATGAATATCATGCAATTGATGCATCATCTCAGGTACGCTGTAACTGACAGGAGTGATAAATTCAAGCAACTGCTCTGCAAAATCGGTCGTCACCCACTGGTGCGTTAAGGCAGAACCTAAAGCATTTGGATGAGGCTTTGATGATAAATGGCCATCGGATGTAATGCGCAAAGTTTCGCGTTCAACACCGCGTCCAATTCCATTCAGTGCGTGCGGTTTTTTTAAAAACGGGGCCAATTTTTGAGTGAATATTGTCAAGGAGGTACTCATGTCATGTTAAAACACAAAGGGGAACAAGCATAATCGTTCTAGAGCGCAAAAGATATATGGGGTGCGGTTGCACACCCCGATAGAATAAAAAATTATTTTTCAATAACCCATGATTTTACAGTCAAACCCAAACTTTGAAGTTGAGGCTTTAATGATTTTTCATCTCCAACCACAATGATTTGATAATCGTTTGGATCAAACCATTTTGTTGCCAATGTATTCAATGTTTTTTGCGTAACCGAGCCAATAATTTCTCTTTGCTGACGTTTGTAATCAACAGGCAAAGCATATTGAAAAATATTAGCAATTAGCTGCGCTTTATCAAGCGAGGTTTCGTAGCTTAATGCTTCTTTTTGCCCCCCAGCCAAACGAAGAAAAACCATTTCTTCATCGGTTAAACCGTCCTTTTTTATCTTTGTCAGTTCAGCTTGAATTTCTTTGATGGTTGCAAGGGTGGTTTCTGCCCGTACTTGTGTCAAAAAAACAATTTCACCTTTTTCCTTGTCCCCAGAAATCCATCCTGCAGCACCATAAGTAAAACCTTTGTCTTCACGAAGATTCAAACTCAAGCGTGAATTGAAATTCCCGCTCAAGTTAAAATTGGCAAGCTGCGTTTTAAACATTTCTCCCGTGGCATCATAAGGCATACCATGACGCACCATTTGAACAAGGCTTTGAGGCGCATTAGGAACATCGACAAACCAAATATGAGGCTTGCTATGCGTTTTTAGTCGGGATTTTTGAGGCTCTTGAGCACGAGGCCCTTTCCACTGACTTAAGGGACGCAGCGGAGAAAACAAGCCTTCTTTTTCGATGTCGCCGACCACAATAATATGGGCTTTATCTGGAGTGTAATTTTGTGCATAGAAACCTTTTACATCATCCAACGTCAAGGCGCTCACGCTTTCTCGCGAGCCTTCACTCCCAACACGACTCCAAAGGTCTTGATAAAGCACTTCTCTTCGAGCTTGTCCCCCTAACCAAAGAGGACTGAGATGGTTCATCTGTATACTTTCTAATGTTTGTTTTTTTAAACGATTAAAATCTTCTTCTTTAAAACGTGGCGCTCGCAGCATTTGAGTTGCAATTTCCACGGTCGCTGAAAGATTTTCAGTCAAAGACAATAAACTCAGTGTGGTTCCTGTTTGTGAGGAGCTGACCTGAATACTAGAGCCTAACAAATCTAGTTTTTCAGCAATTTCTTCACTGCTGAGTTTTTGGGTCCCTTCAGAAAGTAAGCGAGCCGTTAAAGAGGCCAAGCCATTTTTTCCTTTTGGCTCCATCAATACACCGGCTGGCATAATAAGGTGCAAAGCCACTGTTGGAATTTCAGATGATTTAGCCCCGGTAATTTGAATGCCATTTTCCAATGCGGAATAGTACAAGTCAGGCATTTTTACACTGACCGCTTTCAAGGCAATGGGGATCGCTGTGCGATCAAATGTAATCGGCGTCGTGCGCATTTTTAAAGGCGCCGCTTCTTTTTTATTTGTCTCAAATTGCGGTTTTAAAGGCGAATAATTAGGAGCATAGGCTTGCATGTGTAATTGCCCCATAGGGACCACAGAGAAAGCCAAAGAGGGTTTTCGCCAAATATATTGATCAAATACCTGTTCAACATTTTTCGTTGAAACCAGTTCTAATTCCTTCAACCAACGGCTTAAAAGATCGGGTTCGTTATAGAAAATCTCATTCGAGGCCAATTGAGAGACTTTTCCTTGAACACTTTGCAAACTAAAAATCGCATCCGCGTGTGCCATTTTTTTAATCTTTAAAAGATCATTTTGCTTAATGCCCCGTTTTTGCAACGCATCGAGCACCTTCAATATTTCATTGCGAACCGGTTTAAGGTCCTGACCTTGCTTACCCAAAACCTGAATTTGAAAATTACACGCAAGCTCTGCACAATCTTGATAAGCCGAGGCGCTCAATACCGTACCAGGCTTCACTAGCGCTTGATAAAGCAAACTGTTTCGCCCTTGCCCTAAAACAGAAGCCAACATATCTATCGCAAGCTCATTCTCGGCGCCTGAATATTCCGTTGGCCAAACCATCAGGAGCATGGGTTGTTCAATTTTGTCTTCTAAAGTCACAAAACGATCCGATTTTAAGGCAATCGGCCATTTTGGGGCAGGAGGAACATCTGGGCTTCGTGGAATTTCAGAAAAATATTTTTTAATCCAAGCGAGGGTTTGAGAAACATCAATGTCCCCTCCAATGCTCAATGTCGCATTATTGGGTCCATACCACTTAAGAAAAAAAGCCTTTAATGCACTCACATCAACACGATTCAAATCTTCGACATTTCCTATCGTGCTCCAACTGTATGGGTGATTTTTTGGATAGAAACTGGCCGCAAGCATTTCGGAAACAAGACCATAAGGTCTGTTTTCAAAATTTTGTGCCCGTTCGTTTTTAACCGTGTCTCGCTGAATTTCGAATTTCTTTTGAGAAACTGCATCCAAAAGAAAACCCATGCGATCTGATTCTAACCACAGTATTTTCTCAAGTTCATTTGCAGGAACAGTCTGATAATAATTGGTGCGGTCTCGGTTCGTCGTTCCATTAACAGATCCACCCGCTCCCGTGATCATTTTAAAATGCCCTTGATCTGGCACATGCTTTGAACCTTGAAACATCATGTGTTCAAAAAAATGAGCAAAACCCGTTTGACCCGGATTTTCACGAGCAGAGCCGACATGGTAAGTCATGTCCACATGCACTAAAGGATCTGATTTGTCCTGATGTAAAATAACTGTTAATCCATTATCCAAAACATATTTTTTATACGCAATACCGGGGGCGTTTCCTTTTCCTTCATCGGATTTAATAAAAGAAACGCCATCAGGAAGGGCTTGAAAAGAGGGCATTTGAAAAAGAGCGCAGCCTGAAAGGCTTGATATCGCCAATGTAAGAAAAAGATAACGCATAAGACAATCCTTTAATCAGGGATCAAACAGGAAAAAAATCATGTAACACAAAGGCTAAAAGACAATATCGAAGGGTTTTTCCTATCCCAATAAAGAACAAACACCCAGACATGTTTAACCTTAACCAACCCGCAGCCACACAAAGAGGATCCCCAATAAGAGGAACCCAGCTCAACAGTAACCCAAAATAGCCATGACGCTGTAACCAGTCAATGGCCTTTTGAGTCTGTTTTTCATTTTCTTTTTTTAAGGGAAAACATCGACCAATCAGATAATTAGTCATTCCTCCCAAGGTGTTTCCTAACGTGGCAATAAAAATCAACGTCGAGATTGAATGGGCGTTTTCTTTTATCAAAAAAAGAAGATGAGCTTCTGATCCCCCCGGTAAAAGGGTCGCGCTCAGAAAACCTGTCGAAAATAAAACCCAAAGCCCATGCTCACCACTTATCCAATCAAGCATATGCTTTTCAACCTTCGCCTTTGTTTTTATACCCAAGACACTTGAAGGTGCCACTAGGCAGCAAGTGAGTGAACCCCCCCGAACATAGATGGACTATGTGATTGGGCTGAACGAGCCTAACCAACACCCACACACCTTCAAAGGCGACGGGTATATTGAAATGAATGATCTTCAAAGCATGCCGTTCTCATCTTCGCGTGTCTTGGTGTTTGTTACACCCCTCGCCTTCAAAGAGAATTCGATTTTGGCTGCATTCTCAAAACAAAATCACAGAGTACATACGTTTTCAGAAGATCGGTGCTCTGCAGATTGCTGTTCAAAAGATGGGTATTCAGAAGATGGTCTTTCTTGTCCCCAAGCAGGATCTTCAAACATCCTAAATGACACCTTCAGTGCAAAAAACACAAATTGAAATAAGATCCAAAAAATAGCTAAAGAGACCTCATCGAAAAGAAGGCATCGCTGAAAATAAAGAGGCACATTGTAACAGAAGAAAATAAATTACAGCAAAACGGCATTCTTTTTTGGATTTGACCTGTCGCCTTTGAAGCACTTTAGGTTTTGGCTGAAGGCTCAAAGTCCAATTACCGAATCCAAGTATGCTTAATTGGGTTTATGCGTGATGGGGCTTATTGGCGTTGTTCAGTGTCCGCCCGGTCTGCCTAGGGCATAAAGAAAAGTCTGGGAATAAGAAGAAAGAAAAGAAGAAATTACGGCATTATTTAAATGGTGCGTCCGGGAGGATTCGAACCTCCGACCGCCTGGTTCGTAGCCAGGTACTCTATCCAGCTGAGCTACGGACGCACAAGGTATTTAAATCATAATGGCGGTGAGGGAGGGATTCGAACCCTCGATACGGGATAAACCATATACTCCCTTAGCAGGGGAGCGCCTTCAGCCTCTCGGCCACCTCACCGAAAATAATGGTGCGCTCGGGAGGATTCGAACCTCCGACCGCCTGGTTCGTAGCCAGGTACTCTATCCAGCT
>CAMRDW010000023.1 GCA_947041315.1 uncultured Enterovibrio sp.
TTTATCTTTATTCTTGTCTTTATCTTTTGTGAGAAGGGCTTGGTCTGTCATTCTCATTCCTCATGCTGCAACGTGACTATTATTATCACTGACTCGTTTTAAAAATGTATTGATTAACCCTTGTATATCCAAGATCAGTGAAACAGATCCATTTCCTAATATGGTGGCCCCAGAAATACCCTCAACACGCATATAATTGGACTCTAAACTTTTTATAACAACTTGTTGCTGTCCAAGCATTTCATCAAGCAATATCCCCATTCGATGCCCACCCGCTTGCACAAAACAAAGAAGTTTTTTATCAATGTTGGATGTTTCCCCTAATTCGAATTCTTCTTTTAAACGGAAAATAGGGATATTTTCATCCCGTA
Source organism: uncultured Enterovibrio sp. (assembly GCA_947041315.1). GTDB lineage: Bacteria > Pseudomonadota > Gammaproteobacteria > Enterobacterales > Vibrionaceae > Enterovibrio. The sequence continues at coordinate 372 of CAMRDW010000023.1, forward strand.
ATCGATAAAGCTCAATGCCCCCAGTTGCCAATATGACACGTTCAGTTTCTATTTGAATCGATTCAATAATTGAAATAAGTGGCACAACAAAAACTTGATCCGCAAGCTTCACCAATTGACCGTCTAAAATAGCAAGAGTGAGCGGTAAACTGATCCGAAAAACACACCCCATATTCACTTGAGAATCCACAACAATGTGCCCCCCAAGATCTTCAATATTGCGCTTCACCACATCCATTCCAACACCACGCCCAGAAACATCAGAAAGCTTTTCCGCTGTTGTGAAGCCGGGAGAAAATATCAAGTTATATACTTGATTATCAGAGAAATCGCTGAGCAAGGTATCCGCTTTATAAAGGCCTTTTTCAATCGCCTTATTTAATATTTTTTCTTTATTAAGACCCGCACCGTCATCTCGCACTTCAATCACGATTGAACCACCTTGATGAAATGCATTCAATGAAACACACCCCGTCTCAGATTTTCCTTTATTAATTCGTTCTTCTGTTCCTTCCAAACCGTGATCAACTGCATTTCTTACCAGGTGAACAAGAGGATCTGTGATTCGCTCAAGTACGGTTTTATCTAATTCTGTTTGCTCACCTTCCACTTTCAATTCGACTGATTTACCCAATTTTGATGAAAGATCCCGTACAAGTCTTGGGAAACGATTAAATGCAAAACTGATTGGCAACATGCGAATATTAAGAACACTCTCTTGGAGTTCTTTTGTGTTTTGTAACAACAAACCCAAACCTGTTTGCAAGCGTTCAAGGTTGCTTTCTGAAAAATTCTGACTCAATTCAGTCAACATGGATTGTGTGATCACAAGCTCACTGACAAGATTAATCAAGTGATCCACTTTTTCTGTTTCCACTCGAATAGAAGAAAGGGTCTCTGTTTTCAACGTATTTAATTTTGCAGAGACTTTATTTTCTTTTATCTCTTGTATTTGAATGTCCTTAAATTCATTTTCTTTCGATAGAGGAATATCCATTGATTTGGAAGACTCTGAAGAAATCAAAGGATCATGAGAAGCTTGATGATTTTGCGTTAAAAGGAGGTCTGGTTTTTTTTCTTTAGATTGAGGACAAATCTCAAGATCGCATTCATCATCAACCCATTCAAAAATATCTTCAATAAGGCTTTTATCTAAATTTCCATCGAGCAAAATATGCCAACGAAGATAAGACATCTCGGGTTCAAGTTCTTCGAGATCAGGCAAATTATCGCTAATACAATGAATTACACTGACCGTTCCCAGCTCTTGTAATTCACGTAAAATACGAACAGGATCATTACCCGAAAAGAAAATTTCTCGATGAGGTGTAAAATAAACACTCCATCCTTCCTTCTCAGCAAGCCCCTCCTCTTTTTTTTGAAGCTCATTATTTTCTTTCGAAAAAGCAGTAGGTATATTGAGCAATTGCTGAAATTTTTCCGTTATCTGCTCTTTAAATGCATGATCAAAATCACAACCTTTCTCATGGGAGAGCAACATATTATTGATACAATCTCCGCCCTTTAAGAGCAAATCAATTGTATTTGCATCAAGATGGCGCTTTCCTTCTCTTGCTTCGTCGAGGAGGGTCTCCATTGCGTGAGTAAACTGAGATATATCATTAAGATTAAATGTAGCGCCTCCCCCTTTTATGGAATGCGCTGCACGAAAAATACTATTAATGACATCAAGATCAATCTCTGAATCCGGATCGAGTCCTAAAAGTTCGCGTTCAAGCGTCTCCAGGTTTTCTCGACATTCCTCATAAAATATTCGACGCAATTGGTCCATATCTAAAGCCATTAAAGTTCTCCTCGACTCAACTTTAGATAACGCGCTGCAACGTCTTTAATAAGGTCTCAGGATTAAAAGGTTTTACAATCCAACCGGTCGCTCCTGCCGCTTTTCCAAGCGTTTTCTTTTCTGCCGATGTTTCTGTCGTTAGCATCAATATGGGTGTGAACTTATATTGAGACACACCCCGTAACTGACGAACAAATTCAAGGCCGTCCATATTCGGCATGTTCACATCAGAAATAATCACATCATACTGACCAGCCTTTGCTTTCAATAAAGCCTCAGCGCCATCGTTTACCGTATCGATTTCATATCCAGCATCTTTCAAAGTGTGACTTAACATCTGACGAATAGACACAGAGTCATCTGCCGCTAAAATTTTTCGCATACTCTCACCTAAATTGAACACTCATGATTGAACACTCATGAAATTTATTTGACAAAATCACTCAAGCCCAAGGGCTCAACCAACCCCAAAGTTTGCGCTGCGCTCAATAATTCGCCAGACGCCCCTTCCCAATTCCAAGAAATGGATCGCTTATCACACACATTTTTCGCACTGAGTAAAAGCTGCAACCCCGTAGCATCAACGCGAAATACGTGGCTGCCATCAATGTTTAAAGCCTCTGAATTTTCCAGTTCAATTTTTATTCGCTCTTTTAACTCCATCACGTTCATGATATTTAATTGATCTTCTAACAAGACCCCCATGCTTTCTTTCCTTCTTATCAACCCAATCTTCAATCGAGTATGTCTCTTCATAGACAAGTGTAGCAATTATAAGAAAAATGGAGTGATTTTAAGATGAATGGCAGTGTTTTAAGAAAAAGACTTGACACACATAAAAAATTTAAAAAAATAATTTCTATATTCGCAAAATAAAACCAATCAATCGCGTCTCCTGATTGGCAAGGCCCCTCTTATTTTTAACTCTTTTCATGGCAAAGAAGGCCGATTTCCTATCCTCATTTTTCTTCCTTTTCACCTGAAAAATGAATAATCCGATTGTAATTTAAGCAAGATGGCAAAAAAAACATCAATCAAGCTCTTTTATTCGAAATTGTTTTGACAAGGAGTACACACTTCTATTTAATGGCCCTCGTTGCCTCGATAGCTCAGTCGGTAGAGCAGGGGATTGAAAATCCCCGTGTCGGTGGTTCGATTCCGCCTCGAGGCACCATTTTTCATGAAGTGGTGCTAAAGTAACGCTTCAACAAATTGTGTGCCGGCTTAGCTCAGTTGGTAGAGCAACTGACTTGTAATCAGTAGGTCACCAGTTCGACTCCGGTAGCCGGCACCATAAATAAAATAGCCTCGTCAATGACGAGGCTTTTTTATTTATGGTAAAAAGAAAACCAAAAAAAGGCCGCCAAAGCGACCTCATTGATAAAATGTGTTTTGCATGAATTAAAAGAAGTCACGCACCCATTCTAATGCCTTGGGTTTTTCACATCGCTTCCGCCAACTGCCTGAAAGATCCCACATCGGCAATTTCGAAGCACTTGAACAATCCGTAATAAATTGATCTTTTAAGATCCGATAAGGGACAACAACAATGTCTTTCGGCCAATCCAAAATCAGTTTTTCAGGTTTTCTAGCTGCAATATAATCCGCGTAAACGCGTAAAGCCCCCGCAGACCCCGTTAAATTGGTCGGTTTATTGTTATCGTGCCCAAGCCAAACTGTCACGACTTCCTTGCCGTCAATGCCAACATACCAGCTGTCACGATTGTTATCCGTGGTGCCTGTTTTACCCGCCAATTGCTCTTTTTTAAATAAAGAATGTAAAAAACGCGCCGTACCTTCACTCACTGCACTTTTTAAGGCATAGACGGTCAGCCAAGCGGCTTGTTGAGAAACGACTTGGGTTGATTTAGGCCAGTTACGATACAAAACTTCTCCATTTTGCGTGACAACAGCGCGCAGTGCCGTTAATTCAGAAAAACGTCCTCCGTTTCCGAGAGTTTGGTACATTTGCGTCACTTCAAAGGGCGTTAAAGTAAATGCGCCCAGCAGCAAAGAAGGCACTCGAGTGATTTGTTCTGGATCAACCCCTAAACGAACAAAGGTATCGATGATCGTCTCAAGGCCTAAATCCATCCCTATATTTACCGTAGGGATATTGTAGGAATAGGCTAAACCGCGAAGTAAAGGGACTTCTCCTCTGTAGCGACGATCAAAGTTTCGAGGACTCCAAATCTCGCCATTATCACCTTTAATTTTTAGCGGTTTATCACCAATCGGCGTTGCAAGATTGTATTGATCCGGCTTCGAAAGTGCGGCCAAATAAACGGGGGGTTTTGAAAGAGAGCCTATTTGACGACGGCTATTAATGGCCCGATTAAAACCAGGGAAATTAGGACGACCGCCGCCGACCATTGCACGAATTTCACCACTTTGGCGATCGGCAATCACAACCGCCGCTTCCAATCCTTTCCCTGCTCTTTTTCTCAACTCTTTTATTTTTTTTATCACACTTTTTTCAATCAATGACTGAGATGAAGGATCCAAGGTACTAAAAATACGCAGACCAATTTCAGGATTATATTGACTCCCAACACGCTCACGCAATTCAAGAGAAAGCAAACCAAAATAAGCAGGTTGTTTGTTTGAAATCTTCGCTATTTTTTGTACATCTAAAGCGCGCGATGCCGCTTCAACGTATTGATCAGGCGTTAAGAAGCCTGCATTCATCATCATTTTCAATACCAGATCCCGACGGGTTTTAGAACGCTCAGGATATTGCCACGGATTGTAATATGAAGGGCCTTTGGCTAAACCCACCAGCAAGGCATATTGATCAATACGGAGCTCTTCAATGGGACGACCAAAGTAAAAACGGGCTCCTAGAGGGAAACCATGAATCGCTCGACCTTGGCCTTGTCCGAGATAAATTTCGTTTAAGTAGACCTCTAAAAGTTGCTCTTTGGTGTAACGATAATCTAATAAAAGAGCAATATAGGCTTCTTGTACTTTTCGCCATAAGGTACGATCGCGCGTAAGAAAAAGATTTTTAGCAATTTGTTGATTTAAGGTAGAGCCACCCTGTACCGTTCGACCTGCACGTATATTCGCGACTAACGCACGAAGAATCGCTAACACAGAGACACCATCATGGTTATAAAAATCACGGTCTTCTGTGGTCAATAAGGCTTCAATCAAAAACGTAGGAAATTTATCATAGGCCAAGAAAATACGCTGTTCATCGCTTCCTGAGTCCAGCATGCCTAACAACTTGGGTTCAATTCGCAAATAACCTCGCTGCTTCATACTGTCCATTTGTTCAATCGATTGCACACCTTGAGCGTCAAAAGTGACCATGGCATGCAACGCAGACTCATTTCCATCTTCAAATTCAAATGGGCGACGCACCAACTCTATTTTATTTTTTGAAATTGAATATTCCCCAGGCTTCATTGGTTTTTCAACCTGGTAATAATTAAGAATATTCAATTCTTGTTTAAGCTCTGCGGCGGTTAAAGGGTCCCCTGGAGCAACATGAAGAATGCGTCCATAAACAAGCGCGGGTAATTCCCAAAGCTGTCCAGAAAAACGTTCTTTGATTTTGCCATCAAGGTATACCCCTAAAATAACAAGCACTGCGACGACGACAATTGAGATTTTTACAATCAAGAATAAAAATATTTTGCTCCATTTCATGGAATTAAATTTAGATGATTTATTTTTTTTCTTATCTTTGTTTGTCGTCGTTTTTGCTACAGCAGAGCTCTTTTTTGCTTTTGATGTTTCTTTACCCATGACGTTATCGTCTAAGCCTCTGATTTAAAATACGGTTGTATCAACGTGGTTTGGTTGGCATCGTTGAATGATAATTTGCAGGATCGTCAGGCCATACATGTTTGGGATAACGCCCCTTCATCTCTTTTTGAACGTCTTTATATGCCCCTTCCCAAAAACCAACAAGATCTTGCGTAATTTGTAACGGCCTTAATGCTGGACTTAAAAGCTCCAACACCAATACCACCTTTCCTTGAGCTATTGTGGGTAAATCGCTTTGCCCGTACATTTCTTGCATCTTTACTGCCAGAACGGGCTTTTGGTTCAATTGATACCGAATTTTATAATGCGCTCCAGAGGCCACTTGATAAGTTACAGGCAAAAGAACATCTAAAGCCTTGAACGCTTCCCAACCAAGGCGCGCTTCAAAGGCCCGATATAAATCAAGCTTTTTGACGCTGGCGATGTCCGGGCAATCCAACATAAAGGGAAGCAACCAATCATCAAGTTCATCTAATAAAGAAGCTTCATCCATTGAAGGGAGGCTTAAAGCAATGCCCCACTCTTTTGCACACTGAGCGCGAAGCATCAAATTACGGACTTTTGGTGTCAGACTCAAGCAGGCCAAACCATTACGACGGATAAACTGCAATAAAGCTTGCCTTCTTAAGGTTTCATCAACCTCAGTGATCCGAGTGCGTTTAAAGACTATCTCCCCAAGACAAATTTGATGCTCAGCACGCCAAGTTCCTTTTTTTTCATCCCAATCAATCCAATTTTTTGAGTGAAATAAAGTCGGCATATGCTGATAGATATCATCAAAATCGAATAGGCAAGCGCAATAAATACGGCTGTCACCTTGGGATGTTCGCACAAGATCAAGCGCAACTAGACTCTCATGAGCAGATAAAGGATCTTCTATATCAAGTTGAGCGCCATGTCCATTGCTTAAAAGAAAGCGCCCCGCTCGTCCTCTTGATTTTGCAATGCGATCAGGCCAAGCTGAAGCGGCCAACAGCCCCAAAAAAGACCAAGAAAGCGAGTCAGACAAAACAACTTTTCGCTTCAAAGCCAAGTGCTTTGCTCTTCGAAAATAACGGGAGTTTCTTTTGTGGGAAACAAGATCCTCAAGTTGTTTTTTTAAATCCAACTCTCGGCTACGTGGGGGATCTTCTGACCAAGCGGCAAGCCAGCACCCCAAAGAAAAAACAGCGTCGCCAAACCCTTCAGCAAAATGCAACATGGCGCCAAGCCGTACATCCATCCCCAGGGCTGCAACCCACTTCCCTTTTTGGGTTAACATCTCTTTTTCATCAATGATCTCAAGATGATTTAATAACTTAATCCCCTGCAAGTAATCCGCTGTCAGTGGCATGTCAAGCCAATGTAAATCACTCGGTAAACACCCCCATTGAATCACTTCAAAAGCAAGTGACATCAAATCACTCGTTCGGATTTCAGGTTCAGGTGCCGCTTGCATGCGCTGATAGGTTTCTTCACTGTATAGACGCACACAAACCCCCTCACACAAACGACCCGCTCGGCCCATACGTTGAATAGCAGAAGAACGCGCAATCTGACGGGTTTCCAATTTAGAAATCCCCGTTTTTCGATTAAAATGCGCTACGCGCTCGAACCCTGAATCAACCACCAATCGAATACCTTCGATGGTTAAGCTGGTTTCTGCAATATTGGTCGCCAAGACCACTTTTCGCTCCCCCAATGGAGCAAGACGAATGGCTTCTTTTTGTGCACTTAAAGACAATTGACCATACAAAGGTTGAACAATCACCCCACTTTGGATTTTCTTTAAAAGGCTTTTTTCAATGCGTTTTATTTCCGCAACCCCAGGAAGAAAGACTAAAATAGACCCCTTTTCTTTCTCCAATAGCGCCATAATAACACCCGAAATCGCTTCATCAGGATAAGCAATACGTGAAATTGGGTGATATCGAAGATCAACAGGAAACGACCGCCCCTCTGAAATAAGTATTTTTGCATCCGGCAAAAATGCACTTAACGCATGGTCATTTAGGGTTGCGGACATAATGATGACACGAAGATCTTCTCTCAACCCACTTTGCATATCCAAGGTTAAAGCCAATGCCAAATCAGCCTGAAGATTTCGTTCATGAAATTCATCAAAAATAACCACATCGACGCCCAGTAATTCGGGGTCGTTTTGAAGCATTCTTGTCAATACACCTTCAGTAACGATTTCAAGACGCGTCTTCTCACTGACTCTCGTTTCACCTCGCATTCTTAAGCCCACCGTATTCCCCACTTCTTCTCCATATAGAGAGGCTAAAAATTCGGCAATGTTTCTCGCCGCCAAGCGTCGAGGCTCAAGCAGGATAATTTTTCCAGTGAACAGGCCTTTATCAAGTAAAAATTGGGGGACGCGAGTCGATTTTCCCGCTCCGGGTGGGGCTTTTAAAAGAATTTGTGTATGCGTAGATAAAGCATTTATAAGATCGCTTAATATCTCATCGATGGGCAGAGGGAACAAATGAAAGCCTTCATCTAAAAAGAAGAAAAGACGATTGTATACTGAAAAACTTTTTCACAGACCGGCACCTAAAAGATTTATATCAATCCCATGAAGTCGTTAACCCAATATTGCACAGGAGAAATAACATAGAGCAAGATGTAAATATTCGATAAAATGTTATTCTCATTGGAATTCATCATGATGCTATAGCCATCGCCTTTGAAGCTGCGTGAATGTTAGCGAGGCGCGTTCAACCCCATCCCACCGTCCATAGCGAAATCACTTGGAGCAAGTGAGCAACGTCAAGTGTCTTGGGTATACTTCACAGAAGGGAAATAAAAAAAAGTGCAGCAAGCGACACTGTGATGGAGCTTTGAGCCCCCCCTTCTACACCGTCAAAGACAACGCGAATACAGCGAAGTAAAAATGTCAGCGTTATAAAGAATAATCCACAAACATTTTTTTAAAATCCGGTGTCAATACGAGGAAAAAATCATCTCAAGGAGGGCACTTCACAAGTAAAAAAGAGAAAAGGGGCGTCTGACTTTTTGTTTTACTTCACTCTGAGATCATCCGCGTTTCATCTGCAAAACATATAGATGAGACCTATACTCAACTTTTCATCGCGTCACACGTAATAGGCATTGAGATTTATTGTTATCAAGCTACCCTTTCATCTATTAAAATGTGCATCAAAAATAGCCTTCCGCTTTCCTTTATGAAATAAAATGCAAAGATCTTCACACACAGATAAAACGAGGCCGAACAAACATTGCCTCACAATTAGGTTTCTGATATAGATACCGCCCTCTTTGACTAAGCAGGTCAAGATGTATTTAGGAGAACGCTTAATGCCAGAAAGCAGAGTAAAGAAATCGCTGGGCATCCTGGCTACAGCCGGGTTAGTTGCTTATAAAGAAAAAGCTGGCGAGGAATACATGAATGATCTACAAATTGATCATTTTCGTAAAATCCTCCAAGCATGGCGTAATCAACTCAGGGAAGAAGTTGATCGCACAGTACACTATATGCAAGACGAAGCAGCAAACTTCCCCGATCCAGTAGATAGAGCAGCTCAAGAAGAAGAATTTAGCCTTGAACTACGCAATCGAGATCGCGAGCGAAAGCTTATCAAGAAAATTGAAAAAACCCTACAGCGTTTGGAAGACAACGATTTTGGTTTTTGTGACTCCTGTGGGGTCGAAATCGGCGTACGTCGTCTTGAAGCCAGACCGACAGCAGATCTTTGTATTGATTGTAAAACCTTGGCTGAAATAAAAGAAAAACAAATGGCAGGCTAAACAGCCTTCATTGCTTTTCATTAAAAAAGGGAGCTTTTGCTCCCTTTTCATTTGTAGGAATCTCATCCACATCAAATAAGAAAAGAGCGGTTCATTCAAGCTCCCCCCTATAAAACTCAATCTTCATTAAAACCCGCATTTATTCATGCTAAGCGTTCATAATACCAATTCCAATAAATATTGAGTTTAATTGGTATAAAATACCCCAAAGAAAAAACAGGATGACTCCAGGATAAAATACGATGACGCCTTCTTATATCGGGCGTTTTGCCCCAAGCCCCTCAGGTCCGCTTCATTTCGGATCACTTATCGCAGCCCTTGGCAGCTATCTACAAGCTCGCGCCTCACAAGGAAAATGGTATGTACGAATAGAAGATATCGATCCCCCTCGTGAAGTAAAAGGAGCCGCAAGTGATATTTTAAGAACCCTCGATGCTTTTGGATTGCATTGGGATGCTGACGTTCTGTATCAACACACAAGACAAGATGCCTACCAAGAGCAAATAAATCAATGGCTCAAAACCCACGAGGCCTACAACTGCACCTGCACCCGCAAACAAATTAAAGAAATCGGAGGCATTTATTCTGGACACTGTCGAGACCGCCTACGAAGTTCTAAAAACGCAAGCATTCGCGTTTGTATTGACCGCCCCGTCTTGGAATTTACCGATATCAAGCAGGGTGTTATTTCATTAAATCGTGACATGGCTGCCGAAGATTTTATTATTAAGCGTCGCGATGGTCTTTTCGCTTATAATCTTGCTGTAATACTTGATGATATCTATCAAGGCGTTACAGAAATTGTACGGGGAGCGGATTTAATTGAGCCCACGGGCCGACAAGTTTCTCTGTATCAAAAACTGAACGTCTCTCCCATTAGATACTTGCATTTACCCTTGGCGCTTGATCTGCATGGAAATAAATTATCCAAACAAAATCATGCTCCTGCAGTTAATAATGCAAATCCAGGTCCGGCAATGGAAGCCGCATTTTCCTTTCTTGGCCACCCGATTCCTCCTTGCATTAAAGGTGCTCCTGTTGCTCAATTGTTACTTTGGGGAACAGCAAATTGGGATATAAATAGGCTTCCAACAGAAAGTCATGTGATTACACCTTTCTAAAACACGGGGGGGTGATATATGATACGCCGTGTTTTTAATCGCCGAACTATCAAATTTGAGGTGAGTTATCTTTAATCGAGTTACCCGCTTTTGCCAAAAGGTATTGCACCGCGACAGCCAAACCCACTCAAACGCGGAGCTAAAGCTAAACATTATTCCTCGTAAAGAGCACTGTATTTCAAGAAAAGATATCAGCGATAATGCGCTGAAAGTACTCTATCGCCTCAATAAATCGGGATATCAAGCCTATCTTGTTGGGGGAGGAGTAAGAGATTTACTCCTCAAAAAACAACCCAAAGATTTTGACATTGCAACCAACGCAACCCCAGATGAAGTACGCCAACTGTTTCGTAATTGCCGTTTAGTTGGACGCCGTTTTCGCCTTGCTCATATTTTGTTTGGCCGTGACGTGATTGAAGTTGCTACGTTTCGAGGTCACCACCTGACCGAACAAGAACAAAAAACACCAGAACAAGAAAATACAGAGAAAAAGGATAAATCAGCACGTCAATCTGATGACGGAATGCTTTTACGTGATAATGTCTACGGTTTTATAGATGAAGACGCAGAGCGACGTGATTTTACCGTCAACGCACTTTATTACAGCATTGACGATTTTACAGTACGTGATTACACCGATGGCGTAAAAGACCTTCAAGCAGGGATCATCCGTTTAATCGGTGATCCTGAAACACGTTATCGTGAAGACCCCGTCAGAATGCTCCGAGCGGCCCGTTTTGCAGCCAAACTTGACATGCGCATCGAAGAGACAACGGCCACGCCCATTCCAGCCCTTGCCCATTTACTCCGGGATGTTCCTGCCGCGCGTCTTTTTGAAGAAAGCTTAAAACTTCTCCAATCAGGTTACGGTTGGAAAACATACCGTTTATTGTCTGATTTTAATTTGTTTTCACCGTTATTCCCTATCTTAGATAGGGATTTAGGAGAAAGCAGAAATGCAAAATGCACTCAGATAATTGAAAAAGTACTGAAATCAACAGACGCACGCATCGCTAAAAACCTGCGTATCAACCCTGCATTTTTATTTTCTGTCATGCTTTGGTATCCTCTTGAAGCGCGCGCAGAAGAACGTGTCATTGAGCGTGGCTTAAATTATTACGATGCCTTTATGGCCGCTGCAAACGATATCTTGGATGAGCAAATAAGAACCATCGCGATACCGCGACGATTTACTGCAATGATAAGAGAGATCTGGCTTCTTCAACTTCGTTTGATCTCTCGCTCAGGAACTCGAGCCTACAAGCTTTTAGAGCAGCAAAAGTTTCGCGCTGCATTTGATTTCTTAGAAATACGGGGAGAAATTGAAGGAGGACAACTCAAAGAACTCGCCTCTTGGTGGGAGCGTTTCCAATTCGAAGACAAAGAAAAACGACATCAAATGGTGCAACTTATTAATAAATCCAATACCAAAAGCACCACGCGTCGGAAAAAAAGCAAACCACGCCACAACAAAACGCAACAAAAACCATGACGCGTGTTTATATCGCCTTGGGAAGCAATCTTGGGCTACCTGAAAAAAATGTAGCCCTTGCAATTGAAGCGCTAAAAAAATTACCCAAAAGCACCTTTGTTTCCTGCTCTTCTCTTTATCGCAGCATACCCATGGGACACGTAAGCCAAGATGACTACGTTAATGCCGTCGTAGCCATTAACACAAAATTAGACCCATTAGATCTTCTTGATAAAACACAAGAAATTGAGATTGCCTTTGGTCGAGCACGAGAAGAAGAAGAACGTTGGGGACCAAGAACATTGGATTTGGATATATTGCTTTATGGGCATTGCAACATGAAAACAGAACGCTTGACCCTTCCACACTATGGAATGACCTCGCGTGAATTTGTACTTTACCCTCTTGATGAAATAGCACCCGATCTGCAGCTTCCAGACGGTAGAACGCTCAAATCTTTATTGAGCACCCTCACTGAAAACGGAATGACAGTCATATCTCAAGCGTAAAGTGTTCAACAAAAACAAAGGATGCAACTATTAAGAGGACGAACTATCGCTTTTGGTGAACCCGTGTTTTTGAGATCGGGCATCAAACAAACTAAATCTGCGCAATGTAAAATAATTCGTGCAATACAAACAAATAGTCGAGCACTTGAGCGCGATGAAGTGCAAACCAAGCAGGTTAAACACAAAAGAGGCTTTTTTGAATTTTTCCTCACTGATTTCTCCTCAACATGCGTCTTCGAGAAGGGAGTAAACCCACCTCGATAAAATGAACATCTTGGTGTTTCTTTAAGGGCACTGAAGAAAATACCAGAGATATACTGACCTTGGATATATTTATAATTATTAATATAATCAAACAGATAAATCCTGTTTTCCTCTTCGTGCCACGAATTTGAGCTATACCCAAAGTCATTGAAGATGCGCGCCTGCGGCAAGCGAGTGAAGCCCCTGAGCATAGAGAGACTCTGTGATTAGACGGAACGAGCGTAGCCAACACCCACGCAGCTTCAAAGGCGAAGGGTATATCAGGCAATCGACACATGAGCCCCCTATTCACTGAGTGAATACGCATTGGATCTCACAAACAACGTCAAGCGCCAGAAAAATAACTCGAGTACAAAGACTGTATCTCAAAGAAACAAGCCATGAACCGTTCCAGTGCTGACGTTTAAATAAGGAATACTGAATATATGCAAGTGATCTCTGAGATTACCTTACTAAAAGAACAGATCCTACAATGGCGTAATGAAGGCCAACGTGTCGCCTTCATCCCTACAATGGGCCATATCCATGATGGGCACCTCGCACTTATAAGAAAAGCCCGTAAAAATGCAGACATTGTCGTCGTAAGCATTTCAACAAACCCTCTTTACTTTGAGGCACATAACAGCCCAAATCTCTCTCCTTCTTTGGATGGAGACATCAATACGCTGAACGCTGAAAATGTCGATCTCCTTTTCACGCCAAATCATAATGAGATCTCAGAAGATGAGACAGAAGGGCAAATATTTATCGAAGTTCCTGCTCTGTCTTATATTCTTGAAGGATCATCCAGACCGCATTATTTTAGGAATACGACCACTGAGCTGAACAAACTCTTTAACCTTGTTCAACCTGACATGGCCTTTTTTAGCGAAAAAGACTACCAAAAGCTCGCAATTATTAAAAAAATGGTCAACGCACTTCACATGCCGATAGAGATCATTTGTATCCCCACAGTACGTGAAATCGATGGATTGGCCGTCAGTAAATTTAACGCCCAACTCACTGTAGACGAACGCCAACGCGCCCCGGTTTTAAGCAAAACTCTTCGATGGATCAATAGCCAAATGCGTGGTGGAAGAAACGATTACAGCGAGCTGGTTCTCGATGGCAAAGACCAATTGCGCGCAGCAGGCTTGGAGCCTGAAGATATCTATATTCGAGATGCCAAAACCTTGCACCCAATTTCTGACGATACAAATAAAGTCGTGATTATCGCCTCCGTTCTTTTAGGGCAAGTTCGCTTGATTGATAATCTCACCGTTCATCTTTCTCCCCCCTCTCCTGAAGATCCAACAGAATAAAAAAAACCGCCTTTTGGCGGTTTTTTTACACAAAAATAAATCTAACTTCGAAGGCCTATTCCCTTACTGATAAGATGCCAGACAATGGCGTAAAGCAAAACAATAAGCCCAATCATCACACTAAAAGAAGTAAAAATACTGACATCAGACACCCCCAAAAAACCATAACGAAAAGCATTCACCATATAGACGATAGGATTCAATTTTGAGACGTCTTGCCAAAATTCGGGTAACAAAGACAAGGAATAAAAAACGCCACCAAGGTAAGTCAAAGGGGTCAAAATAAAGGTTGGAATAATGCTGATATCATCAAACGTTTTGGCGAACACCGCATTAATTAATCCCCCAAGTGAAAACAGAATCGAAGTGAATAAAACCGTAGCGATGATCACACCAAAATTCGCCAGCTTTAAATCAACAAAAAATAATGACACGAGAGAAACAATACAACCCACGGCCAATCCACGGCTTACACCTCCGGAAACATAACCTCCAATGAGAACATAATGAGGTACAGGGGCCACCATCAATTCTTCAATATTGCGCTGCATTTTTGAACTAAAAAAAGAGGAAGCGACATTCGAATAAGAATTTGTGATCACAGACATCATGATGAGACCCGGTACAATATACGCCATGTAACTGACCCCCCCCATGTCTCCAATTCGACTGCCAATCAAATTTCCGAAAATAATAAAATACAAGGTCATGGTGATGGCAGGAGGCACCAAGGTTTGTACCCAAATTCGACTAAAACGTGTAATTTCTTTGATTGCAATACTTTTAAAGGCGATCCAATACATGCTCTTCATGCGTTTGACGCTCCATTCCCACCGACCAAACGGACAAACAATTCTTCCAAACGATTCGATTTATTGCGCATCGAGAGCACCTGAATATTCTGTTTAGAAAGCTGTTCAAAAACGGTACTTAAACCCACTTTCTTATGGACTTCAACTTCCAAAGAATGATGTTCATCTTGTCGCCATTCTACATTTTCAAGGGACTCCACTTGACTGCCTGGGGCGAGATCGAGAATAAAGGTTTCAACATCCAGTTTATTGATCAGGGCCTTCATCGAGGTATCTTCAATCAAGTCACCACGGTTGATGATCCCGATATGACGGCAAAGCATTTCGGCTTCTTCAAGATAATGGGTCGTCAAGATAATAGTGACGCCTTGTTCATTGATCTCTTTTAAAAAATTCCACATTGAACGACGCAATTCAATGTCTACGCCTGCCGTTGGCTCATCAAGTATCAAAAGTTTGGGCTCATGCATCAAAGCCCGCGCAATCATCAAACGGCGTTTCATTCCACCAGAAAGATCCCTTGCCGGTTCATTGCGTTTATCCCAAAGATCCAACATTGAAAGGTATTTTTGTGCCCTTATTTTGGCTTCTTTACGTTCAACACCATAATAACCTGCTTGATTTACAACAATTTGTTCTACTTTTTCAAACTGATTGAAATTGAATTCCTGTGGTACTAAGCCTAAACATTTTTTTGCTTCAACCAATTGTGTATCGAGATCAAAACCAAATATTTTGACTTTACCGGATGTTTTATTTACCAAAGAACTGATGATGCCGATTGTGGTTGACTTGCCCGCACCATTAGGACCGAGAAGCGCATAAAAATCCCCTTCTTCAACAGACAAAGAAACCCCTTTAAGGGCTTTCACATTCGTGCCGTAGACTTTCACTAAATTTTCTATTTCAATTGCTTTCATCGTACCTATATTTCCATAAAATAAATCGATTAAGGACATTACTCTCATATATACCCATCGCCTTTGAGGCGACCTGGGTGTTGGCTACGCTTAGCGCGCTCAATCACAGAGTCCATCGATGATGAGGGGGCGCACTTGTTTAGCGCCTACGCGCATCTTCAAATATCTTGGGTATACACTTTTTCCCCCTCCAAAAAAAGAAAGCTGCATTTTTTCGAGCCAGTTTACAAAAAAAAACACCTTTTCATGATTTACCGAATGGACTCGTCAGATGATGAAAGAAAACAGAGGAAGAGTATCTGAATATAAACGGTTGTGGTGTAATAATAAATATCAATTCAATTCGTGGACATTTTATGAAACAAATTAAGCAGCTTTTTTTAAACAATCAATCATGGTCAAAAAAAATCAAAGAAACATCTCCGGCCTATTTTTCTAATCTCGCAAAGTCACAACAACCAGAATACCTTTGGATAGGTTGCTCAGACAGCCGAGTCCCTGCAGAAAGACTCACAGGACTCGACTCTGGTGAACTTTTTGTGCATCGTAACGTCGCGAATCAAGTGATCCACACCGACTTAAATTGCCTTTCGGTGATACAGTATGCGGTTGAAGTGCTAAAGGTAAAACATATTATCGTATGCGGTCATTATCTCTGTGGTGGCGTTCATGCAGCGATTGAGCACCTTGAATTAGGACTGATTGATAACTGGCTTCTTCATATTCATGATTTATACCTCAAACACAAAACCTTTCTAAGTTCACTGCCAAAAGAAGAACAAGGCAATCGACTCTGCAAAATTAACGTGGCCGAGCAGGTTTTCAATTTAGGTAATTCAACGATTGTACGTTCTGCTTGGGAGCGGGGAGAGGATCTGAAAATTCATGGCTGGTTTTATGATATCCGTGATGGAATACTCAAAGATCTCGGCGTCAGCGCCAATAACCGAAAAGCATTAGACTCTACCTACGAAACAGCCATGAAGCACTTAATTTTGGATTTTAATGAGAGCCCATAGACAATGAAGACAAAGCGCAAGCAATAAAAAAGCGATCATATGATCGCTTTTTTATTCAGCTATGCCCGTCGCCTTGAAAACGGCCTGGGTGTTGGCCGCTCTTGCACAGGCAAAACGTTAATCAATAATGGGCACGACACGACCGATATAAGGCAAATGGCGATACTGCTGTGCATAATCTATCCCAACGCCAACAACAAACTCATCCGGAATTTTAAAGCCAAACCAATCGACATGCACGTCCACTTCACGTCGCTCTGGTTTATCAAGCAAAGTACAAATACGAATAGAATGAGGTTCACGCAAAGACAAGATCTCGCAAACCTTACTCAAGGTGTTGCCTGTATCAATGATGTCTTCAACTAACAAAACATCTTTTCCTTTAATGTCGTCGTCCAAATCTTTTAAAATCCGCACATCTCGTGTGCTTTGCATTTCATGACCGTAACTCGAAGCCGTCATAAAATCCACAGAGTGAGGCAAATCAATGGCACGTGTTAAATCGGCCATAAAGACAAATGATCCACGCAATAAGCCCACCATCACAAGCTGATCTGAGTTTTTATAGTGCTTCGTAATTTCAGCACCCAGTGCCTTTACGCGTTGCTGAACATCTTGCTCAGAAATCATCACTTCTACGGTATGTTTCATTGTAAACCTCGACGAAAATCCGTCTTGTTGGCTATGGAAATGCAATCGTGCATTTTAACAAAGCTCGCATCCTAAAGACAATATATACCCAAGAGATTTAAAGATGCAGGTGGAAGAGGGGACAAAAGCCTCTGAGTATCAATAAACTCTTTCATTGGACTTTATATCCAAGAAACTTCAAGGTGCGCACCTGCGGCAAACGAGTGAAGGCCCAGAGCATAGATTGACTCTGTGATTGATCTTAAGCAAGAGCAGCCAACACCCACCCAGTTTCAAAGGCGAGGGGGATAGGAGCACTGCTAACATTCAGAGTCAATAAGGAAGGGAAGAGGAAGGTTCATTCAAAATAGAAGAAAACAAAATAGGCTGATGAGGTAAAATTTCGAGCCTAACTTTAGCCCCTGCCTCCAATAATTGATTTGAATAAACCATAAATGAATGTCCTTTAACGTCCACAAGATAACGACTGTTGTCACCCATAAATTGTGAGTCTTTGATTTCCCCCTCTCCATCTTCATCTAAATAAATAGAAAGGTGTTGCGGACGGATGAACCATTCCAGCCCCTCCATTTTACCCGCATTTTTTTTAAGCAGAGCACGGCTTGCATCATTACATGCTTGCATTAATGCATCATTATTCAACGCAGCACAAACATAAGATCCAAGTCCCATGAAATCAGCAACAAAACGGCTGCTTGGCCGATAATACAAGGTCTCTGCTGTGCCATATTGCTCGATTTCTCCGTGATTCATAACAGCAAGTTTATCTGCAAAAGCAAAGGCTTCCTCACGATTGTGAGTCACAAACACAGCCGTCACCCCTTGCTCTTTAAAAATTTTACGGATTTCTTTTATGAGTAGATAGCGCACTTGGGCGTCAATATTCGAAAAAGGCTCATCCAGTAAAAGTAAATCCGGTTTGCAGGCTAAAGCGCGGGCAATGGCCACACGTTGTTGCTGCCCTCCTGATAACTGATGAGGGTATCGCTTTTCTAAGCCTTCTAGTTTTACAAGAGATAACATTTCATGAATGCGGGCCTGTTTTTCTTTGTCTTTTGTCTTTAAGCCAAAGCCGACGTTTTCAGCCACCGTTAAATGAGGAAATAAAGCATAATCTTGAAAAATCATTCCCACATTACGCAGTTCAGGCGCTAAATCGCTGTTCTCATCCACCACCTGACGCCCATTAATTGAGATAGTCCCCATCTCCAAAGGAAGCAACCCCGCCACAGCTTTAAGCAAGGTTGTTTTACCACAACCGCTCGCCCCAAGAAGACAAACGATGTCCCCTTTTGTAACGCTTAACGTTAAATCTCTGAGTACGGGCTGCCCGTTATAGCGGCAACTCAAGCCTTTCACTGATAATGCAAGACTCATATTTGGCGTTTCTCCACGCTTTTTTCTAAAGAGCGGTTAATCATAATAAGCGGAATTAACCCTACAAAGACCAAAACAACGGCAGGCAAAGCGGCATATTCAAGATGTTCATCGGAGGCATAATTGAAAACATAGGTGGCAAGATTTTCAAAATTAAAGGGCCTCAATAATAAAGCCGCATTCAGCTCTTTCATGGACTCAATAAACACCAATAAAATGGCAATTAAAGCCCCGCGACGAATAAGAGGAAAATGCACGCGTAAAAGCATTTGATAAACATTGCAGCCCATTGTGCGTGCCGCCATATCAAGAGAAGGAGACACCTTCGAAAGACTCGACTCGACACTTCCAATGGCAACCGCGCTAAAACGAACCACAAAAGCGGCAAGCATAGCAAAAACAGAGCCGGACAAAACAAGTCCCGGAGTGGCCCACCCCATTTCATTTGCAATGTCATTGATCAGATGATCGGCCTTACTTAAAAAAATCAATACACCAATCGCCAACACCGTCCCCGGGACCGCGTAACCCAAAGATGCCAATCGAAGTGGCGCTGAATTCAAACCCGTTTTCGATGTACGCAAATAAAAATTAAGCATCAAGGCGATAAAAAACGTCACGATGGCCGCGATGCCAGAAACATAAACACTGTTTAGGGTGTATTGGAAAAAATCGGCCATGGAGTGAACATCATGATAATCCCACGAATAAGAGATCAACTGAAGCAGAGGAGCAAGAAACGCCATCACAAAAAGCCCCCAACATCCAAGCGTCGCAAGGATCTTATGGCGCCCTTTCAAAGGCGTTTTTACGATTTTATCAGGGGATACATTTTGACTAAAAAGGGCTTGTTTTCTTCTACTATGGCGCTCAGCGCTTATCAGTAAAAAAATCACCCCCAGCATGATAGCGGAAATCTTCGCGGCGGCATGCAAATTAGAATAACCCAGCCAAGTATCATACACCGCCGTGGTCAAGGTACTGACGGCAAAATAACTGACAGTACCAAAATCCCCTAAGGTTTCCATTGCAACCAAAGAAGCACCAACAGCAATAGCAGGACGCGCCAAAGGCAAAGAGATCCGCCAAAAACTTTGCATCGGTGTGCAGCCTAAAAGACGTGCAGATTGCGACAAAGCCAAGCTTTGCTCCATAAACGCCGCTCGAGCAAGAAGATAAACATAAGGATAAAGTACCAAGGCTAAAACAAAACAGGCCCCAGGTAAGGTGCGTAAATCTGGAAAGGCGTAATCTAAAGGCGATTGCCATCCAAACAAATCGCGCAACAAGCTTTGAATGGGACCTGCAAAATCAAACCAATCGGTGTAGATATACCCCGCAATATAACCCGGCATCGCCAAAGGAAGAACCAAAGCCCATTGAAGTACGCTCCCACCAGGAATAGCATAATTTGCCAATAACCACGCAGGAGGCAAGCCCATTAATAAAGATAAAAAAACAGTCCCCAAGATAAGGGTGACTGTATTTAAGGCATAGGTTCCAAGTACTGTCGAAGTTAAATGAATAAAAACGTCATTCTCCCCTCCTAGCGCGGTATAAAAAATGGCTAAAAGAGGCAGAATAATAAGGAAAGAAACAAACCAACTGCCCATTTGCAAAAAACGCATATGTTCTCGCATTGCTGATATCATTTTAAAGTCAATAACCCAAAGAGAAGCAATATGCCCCTCCTTTCATTAGAGGTCAAACCTTACTTCATCCAATAATTTCATTGCCTTATCATGATGTTGCGCAATGTTATCCAAAGGCATATCGTCTGCACGGTATTCACCCCACGAGCTGACCAATTGAGATCTTGCTACATCCGCCTTGACGGGATCTTCATGATTGAGTTCTGCATACATTTTCTGTGCATGATCCGATGCCAAAAATTCCATCAATTTTTGTGCATTTTGTTTATTGGGAGAAAATTTGGCCATGGCCATACCACTGACGTTCACATGAGCGCCCTGTTTCGTTTGTCCTGGATAATTAAGGTGTATGGCGTCAGCCCAGGCTTTTTGATTTTTATCCGCCAACATTTCTCCAAGGTAGTAACTGTTTCCTAAAGAAATATCGCAAAGACCTTCAGAAATGGCTTTCACCTGTGCGCGATCATTGCCTTGAGGTTTACGGGCCAAATTTGCTTTGACGCCTTCAAGCCACACTTTGGCTTTGGCTTCACCGTGCCTTGCAATGACAGACGAAATAAGAGAAACATTGTATGGGTGTTTTCCTGAGCGCGTGCAAATTTTCCCTTTCCATTTAGGAGACGCTAAATCCATATAATCAAAATCAAAAGGCAATTTACCCACGCGATCACGAGAAGAATAAACACTGCGTGAACGCAATGTCAGAGCAACCCAACGGCCATCTTCTGCGCGAAATTGAGCTGGAATATTAGAGAGGATCACAGGACTTTTAAGGGGTTGAACAAGATCTTTATTAACAAGCTCTTTTAAGCGCGCAATATCCACTGTCAATAAGACATCAGCAGGACTGTATTTACCTTCTTGCTGTAATTTTTCTGCGAGGCCTTCTTTCGCAAATTTTACGTTCACTTTGATGCCCGTTTCTTTACTGAAGGCATCGAGCATCGGCTCAATTAAAAAGGGTTGCCGATATGAATAAACATTCACTTCCTCTTTTTTCGTGGGTGTTTGCGCTTGTGTTGCATTAACAGAAAAAGGAACACTCATGAATCCTAAGATTAACGCGGTGGAAGATAAGGTTTTTTTCATTGAAAGGCTCCGAAAATTGAACAGAGAAGCACAGCTAAAAGACGTATTCAAATCTAAAAAAAGCAATAAGATTGATATCAACACAAGCGATGCAAACGAGAATGATTCTCAATACGAATTTTACACTCATTTCCCACAAATGAAAAGCCGCCTTTGTTGTTTAAAGACAAAAAGCCTCTCATTTATACCCCTCGTCTTTGACGCTGCGTGGGTGTTGGCGAGGTTCGTTCAGCCCAATCACAGAGTCCATCTATGCTCAGTGGCTTCACTCGCTTGCTGTCTACACGCAACTTCAATTACTTTGGCTATATAAAATGAAAAGCTTTTAAAAACAGATTAAAAAACGAAGGTTATTTTACACTGACAAATTCCGGATAGGCGTCCACACCGCAATCATGTGAGTCCATCCCTTGCGCTTCTTCGTCTTCGCCCACACGAATTCCCATGGTCATTTTCAAGATCCCCCAAACAACAAAGCTCCCTCCAAATACCCAAGAGAAAATCACGCCAGCACCCAACAATTGCACTGAAAATATGGCTTCAGGATTACTAAATGGAACAACCAAGAGACCAAATAAACCGCAGGTCCCGTGGACAGAAATCGCCCCAACAGGATCATCAATTTTAAATTTGTCTAAAAGAAGAATACTCCCAATGACCAAGCTACCCGCCATCCCACCAATCAAAACGGCAACAAGAGGAGAAGGAGAAGCAGGATCGGCTGTAATCGCAACCAAACCGGCCAAAGCACCATTTAAAACCATGGTAAGATCCGCTTTACCCCAGGTTAATTTACAGATGACAAGCGCAAACAAAGCCCCTGCTGCTGCGGCAGCATTTGTATTTAAAAAGACCACCCCAACCGCATTTGCATTTTCAACATCAGACACCATTAACTGAGATCCACCGTTAAACCCAAACCAACCGAACCAAAGAATGAAAGTCCCAAGTGTCGCCAAAGGTAAATTTGAACCTTGAATCGGATAAATTTGACCATTTTTTCCGTATTTACCTTTACGTGCACCAAGAAGTAAAACGCCCGCCAATGCCGCAGAAGCCCCCGCCATATGAACAATTCCAGAGCCTGCAAAATCACTGAATCCCATTTCAGACAAAAAACCGCCTCCCCAAGTCCAGTAGCCTTCAACGGGGTAAATCAACGCGGTTAATACGACAGAAAACGCTAAAAAGGACCAAAGTTTCATACGCTCAGCAACCGCCCCTGAAACAACAGACATCGCCGTTGCAACAAAAACCGCTTGGAAAAAGAAATCAGAGGCCAATGAATGATCCGAGCCCTCAGCTTGTGTGCCAATGAGAAAATCAAAAGAAGGCATCCAACCTCCGCTCATGTTATCAACGTACATAATGTTGTAACCCACAAGAAGGTAAGTGGTACAAGCTATGGCATATAAGCAAAAGTTTTTCGTTAAAATTTCCGTTGTATTTTTTGAGCGTACTAGGCCTGCCTCTAACATGGCAAATCCCGCCGCCATCCACATCACGAGCGCACCAGATAATAAAAGAAATAAGGTATCAAGTGCGTAACGTAATTCTGAAATGCTCGTTAATAATTCCATCTATGGCTCCCTCCTTAATGTTTAAATCGCTTCCGAATCTGTTTCACTCGTACGAATACGTACAACATGATGAAGTTCATAAACAAATATTTTTCCATCTCCCATTTTTCCTGTGTAGGCCGCTTTCACAATCGCTGCAACAATCTCTTCCACATGTTCATCATGCGCTGCTATTTCCAGCTTCACTTTAGGAAGAAAATCAACTTGGTACTCAGCTCCGCGATAAAGCTCAGTGTGCCCTTTTTGACGGCCAAAGCCTTTCACTTCGGACACGGTCATGCCATCCACTCCAACATCTGCCAGAGCTTCTCGGACATCATCCAACTTAAACGGCTTGATCACTGCGTTAATGAATTTCATTCCATCTCCTTGGGCTAAATATATCAATACAAACAAAGTGTCATGTTATACCCGTCATCTTTGAAACTGCATGGGCGTTGGCGGCTCTCGCTTAAGATCAATCACAGAGTAATTCTATGCTCAGGGCCTTCACTCGTTTGCCGCAGGCGCGCATCTTCAAATCTCTTGGGTATATAAACAAAATTCATGCCAAAAAAATATAATTGAAAAATCAACAAATTATCAAAATCCAGAAAGATTGATCCTTCTATTTGCACCACAGCTCAAACATTTGCACAATAAATGTGCAATTTAAGATGAAAAGAATGAGAAACCGTGAGCGAAGATTGAAAACAGGGGGTTCATCATGCAATGCGTGCATTTTGAATCATCACCCTCCTACTGGCTTATTGTTAAAACCTCACATTGAGCCGTAATTGAGCGCTGAAAAGTCAGTCAAAAAACCTGCATTTTTAAAAGAGAAAAGGAGATCTCTCGATTCAAAAACCGTCCGAAGTATTGAATCCAAGAGAATTAAAGATGCGCACCTGCGGCAAAGGAGTGAAACCCATGCGTATGGATGCACTATGTGATTGGACTAAACGAGCATCACCAAGACCTACGAACGTCAAAGGCGACGGGTATGTACCTCAGAGAGTTGAAGTTGGATGGCTGAGGCAAGCGAGTGAAGCCCCTGAGCATAGATAGAGTCTGTGATTGGGCTGAACGCGCGTAGGCAAGACCCACGCAGCGTCAAAGGCGACGGGCATGTCATTCAGTGTTCTTTTTATCCTTATGGGTTAATTTGAAAAAAAGCAGTTCACTTTGTAATTTAGCGAGCATAGAACCCATATCATAATTTGAATTTATCGAATCATTTATTCCGCTAAGGTTCGTGTCCACCATCATCTTAATGCCTTCTACCTTGTTCGCTATTTCTTTGTTCACAATAGATTGCTCTTCTGAAGCGGTGGCAACACTTGAATTAATATCAGATAAAAGATTAATTTTATTCGATATATCATTAAATGCTTTTCCTATTTCTTCGGAAATACTCGACAAACTGGTTGCCAATTGCAAATTACTGTTCATTGAACTCACAGAACGCATCGTGCCTTCTTGTAAGGTTGTAATGATCTTTTGTATTTCTAACGTTGATTGTTGGGTTTTAACGGCTAAGGCGCGAACTTCGTCAGCAACAACAGCAAAACCACGCCCGAATTGCCCTGCACGAGCCGCTTCAATCGCCGCATTTAATGCAAGTAAATTTGTTTGATCCGATATATTACAAATCATATCAACAACAGAGCTTATATTATCCGATAAGGATTTTAACTCAGTAAAGATACCCGCAGCTTCTGTCATCGATTTAATGACTTGGTCCGTAATACCTGTCGATTGCTTAATCGTTTCTAAACTATTTTTTGACAAGGTTAACATTATTGCGGTTTCCAATTCAGCCATTTGTGCATTGGAGGCTATTTCGTTTGCTGTTGCTGACATTTCGGTCATTGCGGTTGAAATATGCTCTATATGATGTAATTCTGATTTCGAACTTTTTATATTTTTTTCAGATACATTTAATACATCTTCTTGGTTTTTGAACAAGGTCTCAGTGGTAATGTTTGCTGTATTAATCACTGTATTTATTCGTTCTTGAAGTAAAATTAAAGAGGATGTAATGGAATCAAGTTCATTACCTGATTTTGAAAGAGCAATAGTTGTAAAATTACCTTTTGACATTTCACTGATTGTACTCACCAGCTTGGGGATATTTGCCAATTCTAATTTAACAACAATATAAACAGTGCATGTTAAGAATAAGCTCAGCATTCCTAAAATAGAAAACAAACCACTTTTAATATCACGTACATTGTCCATCGTTCTATTTTGATCTGTGAAAATAAATGCAATAAGATCATTATCAAGATCGATTCTTGAAATACTGTACGCGTCATGTACACCTTCTTTGTTCACGTCATTAATCAATAATGGCTTTCCTGTTATATCTCTGAACATAGGGCGCGTTTCAAAGATGTTACTGCCAATTTGTTTTACATATGCATCATCAACAGCAATAATCATGCCTTCTTTATTTGTGATCGTGAAATTAATTCCCACTTTAGGAATGATCTTCATTAAATTAATATCTAATGCTAAAACACCGGTTGTTTTTCCATCTTGCAGTATTGGCGCACTGACAGTAATAACATATTGGTCGTTAGAATTTAAATACGGACTCGTTATGCTTATTTTTTTATTGTCTTGAATAATATTATTAAACCATATTCTATTACTTGTTTTTGCATTAAAATTAGATAACCAACCGTTTGTGGAAGAATTGAAAGTTCGTCCATCTAAGGTCGCAATGATGACGTCATTATAAGAGTTATTTTCTTTTACAATGTCTTGCAATATTCTTAATGTTTTTTGTTCATTGAATGCCTTGCTTGGATCAATATCTAATGTATAACCTATTGTTTTCGCAGAATCTCTTATCCTGCTAATAGAGTGTTCGAAACTCGATTTTATAACTTTCTGAGCCAGTGCATCATCAAGTGTTACATTACTCTCTTTAAAGTTATTCAAAAATGCATTTGATATTAAATATGAAAGACCTAGCATCAAGAAAATAACAGACAAGAATATAAAATTGATCTTTTTTACCACAACTTATCACTCCTGTAATGCAACAAATCAATGGACAGTGAAGAAAATAAGTGTAAGTGCATTTGATTTTATTTAATTGAAATTTTGAATTGAATAAAAGAAATTCTCATTTACTTTTCATTTTACTCGTTAGAAAAACAAAAAATGAAACCATAAATTAAAAAGTTTCTATTTTATAGGCTATTTTCATTCATCATCCTGTCATTTTAAGCTCCCAAGCTTATCAGTCATATACTCGACGCCTTTGTAGCTAGGTGGGTCCTGAAAACGCTCGCTGCGCCCAATCAGATCGTCAGCCGAGACTCAGGGCTTCAGTCCCTTGGCGCAAGCGCGTATCCTCCATTACTTTGGGTATATACCCGTCGCCTTTGAAACTGCGTGGGTGTTGCCTGCTCTCGCTTAAGATCAATCACAGAGTCAATCTATGCTAAGCGCCTTCACTCGTTTGTCGCAGGCGCGCACCGTCAAGTGTCTTGGGTATAGAGGGATTCGGTGATGAGGTTTTAAGAGAAAAATCAAGCCTTCATCTTCTAAAGGCGGGGAGTCTATCTGGCAGGATTAAACGAATGTCGCCAAGAAGCCCATAACTTTAAAAGCGAGCACTCCAATCCCCTTTCATTGTTTTTTTCTTCTCCCCATTCAGTGAGATTGGGATCTCGATTTTTAATTCAAATAAATCATTCATTCTGCACAGGCAATGATTAAATTGTGACAAATCATTATTTTGCATATGGTAATGCTGAAATATCGACTTCAGAAAATCCCTTTTGCTTCTCGATTAAAATAAATTTAAGATGCTGTTGAGCGGCAAATAAGCCAACTCCCTAAGCAAACAAGACGATCTGATAGGGCTTTGAGAGACGCTCCCACAACCCTCCTTTTAAAGGCGACGGGGCTCACTCGACACCAAAAAACCACAGCTTAACAGACCCGCTCTTTTTGTTGTAACATGAACCCTATTCGACCCTTATTAAATATTACAAGGCAATGATAAATATGAATAAAAATAAAATCATGGATTTGTGCGTTGATAGCTGTATTGACGGAATGAAGAACAACCATGGCGGTCCATTTGGCGCGGCTATTGTCAAAGACGGTCAAATGATCTCCATAGGCCATAACATGGTTATATCAACGAACGATCCAACAGCTCACGGCGAAATGGTCGCGATCCGAGCGGCATGCGACAGCTTAAAAACATTTGATTTGAGTGGATGTGAACTTTACACAACATCTCAACCCTGTCCTATGTGTATGTCTGCCATCATCTGGGCCAATATCAAAAAGGTGTATTACGGATGTACCGTACAAGATGCCAATCGCATCGGTTTTCGAGATGAACACATTTTAAATTTCTTAAATAATGGATGTAATGATCCCAGCATTTTAGAGCTTGAAAGTGTAGATAAAACGCAATGTTTAAAAGCATTTGAAATTTGGGAAAATTCCAAATCAAAAACAAGTTATTAAATTTAAAATATACCCAAAATATTTGAAGATGCGGGTCGGCGCAAAGAAAGAAAAGCCTCTGAGCATAGGCACTCTATCTGAGCATAGATACTCTAT
>CAMRDW010000024.1 GCA_947041315.1 uncultured Enterovibrio sp.
TTCAAGCAAATTAATTTGGGTGTCTCAATTAGTCTGGATCTCGTACCAAGGCAATTAAGTACAGGCTGTCGTGAAGTATCATCAAGGCCAGAAGCCATGTATAAATATTGCTTCATTAACAGACCGGACATATGACACTAACCTGTCTTTTCAATCTTATCTGCTACCTTGCAAAACGGGAGGAGGCCATATATGGGTATATATCTTTCGCCAATTGAAATAATCAATTTAAATAGAGTAACTTAAAGCTATAATCAAAATTCAGTTACACATTTTTTAATGAAAATACTCAAGGCATTTGAAGAGGCAACTTGCACTTAATGAAGCAAGCAGCCACACACAAGAAATGCATTAAGTAGAAGTAGAGTCAACCGACAAAGCCAAAACCAACGTACCTTTAACAAGCACAGATGTAAACAAAAACACATTCTCTTTTACAACCCAAGAGCTCACTGTGAACATTGATCGTTCGCCACGCGAAAAGGAAGAAAAGTACATGATTAAAAAATGCTTATTTCCGGCAGCAGGCTATGGAACCCGCTTTTTGCCCGCAACCAAATCCATGCCAAAAGAAATGATGCCCATCGTCAACAAACCACTGATTGAATACGGTGTCGACGAAGCAATTGAAGCCGGAATTCACAGCATGTGTATCGTGACAGGTCGAGGTAAACACAGCCTCATGGATCATTTTGATAAAAATTACGAACTTGAACATCAAATCAGTGGAACGACCAAAGAAGCCCTCTTAACAGACATTCGAGCCAGCATTGATGCCGCCTCTTTCACTTACATTCGCCAAAAAGAAATGCTCGGATTAGGGCACGCGATTTTAACCGGAAAAGAACTGATTGGAGATCAAGCCTTCGCTGTCATACTCGCAGATGATTTATGCATAAACCAAGAACAAAGCGTACTCAATCAGATGGTCGATTTGTATAAAGAATTCGGTTGCTCCATCGTTGCGGTGGAAGAGGTGCCTGAAAATGAAACCCACAAGTACGGAGTAATTTCAGGTGAAGAGATACGAGATGGGTTATTTCGCATAGAAAACATGATAGAAAAACCAGAGCCGGGAAGCGCCCCAAGCAATATGGCCATCATCGGTCGCTATATTTTGACTCCAGATATTTTTGATATCCTTGAAAAAACGCTCCCAGGAAAGAACGGAGAAATTCAAATAACCGATGCCTTACTCGAACAAGCACAAGCAAACTGTGTTTTAGCCTATAAATTTAAAGGGCGACGTTTCGATTGCGGCAGTGTTGAAGGGTTCATAGACGCAACAAATTATTGTTATGAAAATATTTACATGAAAGACAAGAAAAGAACCAATTTATAATCTGTTCGCTATACTGCTCGCCTTTGAAGCGGCGTGAGTGTTGGCTACGATCATTCAGGCCAATCACATAATCCATCTATTCTCAGGGCTTCCTTCGCTTGGCGCAGGCGTGCATATTCAATCACTTTGGGATATCTCCTTTCGAACAAAACAAGGTTCACAAAAAAACGCACTCTCTTTTGAATTATCCAAATCGGATATTCTGGGCTTTAAGAGATGCGTTTTTTTTCTATCGGTCAGATATCAGAAAATAAGTGTTATTAAAAAGGCAATATACCCGTCGCCTTTGAAGCTACGCGGGTGTTGGGTACGCTCGCTCAGCCCAATCACATAGCCTATCTATGCTCAAGGGCTTCACTCACTTGCCGCAGGCGCGCAACTTCAAGAGTCTTGGGTATAATACAAAATTAATTAATTCGTCGTTTTCGGTAATATTTTTACAGATCTAATTTTATCATTCATATCCTCATGTAATACCCTCTCACTGTCACTTCTTGTGAAATAACGACCTTCATAATTAAGTCCAGAATAAAATCTCACAGTCATACCTTTTGGCAGAACAAAAGAAGACATTTTATCAAGGAATTCATTCTTACCTAAATTAGGGTTATCTCTTCTTATATGGAAAGCACGACCATCATGATTCTCATTCTCATATAGCACTACTGCATTTTTCATTTTTGGGTAGCACAATAAATCATCCGAGGTACCTTGTTCTACCAAAATACGAGCGTTAGAATTAACGAGAATCCAAGGATATTCCAATGCAGCATGAGTTCCATTATCGAAGACACGATCAAAGGCATTTAAGTTCTCACTTACTTCAAACTCAGTCGGCACTCGATAATCATCAGGGCAATGTGTAGTACCCATAAATTTTTCCACCAAAGACGGTATAAATAATTCAGAGTCAGCTATTTCCTCTCCTGAATTACTAATAGGTGCATCTGGATAACAATATGTTTCATTCGCACTCCCTTCTTCCAAATAGTTCTCATAACCGTTTCCTGTAAGTTTATAAGGCCTCTCGATAGACGTAATTTGATAGAAACTCATATTCTTTCTAATGTAGTCTTCATATTTTAAGGCTTCATCTCTGGTGATCGGTCGATAATCTATTTTGCATTGGTGCATGAACCCCTTATGCAGCTCTATAAGAACTGGATTAGAAATGCTTTTCTGTGGATAACAATATGTTTCATTCGCACTCCCTTCTTCCAAATAGTTGTTATAACCCAAGCCTGAAATTTTATAAGGGTTCTCGATAGAAGTAATTTGATAAAACCCCATTTTGCTTTTTATGTAACTTTCATGTGTTAAGGCTTCTTCACGGGTGATCGGTCGATAATTTATTTTGCATTGATGCATGAACCCCTTATGCAGCTCTATAAGAGCGGGATCAAAGACGGGTGCTGCATTGGACAAAAAAGGAATCATGAGCATTAGTAGAGCCAAAATCTTTGTCATACAATCTCTCTTTTCTATATTTCTTTATTCTGTACCTCCAGCCATTGAAGCTAAGAAGGTATACCCAAGATATTTGAAGTTGCAAATAGATGGCAAGAACGAAAATCCCCTTAACATAAGAACTCTATATGATGAGGATTTGCGGGTCCCAACCAATAACCCTATTATTTCAAAGGCGACGGGTGTATTGGATGAACTCGCTTTTCGAGGATACGTAACTATAAGTATTTTTGCCGTATACAAACTTCAATTGTTAATTAAGCTTTTTCTAAATGTAGATTTAGATATTTTAAAATTCGCAAAGAAACACAAACCACATTGAATTAGAATATGCAACAAAGAAAAAACAAAATTCTTTTATACGAAAAAATCAAATACCGTTATTCTTGTTTAGATACTAAGTGCTTATTCTGAATTTTTCAGGGGCTTGTCTCCAGCCCATCAAGGCTCTGAATGTTAAAAATACCTGATTAACTATAAACTCTTACTTATTTTTACAGAGTGCACTTTATTCCCAAAATCGCTCAAAGAAAGCTTGCTGTCTGTTATTGTATAATAAGTACCAGCGTAATTTATCTCTTCATAAAAGATCACTGTCCAACCTTTTGGTAAATAAACTGAACTTATATTTCCATTAAAAGCACCCAAGTCGCTAAGATCCGATCGGATACGTAAGGATTTACCTTTGTTATTGTTATTTTCATAGATGATTAATTCATCAACACTTTCATCCTCAACAAGGGGGTAACACCATGTTGAATCAGAATGGCCTTCTTTAATGATGTGCTTATTATCTGAGCCCATAATTACCAGAGGAAATTCGATAGACACACTCGAATCTTGCTCGGTAAGCAAGCCGAGAGACTCTCTATGTTTATAGGCTTCCAACCCAGTCAATGGACGATATTGTTCATAACAAGTATGAGGTCCTGCTTTTTGTAAAGAGGCTAAATTAATATCAAATTTAGGAGGGGTATTCGTTGGGTTTGGATAACATAATGTTCTTCCTGGAGAGTCTGTCGTTAAAAAGATATCCTGCTGACTATCATTAACGGCCCAAGGAGATGCAATAGAAGCGCTTCCTGTACTTTCAAGAAGAACCCGCAATTCCTTTGAATAAAAAATCGCTTCAGAATAAGAAACCGGCCTCAAATTTTTTGGACACTGATGACTTCCCCCCTCCTTTAAAACGATTAACTCGGCCCTAAAATTAAGTTCCGTTGCATTGGACAAAAAAGGGACCATTAATATAGGTAGAACCAAAATTTTTCTCATACAATCTCTCTATTTTTTATATATGGATCTTCTAGACAAAAGCACTTCAACGATTGATTCAACACCCCTTGATTCATTCGGCTGTTTTATCTTCACAACTTCAAGAACAATAAATATATTGGAGAAATTGAATCAAGACAGTTCTATTTTTTGATTGAACCGTCTATTTCAATAAAGCGCTTGATGCTGTTTTATTGAGCAGTGCAAAGCGCTTTAAACGAACACCCTATTAATTAAATTGCACATGTTTTCCCTTTTTCCCTATAAATATACGACCAGATCAGGAGAGCAAAATTTATTTAATCAACAAAAAGTGAAATGCAACATAATTCATATTGGCAAAATATTTAAAGTTGCAAGTAGACGCCAAGAACAAAAACGCCCAGAATACAAGCACTCCATCTAATTAGACTTTGATAGCGCAGCCAACAACCCCTCAGGTTCAAAGGCGACGGGTATATAAATCAAGCAAGAGCGTTACTGGATAATAACATTCAAGCCCCGTTAAATTCAACATACAAATTATTTTATTTTAATATATTCATGACTTATATCATTTAATGTTTCAGTCACCTTACCCTTGCCTGGGAATAAGTAAGAAAACTTAATTAATCAGGTATTTTTAACCTTCAGAGCCTAACCACGCCAGAGACAAACTCCTGAAAACTTTTGCATGAGTGCTTATCATGGCTGTATTTAAATTCCATTAACATTTATTAAACACTCTTATTTTCAGGGCGGGATGAGGAATGTTTATTATTTAGGCGGCCGGTTTAATAAGCGTCGCCTTTCAAGCTACGTGGGTGTTGCTACGCTCGTTCAGCCCAATCACATAGTCCATCGATGCTCAGGGGCTTCACTCGCTTGCCGTAAGCGCAGATCTTCAATTACTTTGGATAGAGCAGAAAAAAGGTTAATTTTTATGACTGAAAAGGCTTGAACAGGACACCTTGTTCTTCCTTTTGAAAATTAATCTTTTATTAATCAGAGTCAAGTGGCTTTAAATCGATTATACCAAAACCTGATCCAGCGATTTTTTTTGCTTTAAAATATCACGCCACATCACAGGGAAAACAATCAAAATAATGAGCACGTTTGACAATGGCATAGAAAGCCAGACGCCGTTCACCCCCCAAATTGTTGGCAGGAGCGCTAAAAATGGGAATTGAACCAGTATATTTCCAGCAGAAATACACAAGGAAACGCCGCCTTTTCCAACAGATAAAAAATACATAGATGCGAGAATAATAAGCCCATCTAAATACATAGTGGAAAGATGAAAACGAATTCCCAATGTGGCTTCATGGATTAGATCAGAATTTGTAGAATTAAATAAACCAATGATCGGTTCTGGAAATAGGTTTAACACCAATAACCAACTCATCCCCGCCGCCACGGTGACAAAACAGCCTAATTTAACAACCTTTAAAATATTGTCGAATTGCTTTGCACCATGATAAAAACTAACTTGAGGCTGTATTCCTTCTGCAACACCTTCTGCAATCACGTAATATATCGTCATCAAATAACCGACAACCGCAAATGCAGCCACACTCACAGAAGAACCATACTCTGCAAATAATCGATTATGAAAACCAACAAGCAAGCCGTAGTACATAAACATGGTTAATGAAGAAAGACCCAAGGCCAAACTCTTTTTGGCCTCTTTCCATCCAGCCTTTAAGGGATGCTTAAAAAGAGACAAGTAAGAATAAGGTGAAACAAGATAAATGCATGCTAAAAACACGGTTGTAATTTGAGCGAAGACCGTCGCAATACCGGCACCTTCCAAGCCCCATCCAAAAATACCAATAAAGACATAATCAAGCGCAATGTTTGTCAGAGCGCCAACAAGCATCATACCCGTAGCAAAAAGTGGGCTGTCGTCATTTCGAATTAAAAAAGGTAAAGAGGATGAAAGCACAGTAAAAACCGCGCCAAAAAGAAAGACATCAATGTATTCACGTGCGTATCCTTTTGCTTCCCCCAGAGCCCCTTGAACATCAATTAAATATTCACCAAAAAAAAGCAAATACAAAGAAGCCAGACCTCCAAAAACAACGGAAAGCAATAGCGCGGTAAAAAACGTGCTACGCGCTTTTATCAATCGCTCGCTTCCTCGATAGATAGAAATTAAGCTCCCTCCCCCCATGCCCACCATCAAGCCAAGGCCTGCAATGATCCCCACAACAGGCCAAGCAATGTTGATGGCCTTTAAACCCTCAGCACCAAGAAAATAGCCAACAAACATGCCATCAACGAGTTGGTATAAACCATTCACAATCATTGCAGCAACAGCAGGAAGGGTATAACGAAAAAAAGTGGCACTTATGGAGGAAGACGAAGCTTCTTTCTGATTAAGATGCATAACTCACACACATTCAATTTAAATTTCCGTCATTATCTAGTAAATTTCTATAAGCAACAGTTAGAATCTATCTCATATTCGGATACATGAAAGTTTAATCTTATGCAATGGTCTTTAGAACAACTTCGTGCTTTTGTTATGGCCGCTGATGCTGGTTCTTTTTCTGCAGCCGCGCGAAAATTAGGCAAAGCACAATCTCGAATTAGCACTGCAATTGCGAACCTTGAAATTGATTTAGGCTTTGAATTATTTGACCGTCGCGCAAAATTACCTATTTTGACCGAAGAGGGTAAGGCCATGTTGGTGGATGCAAAGGCCATATTACAACAATGCCAAAGAATGAATTCACGGGCTTTGGCTGTCAATAAAGGCACGCCATTGACCTTTACTGTGGCCATGGATGAAGCGGTTCCAACCCTCACATTTGAAACACTTTTTGTTTTATTGTCTGAAAGTTTTCCTGACATCACCCTCACCATACTCAATGGTTCTCAAGATGATATTTCCACCTGGGTCATAGAAGGTCGGGCGGACATCGGTTTTATTTATCGTGTAAAACCCCTTTCTCAATCACTCGATTGGAATGACATCACCACAGTAAAACAATCGATCATTGCCTCCTATGACCACCCTTTAGCCTTCATTCAAAATCCAGATGAAGATGATTTCATTAAATATCATCAATTGGTCATAAGAGATCGTTTAGGGTATTCCCATGAAAAGCCCCTCTCTCCTCGTTATTGGCACATTGATAGCTATTTTTATATTACGAGTCTTGTGATGCGAGGGGTTGGATGGGCCTTTGTGCCTGAACACGTGATAGAAAATGAATGGTTACAAGGTTCGATAAAAACACTTTCAACAAACGCACTCTCAACGCCCCCCTTATTAACCTTAAGTGCTATCAAGCGCACATCTCGTAACTGGGATAATGTCATGGAATGGTTTGACAACACCTTAAACACGCTTTTTAAAAAGCAAGCATAAAAGGATCAAAATCGCAGTATCGTCTTTGTATACTGAAAAAACGAAGAAGACATCAAGGAGGACATTTTCATGAAAAATACTCAAAAAACCATGCTTCAAATTGCGGTGTTTTTCATTTACTTGCTGGGGCAAACAGAGATTACACTTGCTGCAAACACCCCTTCAACAAAAAATGAGTTCATCATCAACTTAAAATTATTTGGTTATATAGACAATTACGGAAACATTCGATTAAGCAATACAAAATACACTTCATTGCCGGACAATCTGACTGTAAAAGGCTTTCTTAATATAGAAGCAAGCACCATTAAACGTTTACCCGCTTCACTTAAAGTAAAAGGTTACCTCAATGCGGCCTTTACTCCTTTGACCAAAATCCCAAAAATACAGGTCGGAGGTTATATGAATTTTACCGGGTCTAAAATCACAAGCTTGCCTCCCGGATTAAAAGTGAATGGTGATTTAAGTCTTGTAAATACTCCAATCAAGGCGTTACCGAAAAGACTGAACGTATCAGGAAATCTCTATCTTTCAGGCACTAAAATTACAACAATCCCAGCCGATTTAAAGGTTGGAGGCAATTTATACCTGATTGGAACAAAAATAAAATCAGTGCCAGAGACGGCAAGAATTCAAGGTAAAGTCATAAAAAATAACCCTTTAATTTCTGCATTTTCCGAGGAAAAAAACAACAAACTTTAGGTTCATTGATGTACAAAGCCACGATATGGCAAAAATAAGCAGCAAGACCGACGTTTCTCTAAATGCAGCTCACAGCTCGCTTAATATAGGGGGAGACGCCAATGAAAAAAGATGAATACCAAATTTATCGAGGTAATGCAGCTGAAAATCGAGCATGTACCCATCATATTGCTCTTAACATGCTATAGAACAGAGAAAACGAAGAAAACCACGATTCCAAGAAAAAAACCTCTTTCCGCAATGCAAATAGAATATCTTAATAAAATTCAATAGCCTGGATTTAAAGCGCTGATTAAAAATCTGGCATTCATACTTCCATCTCCTATTTTTAATCTTCATTGATCACCTCTGGTGATGTATCCAAAAGCCTTAAAATGCAGAACAATAACAAAAAAACACAAGAGCAAGGCTGGGTGGATGTTGACTAGGCTCGCTGCGCCCAGACATAGGCAAAGGGGGTTCATTCACTTGCCACAGGTGCGCATCTTCAATTATTTTGGATATCAAAAATTTTTTCATCAAGCTGTATGATTAAGCTGCAAGAGAAAAAGAAGGTATTAGGCTTAAAGCTATTCTCACAAAAAGAACGAATAAATTTCAATTCCTTTAAAGAGGGACATTATTCTTTTCATCAAAAGAAAATAAAAACAACCCCTTAAGAACAGAAATAGATTCAAAAAAAGAACCCCTTGTTATTCTTCCTTCAGCCTGATATTTTCAACCTAAAATTAGGAGCGATTTTTCTTTACGGCTTCCATTTATATTGTCAATCTATTTAGGACTCTTCTTTAATTTCAACAATGAAATATTTAACTAACGGATCACGCCATCATGGACTCCATTGATGTCAGAGGGGCTCGTACCCATAATCTGAAAAACATTAACCTGAGCCTTCCTCGCAATAAACTCATTGCCATCACTGGATTATCAGGCTCTGGAAAATCATCTCTCGCCTTTGACACACTGTACGCAGAAGGTCAACGCCGTTATGTCGAGTCTTTATCGGCCTATGCCCGTCAGTTTTTATCCTTGATGGAGAAACCGGATGTTGACCATATCACTGGATTGTCGCCAGCCATTTCAATTGAACAAAAATCAACGTCTCATAATCCGCGCTCAACCGTGGGGACCATCACCGAAATTTACGATTATTTGCGTCTTCTATATGCTCGTGTAGGAGATCCTCGATGTCCCACACACAAGCTCTCCCTAAAAGCACAAACCGTCAGTCAAATGGTTGATAAAATACTGAGTTTGCAAGAAGGGACTAAATTAATCTTGCTCGCCCCTATCGTCAAAGAACGAAAAGGAGAGCACACAAAAACCCTCGAAAATCTTCTTGCTCACGGCTTTATTCGAGCGAGGATCAATGGCGAAATTTGTGATCTTTCAGATCCGCCAAAGCTTGCTCTTCATAAAAAGCACTCCATTGATGTCGTCGTGGACCGATTTAAAGTCCGTCAAGATATACAACAACGCTTGGCAGAATCCATTGAAACCGCCATACAACTCAGCGGTGGAACTGCAGTCGTGTGTCCGATGGACTCTGATGGCGAGAATTTAATTTTTTCTTCTAATTTTGCATGCCCCCATTGCGGCTATAGCATGCAAGAGCTTGAACCCCGTCTTTTTTCATTCAATAACCCTGCGGGAGCCTGTCAAACCTGTGACGGCCTTGGCGTTCAACAATACATAGATGAGCATCGCGTACTTCAAAACCGCGATCTTAGCCTTTCTGATGGTGCGATACGCGGTTGGGACAAAAGAAATTTTTATTATTTCCAAATGTTAATTTCTCTGTCTGAACACTATGAATTTAACATTGAAACGCCTTGGAACAATTTACCAAACGCAATTCAAGATGTGATTTTGAACGGCTCAGGCAATACAGACGTTTCATTCAAATACGCCAATGACCGCGGCGATCTCACGGTACGAAAACACGCATTTGAAGGCATCTTAAATAATTTAAACCGTCGCTATCATGAAACAGAATCCATGTCTGTCCGTGAAGACTTAGCGAAATACATTGCCAGTAAACCTTGCTCAAGCTGCGATGGCTCGCGTCTTCGAGAAGAAGCGCGCCACGTTTTTGTTGGAGACACGCCATTACCAACAATCTGCGAAATGAGCATTGAACAAGCTTTAGTCTTTTTTTCAAAATTGGCCCTGACAGGCCAACGGGCTCAAATTGCCGATAAAATTTTAAAAGAGATCCATGATCGCCTTCATTTTTTAGTCAATGTTGGACTCAATTATCTTAATCTTTCGCGAGGCGCTGACACCCTCTCCGGCGGAGAAGCCCAACGCATTCGTCTTGCCAGTCAAATTGGTGCGGGCCTTGTGGGTGTCATGTATGTCTTGGATGAACCTTCCATTGGACTTCATCAAAGAGACAATGAACGCTTGCTTCAAACCCTCATCCATCTTCGCGATTTAGGAAACACGGTGATCGTGGTTGAGCATGATGAAGATGCCATACGGGCAGCAGATCATATCATTGACATTGGCCCAGGCGCCGGTGTGCACGGAGGTTATGTTGTTGCAGAAGGCCGCTTTGAAGACATAATAAATAACAAAAAGTCCTTAACTGGACAATACCTTAGCGGCGAAAAAAGAATCGAGATCCCCAAAAAACGCACCCCTTTTGACAAAACTCGCGTGCTTAAATTAAAAGGTGCATCAGGTAATAACTTAAAAAACGTTAATTTCACCTTGCCTGTTGGGCTTTTTACTTGCATCACAGGTGTGTCAGGATCGGGAAAATCAACCCTGATAAACGACACCTTTTACCGCATTGC
Source organism: uncultured Enterovibrio sp. (assembly GCA_947041315.1). Classification (GTDB taxonomy): domain Bacteria; phylum Pseudomonadota; class Gammaproteobacteria; order Enterobacterales; family Vibrionaceae; genus Enterovibrio. The sequence goes on from CAMRDW010000024.1 coordinate 10,943, forward strand.
TCAGCAGCGTTTAAATGGCGCGACCACAGGAGAGCCCGCTCCTTACAAAGAGATTGAAGGCCTGAGTCATTTCGATAAAGTAATAGACATAAATCAAAGCCCCATAGGGCGAACTCCCCGCTCAAACCCTGCAACTTACACGGGCATTTTTACCTCGATCCGAGAATTGTTTGCAGGAACCCAAGAAGCTCGGACGCGTGGCTACAAAGTCGGCCGCTTTAGTTTCAACGTAAAAGGAGGTCGCTGTGAAGCCTGTCAAGGAGACGGGGTGATTAAGGTCGAGATGCATTTCCTGCCTAACGTTTACGTTCCTTGCGATATGTGTAAAGGAGAACGATATAACCGAGAAACATTAGATATTCGATATAAAAACAAGAATATACACGAAGTCCTCGAAATGACAGTAGAAGAAGGCCGTACATTTTTTGCCCCCATTCCTGTTATTGCACGAAAATTGCAAACTTTAATGGATGTCGGTTTGTCTTATATCCGACTCGGTCAAGCTGCCACAACCTTGTCGGGTGGAGAGGCGCAACGAGTCAAATTAGCAAGAGAACTGTCAAAACGTGACACAGGAAAGACACTTTATATTCTTGATGAACCCACAACAGGTTTGCATTTTCATGACATAGCACAGCTCTTAGCGGTTTTGCATCGCCTTCGTGAGCATGGCAATACCATTGTTGTGATTGAGCATAATTTGGATGTGATAAAAACGGCGGATTGGATCATTGATTTAGGACCTGAAGGAGGAAATGGCGGGGGCATGATCGTAGCCCAAGGCACTCCAGAGAAAGTCTCTAAGATAAAAGGGTCCCACACCGCGCGATTCCTGAAACCCTTACTTACTTAACCTAATATTTAATATCAAGATATTAATATTTGATGCCACAGTAGAGATGTATGCGAGCAACAAATAATCATTCATACGGGTCATTTAAAGTGCCCCAAAGAACACGTTTTAATCCCATATTTATTGTCATTGCGGTCCTTTTTTTATTCTGTTTACCTTTAAATCAGATTGAATTAGAGGTCTCTGGAATACAACATCCCGCAATCTCATTGAGCCTCCTAATGGGGGTAACCATGATTTGTATTGGATTATTTCAAGTTGCCCGTCTTGAGCAATTCACACTCACTCGTTTGACATTTAGGTTAGGGATATGCTCAGGCATCGCCTTGATCCCCATGTTTTATCAGCACGCAGATCCCGTAGAATCACTCTGGTATGCAAGCGGAATTGTTTTTGCTTTTTTGCTCTTTAGTACACTGCAACAATTTAGTTTTTGCTATCAGCAGCGCCAATTTTTACTCTGGATCCCCATGGTTTCAGCTTGGCTAATCGCCTTCTCGATGGCGCTCCTCGGTCTCGATGGGACAGTCTTTCCAGAAGAGACACCCGTTATTTTTAATTCCACATCGGTCGAAACCATTCTCTTATCATCACTGGTATTGTCGGCCTATATTCTTGCAAGAACCCACATTTATAAACGCACCCTTGCACTCAATCACATTGTTTTACTTTTAACTCCTTTTGTGTGCGTCAGTGCCTTGATGGCATTCCAAGAACCGATTATTTTTATTTTTACTCTGTTTCTTCTTATTTTTCCTCAGCCTTTTCTCTTTAAATTCTCACAAAGACTTCATCTGATCTTGTGGAATATCAGCGCCTTTTTCGGTTTTTTTATCGCCTATATTCTTGGCTGGTTTCCCTCTTCTCTTTTTACTTTTTCTTATTATTCTCAGCAAGAAATAAACATACTTGAACAAACGCTCAATTTAATAAAAGTCGTTCAATTTAGCGGGGTGGGTTTAGGAGAGCTTGAAATAAAACAACTCCTCTTCGGATTTACTCAAAAAAACCCACTGCCCGTCATCGGAGCCTACCCAAGCTGGATTGTCGCGAAAATTGCTGAAGGCGGTATTGCAGTATTGGCCAGTTTGGTTATTTTCTTCGTCCTCATTATTAATCGGCTTCGTAAAGCCCCCAATGGAACACGCTTAATATTAGGTGCGGCCTTAATGCCCCTGTTTTACAGTGTCCTGATGACCCCTTTTATTGACATGAATCCGGTTCTCGCTCTGCTTTTCATTTTTCAAATTTATTGGATTGATAATCTTTCAACGCGATATCACCGAATCAGTCTTCCTCGAATGATTTACCTTACCCCCATTGCAGTCGCCATCTTTATCTTCACCAGTGCCCTGGTTTTTAGCTCCGTGTATTTACTTGAACAATCAAAAACAACGACACTCTTAAACGATAAAACACTCTTCCAATATCAACAGCACCCATGGTGGTCTTCGTTTTATAAAAAAGAATTAGAAACACGTCATTTTTTAAAAACAATTTTGAAAAAAGACAAAAAAGCCCAAGAAGCTTACCTTCGTGAGCAAATGATTGTCTTAACCAAAAAACCAACCTCGAAAGATTATCGATATCTTATTAATGCGGCCAAAAAAACACAGCATCTAAAAATAGCCAAGCAATTGTACATAGAAGCAAATTTGTTATTTCCTGATCATTTCCCTCCACTTCAACCTCTGTCGAAGAAAAAGGCCAATAAATAAAAACGCCGTTTTTCATTTTTATTTACCAAAAACACCTTGATAGACGGAAAAAAGACTGCATTTTCATCCGCAATATACCCATAGGATTTGAGGGGGCGGGTTGAAAACAAGGAAGAAAAGCCCCTGAGCATACCCCATCTTTTATGCTCAGGGACGTCACTCACTTGACGTAGGCGCGCATCTTAAATTACCTTGGGTATCGAGCGTTCGCTTAAATAATAAACACACCTCATTTCACCCGATATCATTCGCCTTTTTTCCTGAAGGGCACTAAACAAACTTCGTTTAATGCACTGGCGCAAAGGAGTACATTTTCTTTTCTTGCGCTGTAGCCCATCAAACCAATTCGCCAGGCTTTTCCTGCCAGGGCTCCAAGCCCCGCACCAATTTCAAGATTGTATTCCCTTAAAAGTGCCTTCCTCACATCTTGGTCATGAAGCCCCTCGGGAACGGCGACGGCATTTAATTGAGGAAGACGGCAAGACGCATCCACAAGGAATTTTATTCCGATGGCTTCAAGCTTATTTTTAAGAAGGAAGTGCATATCACGATGACGTTGCCATACCCGCTCAATCCCTTCTTCTTTAAGAAGTAATAAGGATTCATGCAAAGCGTACAAACTGTTTACAGGCGCTGTATGATGATAGCTACGCTGCGTTTCACCACTCCAATACCCCAAAATTAAACTTTGATCTAAAAACCAACTTTGCACTTTCGAGGTTCGATTTTGCATCTTTTCTAAAGCCCGTGAAGAAAAGGTCACAGGCGACAAACCAGGCACACAAGAGAGGCATTTTTGACTTCCAGAATAAACCGCGTCCAGTCCCCACTCATCCACCAACAAAGGGACGCCCCCCAAAGAAGTCACTGCATCCACAATGCTTAAGCAATTGTATTTTTGCGCCAGTTCCGCCAACGTTTTCGCGTCACTTAAAACCCCTGTCGAGGTTTCAGCATGAACAAAAGCCACAATGGATGCTTGAGGATTGTCTTTTAAAGCTTGCTCTAATTTTTCAGGTGAAACAGGCGCGCCCCATTCATCATCCACCATGATGCAAAGACCACCGCTGCGCTCTACATTTTCCCGCATCCTGTCGCCAAAAACCCCATTTCTGCAGACGATCACAGTTTCACCTGGCTCAATCAAATTGACAAAGCAAGCTTCCATTCCTGCACTTCCTGGTGCAGAAATAGCAATCGTAAAAGGATTTTTTGTTTGAAAGGCGTATTGTAAAAGCGTTTTTATTTCATCCATCATGCCAATAAAATAAGGGTCAAGATGACCGATTGTGGGTTGCGCTAAAGCTTGTAATACGCGAGGTGATACATCGGAAGGACCGGGTCCCATCAGGGTTCTATGGGGAGGGATAAAACGAGCAATGTTCATGTTTGATGCTCCATGCATATTTAATTTTCTTCTATAACTCTATCTTTATTTTCATTAAATACCGTTATTTTTTATTTCAAAATAGATATCCAAGGTCATTGACGATGCGATCTGCGAAAAGCGAATGAAGCCCCTGATCATAGAGGGAGTTATCTGATAACACTGACGAGCCGAGTCAACACCCACACAACATCAAAGGCGACAGCTATAAATATTGATAACCTTGGATTGACAATATAGCCGAGAGATTTGAAGATACGCATATACCCATCACCTTTAAAAAGGCTGGGTTGTTGGCAGCGCTATTACACTGCACACCGTTAATCAAGGGCTTTTTTTACTCTTATACCCAAAGGAATTGAAGATGCGTGTAGGCGGCAAGTGAGTGAAACCCCTGAGCATAGATGGACTATGTGATTGGGTTGAGTGAGCGAAGCCAACACCCACGCAACTTCAAAGGCGATGGGTATACCGCCGACCTGCAACTCCAACCATAGAGGGCATAGGCGGTCAGTGAGCCCCATGAGTACCTTCAACAATGGCGGATAACGCATCCAGGGAGAGAAAAAAATGAACGCATTCACTGTCGCAAAATTTGGCGGCACCAGCGTGGCCAACCATGCAGCAATGTCCCACTGCGCATCGGTTATTGAAGAAAATAAAACAACGCGTTTAGTGATTGTCAGCGCTTGCTCTGGCGTAACAAACTTACTGGTTGAATTAAGCAATGGCGTTGATTGCCTTTTGATGCAGCAAACAGTTATAAACAAAATCGCCGAAATTCATTTTGATATCTTGGCGCGTCTTCCCGACGCACCCGATGTAAACAATAAAATTCATGCCATTTTAGATCAAATCAAAACACTTTCAATCAGCGTACTCGATGCTCCTTCTTCCAAAATAACGGACAGCTTAGTCGCCTGTGGCGAACTTATGTCCAGCCATATATTTACCCATTTATTAAACGCTCAGGCAATAAAGGCCACATTTTTTGATGTACGCCAAGTTCTAAAAACCGATGCCCATTATGGAAAAGCGACGCCGAATTTAGAGCTAATAAGCCAATATGCACAAGAGCTGCTTATCCCGCTCTGCAAAGAGCAGGTCGTCGTAACACAAGGATTTATAGGCTCAGACAACTTGGGCAATACCACAACTCTTGGGCGAGGCGGAAGCGATTACAGCGCAGCCTTACTTGCTGAAGCGATTCAAGCGGATATATTGGAAATTTGGACAGACGTGCCTGGCATTTACAGTACCGATCCACGCATTGCATCACAGGCAAAACCTATCTCGGAAATAAGTTTTAATGAAGCCTCTGAAATGGCTAATTTTGGTGCAAAAATCCTCCATCCTGCAACCTTGTTGCCCGCCATGCGTCGTAATATTCCGGTCTTTGTCGGCAGCTCTCAAGCTCCCAAGCTGGGCGGTACGTGGATTCGTCATCAAGCACAAGCCTCTCCTTTGTTTCGGGCGCTCGCTTTACGTTGCAACCAAACGTTAATCACCTTAACCAGCCTCAATATGCTCCATGCTTACGGTTTTTTAGCCAATGTATTTAGCATCTTGGCTGAGCATAAAATCTCGGTTGATTTAATCACGACATCAGAAGTCAGCGTGTCTTTAACGCTCGACCAAACCAACACCTGTGGAGGCGCACCCATGCTGCCAAAGGAGGTTGAAAATGCACTCGAAAAATTGTGCCGCGTAACGGTCGAGCAAGACATATGCCTCGTGGCTTTAATTGGAAATAAAATGGGTGAATCACGCGGCGGAGCCGCTAAAATATTTGGCGCACTGAAAGATTATAATCTCCGCATGATTTGCTATGGCGCCAGCAACCACAATCTGTGTTTTTTAACCCACGCCAACGAAGCAAAAGACGTTGTCCGCGCTCTGCATAAAGAGCTGTTTGAATAAGGAAAATCTCCGATATCATCGGGGCCTAAACAGCCCTCCTTTTTTAAGGTGCTAAATGATCCTCTTTCATTTTGACACAGCCGAAATGCGGGCTGCGCTGCGCTCTTGTAAACCCAATCACTGAGAGCATCGATGCTCAGGGCTTTTCGTTCTTGCCGCCGACCCGCATCTTCAAATATATTGGGTAAAAACACAGGGGCTTCAGTCGCTTGCCGCCTAGACGCATCTTCAATTACTTTGGGTATACAAACATTGCGTATTTACCCTACAAAACCGAATATAAAAGCACAAGAAATTGCATAAAATTGAATTAAATATGAATAAATATTCAAAAACATCGTCCTTTTGTGTGTTTTTTAACCGAGAAACTGAACACTGACTCCTTTTCAAAGATCGCTCTTAAAGATTGGGTCCCAACCATTTCTCTGCTTCTTGTCGGTCCCAGCCTTTTCGTTTTGAATAGCTCTCTAATTGATCTTCTTGAATTTGTGCAACAGTGAAATAGCGAGATTGAGGGTGAGAGAAAAACCAGCCCGACACTGAAGCCCCTGGCTGCATGGCAAAATTGGAGGTCAAAGACATGCCTGTATTTTCTTCTACTTTAAGCAAATCCCAAATGCTTTGCTTTTCGGTGTGCTCAGGGCAGGCAGGGTAACCCGGCGCAGGACGTATTCCTTGGTATTTTTCACGAATAAGATCCGCTTTTGAAAGGCCTTCATGAGGTGCATACCCCCAAATATCTTGGCGAATGCGCTCATGTAAATATTCAGCAAACGCTTCGGCGAGACGATCAGCAACGGCTTGCAGCATGATGGCGTTATAATCGTCACCTTCCGCTTTCAGTTTATCCACAAGCGCACGTTCACCTATTCCCCCAGTAACTGCAAATGCGCCAATCCAGTCTTTTTTATTCCGCTCTTTTGGGGCAATAAAGTCAGACAAGCAATAATTAAAGCCTTTTGGTTTTTCCGTTTGCTGGCGTAAATGATGCAAGACAATTCGGCGCTCTTGACGGGTTTCATCTTTATAAATTTCAATGTCATCTTCCACACCTGCTGCAGGAAAAAGCCCGCAGATCCCACGGGCTTTGAGTAAGCCTTCTTTTTCAATTCGCGTGAGCCATGCATTCGCATCATTAAACAAAGACTTCGCTTCCTCTCCAACTTCTTCATGTTCAAAAATGGTCGGGTATTTGCCAACCAAAGACCATGTCATGAAAAAAGGAGTCCAATCGATGTAATCACGAAGGATGGAAACAGACATATTTTCGAAAATATGGATCCCAAATTGAGCGGGCACAGGTGGCGAATAATTCGCCCAATCCATAATGAATCGATTGGTGCGAGCCCCTTCTAAAGAGACAGGTTGAGTACGTGGGCGTTTTCGTGAATATTGATCTCGTACTCTTTCATAATCACTTTCAAGCCTTGCCAAAAATTCAGGTCGGAGCGAGTCAGAGAGCAAAGCGCTACACACGCCCACAGCGCGCGAAGCATTATTCACATAAACAACAGGATGAGGGTAATTTTGCTCAATTTTGACTGCAGTGTGGGCTTTTGAGGTGGTTGCGCCACCAATTAAAAGAGGAATTTTAAAATCTAAGCGCGCCATTTCTTTGGCCACATGCACCATTTCATCTAAAGAAGGGGTGATAAGCCCTGAAAGACCGATGATATCCACATTTTCTTCTTGGGCGACCTTCAATATTTCGTCACAAGAAACCATCACACCAAGATCGATAATCTCATAGTTATTACATTGCAAAACAACACTGACAATGTTTTTTCCAATGTCATGTACGTCCCCTTTGACCGTGGCCATCAGGATTTTTCCTCGGCTCATCCCTTCTTCTTTTTCAGCATCAATAAAGGGATTTAAATAAGCCACCGCTTGTTTCATAACGCGCGCCGATTTGACAACCTGGGGTAAAAACATTTTTCCCGCGCCAAAAAGATCCCCCACCACGTTCATTCCATCCATCAAAGGACCTTCTATAACATCCAAAGCTTTTGTTGCCCCGCGATAAGCAAGATCGGTATCTTCAATAATGAATTCCGTGATCCCTTTCACCAAGGCATGTTCAAGGCGCTTTTCAACAGGCCAATCACGCCAAAGTAAAAGCGCAGGATCGTCGATTTTGAGGGGGCCATTTTCACGAAATTGAGTGGCCATATTCAATAAACGCTCGGTGGCATCCGATCGTCGATTAAGCACAAGATCTTCCACAGCCTCCCGCAATTGAGCGGGGATCGCATCATATATTTCTAATTGCCCAGCATTCACAATCCCCATGTCCATGCCTTTTTGAATGGCGTGGTAAAGAAAAACACTGTGGATGGCTTCTCGTACATAATTATTTCCGCGAAACGAAAAAGACACATTCGAAACGCCGCCTGAAATCATGCAATGCGGTAAACTGGCTTTAATTTCACCAAGAGATTCAATAAAATCAACAGCATAATTATTGTGCTCTTCAATGCCTGTTCCTATAGCAAAAATATTGGGATCAAAAATAATGTCTTCAGGCCCAAAACCGACCTCATCAACCAAAATGCGGTACGCCCTTGCGCAAATATCGCGTTTTCGCTTGGCCGTTTCCGCTTGACCTATTTCATCAAAGGCCATCACAACCACCGCAGCGCCATAACGACGGACCCGTTTGGCTTGCTCAATAAAAAGTGCTTCTCCTTCTTTTAGAGAAATAGAATTCACTATTCCTTTTCCCTGAACGCATTTTAAACCCGCTTCAATCACATCCCATTTTGAAGAATCGATCATGACAGGAACTCTCGAAATATCCGGCTCAGAAGCGCAAAGGTTTAGAAAACGCACCATGCAGGCTTTTGAGTCCAACATCCCTTCATCCATGTTGATATCAATAATTTCTGCGCCATTTTTAATCTGCTGACGAACGACATCAAGGGCTTCATCATACAATTCATCTTTGATTAATCGCTTAAAACGCGCCGAGCCCGTCACATTCGCTCGTTCACCCACATTGATAAAAAGATGCCCCTTTTCAATGAATAAATGCTCCAAGCCAGACAAACGACAGCCAATAGCTAATTGAGGGAGGGCACGGGGTTTCATGTTTTTTACGGCTTTTGCAATGTGTCGAATATGTTCCGGCGTCGTACCACAACAGCCGCCCACCAAATTAAGAAAACCGCTTTGCGCCCATTCTTTTACATGGCAGGCCATCTCTTCTGGAGATAAATCGTATTCTCCAAATGCATTGGGTAAACCCGCATTTGGATGACATGAAACATGGGTTTCACATAATCGTGAAAGCAAATCAATATAAGATCTCAGCTCCTTTGGCCCCATGGCACAGTTAAAACCAAATGAAATCGGCTTCGCGTGACGAAGAGAATTGTAAAAAGCTTCTGTGGTTTGCCCTGAAAGGGTCCGCCCCGAAGCGTCAGTGATGGTGCCTGAAATCATCAAAGGCAATTGAACACCAAGCTCTTCAAACACCGTTTCCACAGCAAAAATACAGGCTTTCGCATTCAGGGTATCAAACACGGTTTCAATCAGAATAAGGTCTACCCCCCCTTTTATAAGGGCTCGGGCTGAAGCGCAATAGGAAAACACAAGAGAATCAAAGGTAATGTTACGAAAACCTGGATCATTCACATCAGGAGAAATCGAAGAGGTGCGGTTTGTCGGACCCAAGACACCGGCCACAAAACGTGGCTTATCAGGTTGTTTTAAGGTCCATTTATCCGCTGCTTTACGGGCCAGTTTCGCTGCAACCTCATTCATTTCATCACTCAAAGCGCTCATGTCATAATCAGCCATCGCGATAGAGGTTGAATTAAATGTATTGGTTTCAATAATGTCAGCCCCCGCTTCAAGATAAGCATCATGAATTGATTCAATGATCTGGGGTTGCGTTAAAACCAATAAATCATTGTTTCCTTTTAAACTGCAATGCCAATTTGAAAATCGCTCTGCGCGATAATCTCTTTCCTCTAGAGAGTGAGACTGGATCATTGTCCCCATACCGCCATCAAGGATCAGGATCCGCTGCGCCATCAAAGTCTTCAAGTTTTCCTGATTCTTCACAGATAATCCCTTATAAACAAAATGATATAAAAATATGTAACCTCTGAACGTCTTCAATTAACTTTAAAGGATTAATGGCATTCACCAGAAAAGAAAGAGTCGCTTTTGCTTCCTCTATCGCATTGCTTTACTGAAATAAAACCGTTTATTTATGAAGATCAGATTTGCAATAGAATGAAAAAACATCCCTTTTTTCGCGCCAGAATCTTAAAAGAATATTTTCATTAATAATGAACAGCTCTAAAAAATTCATTAAATTCAATATATAAATGCTTATTACTTATTGGCGAAAGACTTCAGCCCCTCAAAAAAATGTATAACCCAAGCTCATAAATTAAAAACAGGATAAAGAGAATAGGCATCATTTAATTGAGAAGATAATTTAAGTCTGGGGGTATCATTTTATATATTTAAAACACTATGATATGATGCATCTCATGCAGATGGATTACAGCTTGAGCGCTTAACTAATATTTAAAAAGAGCGCTTTATTGCCCATTAAAAAGAAAATAATTCTTTTTAAAATTTACGGTAATGATGCTTCGTTACTGTTTTGTAACATTGGCAGGGGTTTCTTTTATATAAATTTAATCATCCTATTTTATGTGGGTATTAAGTACAGCCTTATTTTGAAACTAAAAAAAGACGATATTTAATATCAATAATAAGTTTAATGAAATAAATCTTTTTTCATGTTAAAGAATGCCATTGATACATTTAAATATACCCGCCGTCTTAGAAGATGCCCTAGGCGGCAATTAAATCAACCCCTTATACCCGTCGCTTTTAAAGCTGCAGGATTGTTGGCTGTGCTCTAAAAGCCCAATCACATAGTCTATCTATGCTCAAGGGCTTTACTCGCTTGCCGCAAGCGCGCAACTTCAATTGCTTTGGGGATTAGATTATTTAAGTCTGTCACTGACAAAAATAGCCGCAGCCAAACAGCAAGGCATTTCAAAAAGGACGGATATGGCAGACTTCTCACCAAATAACCACAACCGATAACGAGATCGTCTATGACCGTTTATAGCACACTGTGTTTCCTCGCAGCCGCCGCCATGATCATTGCCTATATCAACAGTAAAATGGGAAAAATGCAAAGCACCATCGCCATTACCGCAGGGGCCCTTTTCATTTCTCTTGTTATTGTAATTGCAGGTCAAAGTCATTGGCTTGAGCTGAACAATCTCGCAACAGCAACTTTAAATGAAATTCATTTTGATAAATTCCTTTTAGAAGGCGTGCTCGGCTTTTTGCTTTTTGCCGGAGGACTGGGAGTCAATCGTTTCCATTTAAAAGACCAAAAATGGGAAATCACTGTCTTATCTCTTGGCGCGACCTTGATCTCTACTTTTATTATTGGAATAGGCAGTTGGCTCTTTTTCTCACTTATCGGGATCCCTTTTGATTTTATTTACTGTCTTCTTTTTGGCGCTTTAATTTCCCCAACGGATCCCATTGCTGTTTTAGCGATCGTTAAAAAACTCAACGCACCGAAACGTATTTCAACACAAATTGAGGGGGAGTCTCTTTTTAATGATGGCTTTGGTCTCGTGACCTTTATGACCCTATTTACCATTGCTTTTTCAACCGACACCCCTTCAGCAATGGACGTTATAACGCTTTTTCTACATGAAATCATTGGCGGACTTGTTTACGGTCTATTGCTCGGGCTTCTTTTCCATTTTTTAATTTGCAATACAAAAGACCACTCAATGGAGCTTCTCCTGACCCTTGGGATCCCGACTGCAGGCTATTCTTTTGCCATTCTCATTGGTGTGTCAGGCCCTCTTTCTATGGTTGTTTCCGGGATCATCATCGGTAATTGGACTCGCTACGTGGGTTTTTCACCGGAAAGTGAAGATCACCTCAATAGTTTTTGGGAATTAATCGATGAATTCTTAAACAACCTTCTTTTCCTTCTGATTGGTCTGAGCATGTTGACTTTCACATTTCACAAAGAAGATTGGGTCATGATGTTGTTTGCTGTCCCTCTTGTGCTTGTTGCGCGCTATATCAGTATTCGCAGCTGTTATGTCGGCTTTACCCGTTATCGTAAATACAACCCTTACTCTGTAAAAATATTAACCTGGGGCGGATTACGAGGCGGTCTTGCGATGGCAATGGCAATGGCGGTTCCTGCCGGTTATATGGTTATCCCCGAAAAAAATATCGATGTCCGTGAAATTATTTTGGTCATGACCTACGCCGTGGTCGTCTTTTCAATTTTGGTTCAAGGCAGCACCATCACCAAATTAATTGAAAAATCGAAATTAGCAGAAAAAGAAATGGAGTATGAAACAGAATACAAAGAAATAAAAACGCCCCTCACAAATGCAGAGCAGGCCAATTAAAAAATAAACGCACTGGAAAACGAAGATAGAGCGAGACAAAAAGAACGAAAAGCTTCTGAGCAAAAATCGGCTATCTGGTTGGGGTAAAACAAAACAAAAAGACCGGAATTATATTCCGGTCTTTTTTATGACTCAAAAAGGCCTGACATTAGGCGGTTTTGATGATCTTTTCTGCCTCAATTGAATTTTTTTCTCTCATTAAATCATCAAATTGGTTTCGAGCTTCTTGCGCCAATGTTGATGCCTTTAGTTTATTGCTGCGAGCCAAAACCACTTCATCGGTAAGACGTTGTATTTCTTTAATTTGCTCACTCGGCGCATCGCCAAGATCCATCCCGCTTTCACCGCGCTCCAAAGCTTGAGCGCGTATTTCCTTTTTAACCAACCAAATAGCGTCCAACTTCTCACGCTCTTCTTTAGCCGCATTCACAGCCTCATCTTTTAAACGCTCAAATTTCGCCATGGCGATTCCTTCTCTAGACCAAGGATCCAAGTCAGGAAAATCTTCAATATTAATTACAGCTTCTTCATAATCGGCTTGATGAGCTAAATCCAGGGTCGTCGCTTTCACTCCTGAGATCATGAGCATAACCGCAATCACAAGCAAAGGAAGCCCGCCAACTATCGCAGCCGTTTGCAAGGTTGCCAATCCACCCATAAACATCAAAACAGACGGTAAAAATGAAAGCACAAAAGCCCAAAATAAACGGTTCCAACGCATAGGATCTTCTGTCACATTATTTTGAACCACAGAGGCCAAAATAAAGGAGATGGAATCAAAGGTTGTTGCCGTAAAAATAATGCACAAAAGCGTAAATACCGTGATCACCAAGGTGCTCATAGGAAGTTGTTCTAAAATCGAAAATATGGCTGTTGTTGGCCCTTTCTCATTTAATATAGAAACCACATCAAGCTGACCTGAGAGCTGAAGTGAAAGACCAAAGTTACCTAAAATCATGAAATAAAGTGCGCATCCAAGAGAGCCAAAAAAGAGCGCACCGGAAACCATCTGCTTAATCGTCCGGCCACGTGATATGCGCGCAACAAACAAGCCCATACTTGGCGAAAACACAAGCCACCAAGCCCAATAGAAGATGGTCCAATCTTGCGGGAAATGCGTATCGACAAAGCCTGCATAGCCACCAAAAGGTTCAGCCCATGTCGCCATCATAAAAAAATTGGATAACATCCGGCCCATTGAGTCCAAACCGGTTTCCAGCATAAAGAGCGTCGGGCCTGCAATAAGAACAAAAGCAAGCAAAGCCAAAGCGCCCCAGAAATTGATATTACTCAATATCTTAATGCCTTTATCCATTCCCTTATAAGAAGAATAAGCAAACAAGATCGTACAGAGGAATAACACACCAATTTGGGTCCCGGTCGTTGATGGGATCTCAAATAAATAACTGATCCCTTCATTTATCAGGGGTGCTGCAAGCCCAAGTGTTGTCGCAGCACCACCGAGCAAACCAAATATAAACAAGACATCAATCAATTTTCCTGTCTTTCCATGGCTACGCGCTTCACCAATAACAGGCATTAATGCTGCAGACACTTTCAGAACTGGTTGCTTACGGACATAATAAAAATAAGAAATCGGAATTGCAGGAATAAGATAAATAGACCAAGCAATAGGACCCCAGTGAAAAATACCATAAGTAGCAGCCCATCGAACGGCCCCCTCACTTCCTGGCTCAAGCTGAAATGGAGGACTTTGATAATAATAAGCCCATTCAATCATTCCCCAATAGAGAATACTTGCACCAATCCCACCACAAAACAGCATGGCCCCCCATGAGGCACTTGAAAATTCAGGTTTTTCGTCAGGATCGCCGAGCTTTATCTGACCTATATCACTGAAAATGATATAAATCATAAAGAAAAAGGCCCCAATACCAAGGCTCAAATATAAAAACCCGAGCTTATCTGTCATAAAACTTTTAGCAACAGCAATCCACTGTGCACCTTGTTCAGGCCAAATCATCAAGGGAAGAACAACGCAAAGAAGCATACCGATTGCACCAAAAAAAGTTGGCTTATCAATAAGCTCAAAATGTTTTTTCATTTTTTCATCCTTAAAAAATAAAAATAAAAATAACTATACCCAAAGTAATTGAAGATGCGCGACAGCGGCTAGCGAGTGAGGCCCCAGAGCATCGATGGACTATGTGCTAATTGGGGCTGAACGAGCCTAGCCTACACCCACATAGCGTCAAGGCGACAAGTATATCGATTGCAACGCATTAGGTGAAAGACCTCTCAAATTCCAGAATTAACCTATTTATAAAAAACCCACAATCGGTTTTTTTAGATTGACAAAAAACGGCAGTATTAAAAAAATATAAATAAAAATACTTAATTAATTATGCACAAAATATTTTATAAATGGAGAGAATGAAGAGACTTTCGATTCAAAATAAACAAAAACAAATTTAAAACAATTAAACCACTCGTTAAAGTAAATCTATTGCTTTTTATTACATGAAAACCGAACATGACGCGAAATAAATACACTCCTGTATTATACCAATCCCATTAAATCTTTGATCATTCTTGCTTGTTAAAATCACCGAGAACATCGTTATGAATCTTTCAATGAGAATAACGCGTTATCGACAATTCACCTCTTGTTCTAAAGGATTTTTCCGGAGCAATTTCTAATTAAAATATACCCAAGACACTTGAAGATGCGTGTAGGCGGCAAACGAGTGAAGGCCCTGAGTATAGATGGACTATCTGATTGGCCTGAGTGAGGGCAGCCAAGACTCGCGCAGCTTCAAAGGCAACGGGTATACTTAATAGAATTGTTATTAGATGAAATTAAAGAAAGATGAATGATCTTCAAGGGTGTTTTTAATCGCTTTTTCTATATATTCAGTGACCGCTTTTTTTTGAATATCCGATAAGTACAAACCAAGTTTTGTGCGTCTCCACAATAAGTCGTCTCCTGAGCGCACATATTCAAAATGAATCAGATAATCAACTTCTCGCTGTGTTAAACCAAAGCCAAAGCTCTGTCCAAGATCATTTTGAAATCTCGCACCTTCCAACCAAACCCAAACGCGAGCACCATAGGTTGTTGCCAAACGATGCACTGAAAAACAATCCATCCAATGAAAACGACGTTTTAAATCATCTTCAACATCTTTAAATGAGGTAATATTCTCACTGCCCGGCAAGAGCGAACACTCGGTCCAAGCCCCCCCCATATGAGGAAAATAGGCAAAAAGTGAATTCACGGCCTCTTGAGCCAAAACGCGGTATGTTGTTAATTTTCCACCAAAAATAGAAAGCAAAGGCGCTTCATTTTCTTTTTCATCTAATTCTAAACGGTAATCTCGTGTAACCTTTTGAGCAGAAACAGACGCATCTTCATAGAGAGGGCGGACACCACTGAAACTCCAATAAACATCAGAAAAGGAGACTGGATTTTGAAAATATTGATTATAAACATTCAGTAAATATTCAATTTCACTCTGATCAATCGAAACATCAATAGGGTCTCCTTTGAATTCAATGTCCGTCGTACCAATCATTGAAAATCGGTCAAGATAGGGCAAAACAAAAACGACACGCCCATCTTTGTTTTGCAAAATATAGGCTTTATTGGCCTCATACAATTTGGGCAACACGAGATGACTGCCTTTTACCAAGCGAACAGAGCAAGGAGGGATCATCGATGAAATGCATTCAAAAAATTGCTCAACCCAAGGCCCTGTAGCATTGACCAAACATTTACTCCAGCGAATAAAACGGGTTTGGGTCTGTAAATCAAGGATTTCAAGCTCCCATAAGCCATTTTTTCGAGTGGCTTGAGTGACTTTACAGCGATTACGCACTTCAGCGCCACGCTCTGCCGCATCCATAATATTCAAAATAACAAGACGTGCGTCATCTACCCAACAATCGGAATATTCAAATCCAAATAAAAGATCATTTTTTAATACCTGATGGTCATCAAAACGGATAAATTGACAAGAAGGCAAGGAGGTTGGACGGGCTAAGAAATCATACAAAAAAAGACCCACTCGGATCATCCAAACAGGGCGAAGATGAGGACGATGCGGTAAGCAAAAACACAATGGCCAAATAAGGAAAGGCGCTTTTTTTAACATGGTATCTCGTTCAGCCAAAGCCTTTTTGACTAAAGTAAATTCACCTAGCTCAAGATAACGCAAACCACCATGAAGTAGCTTAGAGCTGGCTGAAGATGTCCCACAACCAAAATCATCCGCTTCATAAAGAGCCACATTTAAACCTCGTCCCACAGCATCAAGCGCAATTCCTGCGCCATTAATTCCTCCTCCCACAACCGCAATATCTAATACCGAATTGTCCACTCTCTTACCTTTGTATTTCCGTGACTTTTCTTTTGATAAGAAGAGTATAGAAAATTCGGTTTTATCGGGTATTTCCTTATATGCAGATGAAGATCACTTTGTGAGCCTATTCGCAAAATAATTTAATGTGCGTTTTTAAGGTTCGTTAAAGTCGATAAAAACAAAAAACGCTATTTCAAAAAACATATTTATTTTTTTATTCAAACGCGAAAAAGCCCTGATCTATTGATCAGGGCTTTTTCTAATTTGAAGCCTGG
>CAMRDW010000025.1 GCA_947041315.1 uncultured Enterovibrio sp.
GTTCAAACTGAAAAACGCCTGCATTTTTGTAGGCGTTTTTTTATATTCAAAAAAGTTGAAAAGCAAGCGAGCTTCTAAAAAGCCCCAGCCGCTTCGAAGAACGCTGGGGGTACAACTCGCCTTTGAGCTTGCGGGTATTGGCTGGATTCGCTCAGCCCCATCAGACAGCAAATTTAGGCTTAAATAGGCTCAGGGGCTTCACTTGCTTGGCGCTGGCGCGCCTCTTCAATTTTTTTGGGGCTCCGCTATTTTTTGTTTCTGTTTTTGACCATGTCCATTAAGCGTTTTCTTTGACGTGATTGTGACATGGTTAAATTCTCTGCTTTTCCTTCGAATGGGTTTTCGCTGTTATGAAATTGAATTCGAATCGGGGTACCCATAATTTTTAATGACTTACGATAATAATTCATTAAATAACGTTTATAGGAGTCCGTGAGTGAACGCACTTGGTTTCCATGCACCACGATAATGGGTGGATTATACCCTCCCGCATGGGCATATTTGAGTTTGATCCGGCGGCCTCGGACCATGGGCGGTTGATGATCGTCTTGCGCCATTTTCATGATGCGTGTTAACAAGGCCGTACTGATACGTTTTGTTGCAGAATCATAGGCTTCTTGAATCGACTCAAACAAATGCCCAACGCCTGTACCGTGCAAGGCTGAAATAAAATGAATACGGGCAAAATCCACAAAGCCTAAGCGCCGATCCAGCTCAGATTTGACTTGATCTTTCACGTAAGTGCTGAGCCCATCCCATTTGTTTACCGCAATGACAATCGAACGCCCTGCATTCAAAGCAAAACCCAATAAGCTCAAATCTTGATCTGAGATATTTTCTCTTGCATCAATGATGAGCAAGACCACGTTCGCATCTTCAATCGCTTTGAGTGTTTGGATCACTGAAAATTTTTCTATTTTTTCATTCACACGTTTACGACGACGAACGCCTGCAGTATCGATCACAACATATTCTCGATCATCCCTGGACATTGGAATGTATATCGAGTCACGGGTGGTGCCTGGCATGTCATACACAATCACCCGCTCTTCACCTAAAATGCGGTTTGTTAAGGTGGATTTTCCTACATTCGGCCGGCCTATGATGCAAAATTTAATGGGCAAATTACGCAAACGCTCTAATGCAGACTCTGCGTCTTCTTCCGTGAGGATCTTCTCTTGCGCGTCGTCCTCGTCGTCTTCATTATCGAGAAGGCTCAAAGACGGATCAGGCGCTTCAGCTTCTTTTTTAGACTCTGCAAAAGGCATTAAGGCTTTTTCAATTAAACTCAATACACCTCGGCCTTGAACAGCGGCAATGTGGAACATTTGATCCATTCCGAGTTGCCAAAATTCAGAGCTTGCAGAATCGGCATCAATGCCATCCACTTTATTGACGACAAGAAAGGTTGTTTTTTCACGTGTGCGCAAATGCTGGGCAATGGCTTCATCCGAAACCGTGAGCCCCGCGCGACCATCCACCATAAAAAGAACCACATCGGCTTCTTCAATGGCCGTCAAAGACTGCTCGGCCATTTTTGTTTCAACCCCGTCTTCTGTGCCATCAATACCGCCCGTGTCAATCACGATAAATGCGTGATCACCGAACATGGCTTTCCCGTATTTTCGGTCTCGGGTCAAGCCTGGAAAATCAGCCACAAGCGCATCGCGCGTTCTGGTTAGGCGATTAAAAAGTGTCGATTTCCCAACATTTGGACGCCCAACCAGGGCTATAACAGGAATCATACTGACCTATTTTTTATCTGTTTATGAATAACAACGGCTCCTGATCAATCAAGAGCAGGAGCCGAACAAGAATAAAACGCCTTCTTTAAGGTGTTTTTTGTTTTAGCACTTCCCCGTTTCGCATGATCACAACATAAGCGTCTTCGACTTTTATGGGGGCAACCGCAATACCGCTTCGATTGATCCTTTCTTGTGCCACGAATTCACCGTTTGCAGGGTTCAGCCAATGTAAATACCCTTGTGCATCCCCGACCAAAAGGCGCTCAGAGATAACCACCGGGGCCGTCAATTGGCGGTATTCTAATTCCCGATTTTTCCATAATTCGGTGCCACTTCGTGCATCTACCGCCACGATGTGATCTTTGTCCGTGATGATAAAAACGCGGTCTCCTGACACAAAAAAATCACTCGATGCGCTGTAAGCGCGCTTCCATGCAGGACGCCCTGAGCGTAAATCAATCGCGACAAGCTGGCCATTATAACCCACAGCATAAAGCAATGAATTAGAAACAATCGGCGTGGCATCAATGTCCACCAAACGATCGATTTCTGTTGCCCCTTTTGGAGTTGCAAGTGGCTGTTGCCAAATGATATTGCCATTTTTTAGAAATGCAGCGCCAAGGCGCCCATTGGCCATTCCCCAAAAAACGCCGCCAGAAAAAGAAATGGGGCTGCTGTCTCCTCGCAAGGTAAGATTTGGCACCTCAGAAGCGTTACGCCAACGCATTTCTCCGGTTTCAGCATCATAAGCTGAAAGCTCACCTTTGCTTGAATTGATGACAATCAGCCCTTCATCAGCAAGGGGTTTCGATAAAATTTCACCTCGAACATTCGCTTCCCAAACCCGCTCGCCTGTTTCTTCTTCAAGCGCAATGAGTTTTCCTGTTTCAGTTCCAAGATAAAGCTTGCCATAAGAGGCCGTCACTCCACCTGAAATTAACGCGGGTTTGAGTTCACCGAGGTTTGTTTTCCACAAGACGTTTCCCGTTTCGGCGTCCATGCCTTGCACTGTGCCTTTTCTGTCTGCGACGAACACTTTATCGTACGCATAAGCAGGCGTTAAGCGGCTGAAATAACGTTCAACACCGTTTCCCACTTTTCCTTTCCAAAGAAGCTCGGAAACAAATTCACTCTCGACCTGAGGCAGAGACGCCATTTGAATGGAATCTTCTTCCGATGCACATCCCGTTAAGGCGCCAAGCAAAAGACTGATCCCGCTCAATTTTATCCATTCTATGCACTTCATACTGCGGCCTTATTGAGACACATTGTCGAGTTTCATTTGAATGACAGGGTTAGGAGCAAGCGCTATCGAAGCCAAATATGCGGCCTGCGCAGCTGCGCGATTTCCTTTTTGAAATTCAATATCACCACGAAGGGCTTCTCGTTGTGCTTTCCAGCTTTCGGCTGTGATTTTGTCTAACTGAGCCAGCGCCTTATCAGGATGTCCTTGCTCTGCTTCTATTCGGGCTAAGCGAAAAGTGGCCATCGTGCTTAAAATACTGTCTTTCGACATTTGTACAGCACGAAGTTGCTCTGAAGCTTTCGTTAAATCACCGGCATCCACAAAAGACTTTGCCAATTGCAATTGCACGATTTCAGCATACGCGCCGGGATTATTTTGGATAAACCCTTGGATGTCACTTTGGGGGTTCTTCTTGTCCGTGTCGATGGTTTCAAGCACCGTAATATAGGCTTCTGATGCCTGTTCACTGCGGGTTTGCTGCTCTGCTTGAAAATAGCGCCATCCATAAAGGCCACCGATCCCCAAAATGGCACCGATAACCACCGCTTTTCCATTTTCACGCCACCAGGATTTAATCGCTTCGACTTGTTGTTCTTCTGTGCTGTAGATGTCCACAATCGCCCCTCTCTTAGATTCTATTTGCCAATTTTTCAAAAAGATCATTGTGAGATAAGGTTTCTTGCTCACCCCCTCGAAGATCTTTGTATGTGATTTGATTGTTCGCCAGTTCATCCTCACCCAGCACCAAGGCAACATGGGCACCGAGTTTGTCTGCGCGTTTAAATTGTTTTTTAAACGAACCCCCACCAAAATGGGTCATGATACGCAATGCAGGACACTGCTCTCTTAACGATTCGGCCAGTTTCATTCCCGCAGCCAAGCTGGCATTTCCTGAGGTCACGATGTAGACGTCTACAGCGGAAGGGGTTTCATTTAAACCCAAGGTTTCCATTAACAGGATCAGGCGCTCAAGCCCCATCGCAAAACCCACAGCAGGGGTGCTTTTTCCACCCAGCAAGGCCACAAGGCCATCATAACGCCCACCACCACAAATGGTGCCTTGCGAGCCGAGGCTTTCTGTTACCCACTCAAAAACAGTTTTATTGTAATAATCCAAACCGCGGACCAATTTTTCATTGATTTTATATTCAATACCGACCGCATCAAGCAAGGCGCACAGGCCCTTAAAGTGCTCTGTTGCGTCTGCATCTAAATAGGCTGATAATTTCGGCGCATCTTGCAAGATGGCTTGCACCTTGGGATCTTTACTGTCCAGGATCCGCAATGGATTCGTATGAAGACGACGTTGAGCGTCTTCATCTAAAACATGGAGATGTTGCGATAAGAAAGAAACCAAAGCATCACGGTAATCCGCGCGGGCTTCAAGAGAACCGATGGAATTTAATTCTAAATGAACGTGAGAATGCACCCCTAAATCACGCCAAAAACGGGCGGTCATCATGATAAGCTCAGCATCCACATCAGGCCCTTCTAAACCAAATACTTCAACCCCCACTTGATGGAACTGACGATAGCGCCCTTTTTGTGGGCGCTCATGACGAAACATTGGGCCGATATACCATAAGCGCTGCTCTTGGTTATATAGAAAACCATTTTCAATACCCGCACGCACACATCCTGCCGTTCCTTCTGGACGCAAGCTTAAATTGTCGCCGTTTCGGTCGTCAAAGGAATACATTTCCTTTTCAACAACATCCGTTACGTCTCCTATCGCACGAGAAAATAAATTTGTCATTTCAACGACAGGCATACGCACTTCGCCATAGCCATAAGCCATCAAAACATTTTTTATTTTATTTTCGACTTTTTGCCAAAGGGGAGATTGGGTTGGGAGGCAATCATTCATGCCTCGTATTGCTTGAATTGTCTTTGTCACTTTATCTCGTCACCGAACTGCTTGTTATTTTTTATGGGCAGAAAGGGGTTATCCTTTCATTGCAATGTCAATGTGGTTTTGTTTATCCAATATTGCCGCTTTTGCCCGGATCTTATTTTCTAACTGTTGAATTAAATCTTCATTATCAAAACGCTCTTTTTGACGTATTCCGCCATCATAATATGCACTTCGTTTACTTCCTCCCGCGACACCAATATGAGAGGCTTCCGCTTCACCTGGGCCATTTACAATACAACCAATAATGGAGACATCCATTGGAACAACGATATCTTCTAAACGTTGCTCTAACGCATTGACTGTGCCTATCACATCAAATTCTTGCCGAGAACAGGTAGGGCAAGCAATAAAATTGACACCCCGAGAACGAATTCGTAACGATTTTAAAATATCAAATCCGACTTTAACCTCTTCGACAGGATCGGCGGCAAGAGAAACACGTAATGTATCACCAATTCCTTCATTGAGCAGCAAACCTAAACCGATGGCTGATTTTACAGATCCTGCGCGCGCTCCGCCAGCTTCTGTTATTCCAAGGTGCAGAGGTTTGTCTATTTGTTTAGCCAGCAAACGGTAGGACTCCACTGCCAAAAAAACATCAGAGGCTTTGACGCTGATCTTAAATTGATCAAAATTCAGTCGGTCTAAAATATCAACATGGCGCATGGCCGATTCGAGTAAGGCTTGAGGGGTCGGCTCACCGTATTTTTCTTGAATATCGGCTTCTAAAGAGCCGCCATTAACACCAATACGAATCGGAATATTTTTATCTCGCGCGGCGTCCACCACAGAGCGAATTTTACGCTCACTTCCAATATTGCCAGGATTGATGCGTAAACAATCAACGCCATATTGGGCAACGCGCAATGCAATACGGTAATCAAAGTGAATGTCTGCAACCAAAGGCACCGTTGTTTGCTGACGAATAAGTTTAAATGCTTCAGCATCATCCATGGTCGGAATCGAAACGCGAACAATATCTGCCCCAGCATTTTGTAAGGCATTAATTTGCAAAACCGTCGCGGCCACGTCTGTGGTTCGAGTATTTGTCATGGATTGAACGGCAATAGGCGCACCATCTCCTATCGGTACATTACCGACATAAATGCGTGAAGATATTCGGCGTTTAATTGGTGATGTGAAATGCATTTAAAATACTCAAAATGATCAAGGAAGCGATAAACGTACCACTCTTCCAGAAGGATAACCACTTAAATCGAATGCCTCCCCTTCAAATACAATATCGACCACATCCGTTGTACCCAGTACCACAGAAAAAGGCGCAAGGCCCCTAAGAGCCACTTTTTCACCCGCTATTTTAAGGCCGATATCCAAGCGTTTTCCTGTCGCATCATGTACTTCAATCCAACAATCACCAAAAAACGAAAGCGCTAAAGAAGAAAGAGAAGAGGGGGAAGCTTTCGATGGCGTGTCTTCATCTTGACTGAGAGTATGAACAAAAGGAACAGGGGGAGTGAGAGCCTTTAATTCTTTTTCGTCAATCTGTTGATCTGTTTGTGTTGTATTTTCATCGCTGCGTACCGGCAAAAGAAACAGACGAGGTTCATCCTTGTTGATGGTTTCTATTTCATCAACAAGCTTTTCATTTTCTTCTTCAAAAAGTATTTCTGGCACGAGAAGAGCGTCGGATTCATTTTGCGTTGAATTGAGATGGACGTCTTCGAGTTTTTCGAAAAGAACCAAATCCGAGTCTTGAATCAAATCGTTTTCAATGGGGCTTTCAATCGTGCTTTCGATGTTTGTGATGCCTGTTTTTAGAGGCACTTGTCCCGGCTCATTTTGCCACCACCAAAAGGCCGTCAAGCTCACCACGATTGCAAAAATAAACCAGGTTAAGCCCATCACCCTCGAATCGTCTTTTTCTCGTCGTGTTTTACGAGAAAAACTTTGCATTTTTTGTTCTTCATTCAAAGGAGAAGAAGCGGATTTTAATGTTCCCAGTATTTCATCCGAGTTCAAACCAAGAAATTTTGAGTAAGAGCGAATGTACCCTCGGGTAAATGTTGAACAGGGTATATTTTCGTATGTATTTTCCTCAATTTCTTGGATGACGGCAATACGAAGTTTTAGACGGTCCGCCACATCCTGTATGGATAAACCCATCTTCTTTCTTGCGCGTTTCAGAATACCGCCAATTGGGACGGCGCTTTCCTCGACTTGTTGTTTTTTATCGTGTTCAGTATTCATTCGCTAAGTACTGTCTATGTTCTTTCGATTCAGGAAACCGTAACGCCAGTAAATGAGCGTATTTTTCAACCTCATTCACACGCTGGGCTTTACTTTCTAACATTATCATTATAAGCAATGTATTAGCTTGATAGCCATACTGCTTATGCAGCTGGGTTAAACGCGCTCTTGCCTCATTCAACTGAAGATCCTCCACTTCCATGTTCGCAAGTTGAACACTCGAAAGAAGCCGATTAGGCTCATGAGCAAGCGCTTTTTTAAACCATTTTTTTGCGTCTTCGATTTGCCCGCTCTTTAAAGAGCACAAAGCCGCATTTTCATAACTAGCTGATAATTTATAATAAAAGGGTAACGCAATGGCCCTAGCAAACGCACGTTGAGCTTCAGAGAAACGTGATTGACGACACAAGAAAACGCCATAATTATTCTGAACATCCCCCTCTTTTGGTGAATGCTTCAAAGCTGCGATATATTGCAATTCAGCTTGTTCAAATTCACCGACCTTTTGAAGATAATGCGCAAAAGATAAACGAGAACGCGGATACAAAGGAGCAATCTGCACCGCAGTCTCCAAGTTATATCTGGCCCTTTCCCATTGGTTTTCATTTAAATAGGCCAATCCCAATGCAATTCTTGATTCAGCCAGTTTAATGTTATCCAACTCAGGGGACGTCTTTTCCTCCATCACAAAAGAACACCCAGCCAATAATCCAATCCCCAATAGCGCACTCAACCTCCTTGCCATCATACATCCTGTTAGTATAAGTGATCATACTGTTTTTATTGGAATTTCTTCATTAAGTGAGCGCTTATTTTGGGTTCGTTTCGTCCTGTCAAGCACATCGCCAACCAATTGTCCACATGCAGCATCAATGTCTGCCCCCCTCGTTTTACGAACCGTGACGGTATAATCGTATTGCATGAGGGTTTTCATAAACCTATCAATGCGTGAATTACTGGGTTTTTTATATGGTGAACCAGGATAGGGGTTAAATGGAATCAAGTTTATCTTTGAAGGCGTATCTTTTAACAACTCTGCGAGTTGACGCGCATGCTCCATCTCATCATTCACGTGACTGAGCAAAATGTATTCAACGGTGACACGACCTCGATTGGCATTTGTCGAGTCAATATATCGACGAACCGATGCGAGAAATGTTTCTATATTGTATTTTTCGTTAATCGGCATGATTTGGCTTCGTAAGGCGTCGTTCGGTGCATGAAGCGAAATAGCCAAAGCCACATCCATTTTTCCCGTCATTTGTTCAAGCCCAGGCACGACTCCTGAAGTCGACACTGTTACGCGACGTTTAGACAAACCATAAGCAAAATCATCTAACATGAGATTTAGGGCTGGAATAAGGTTTTTCATGTTTAATAACGGCTCCCCCATTCCCATCATCACAATGTTTGTGATAGGACGGCGGCCCGTTTCTTTTTCCGTCCCAATTTCTTTCACCGCGCGCCACACTTGACCGATAATTTCTGCCACGGTTAAATTACGATTAAAACCTTGCTGCGCTGTTGAACAAAATGTGCAATCCAATACACACCCAACTTGAGAAGAAACACACAAGGTTGCACGGTCATTGTCGGGAATGTACACCGTCTCAACATCTTGAGAGCCGACGCGCATCGCCCATTTAATGGTGCCATCTTCAGAATATTGAGCCTCACTCACATCCGGTGCATCAATGCAGGCTATCGCTTTCAGTTTTTCACGCAACTTCTTGTTAATGTTTGTCATCTTATCAAAATCATCAACCCCAAAATGGTAGATCCATTTCATCACTTGTTCAGTGCGAAATGACTTCTCTCCCAAAGTCGTTGAAAAAAAATCAAGAAGTGCCTGCCTGTCAAAATCCAGCAGATTTATTTTGTTCGTTGTCATCAGATGGTCTCTAAAAAAACATACAAACACCTGTGGATACAGGGGTCGATATATAAGGTGAAATGAAGGTGCGAAATTGTACAGCCTTTAGAAAAGGGATGCTACAGCTTGCCTGTGAGATTATCTGATACTGAAAATAAAAAACATTCTCTTTAATGTCTTTCAGAATCATTGAGATGAAAAAAAACCGTAACAAAACAAGACATCGATGTTTTTATCAAAAGGAAAAGGAAAGGAGATTTAAAACAAAAAAACCAGTCAAAATGACTGGTGTCCTTTAAGCGAGAAGAGCACATAGCTTGGCGTATGTACCCGCCGCTTTGAAAATGCCGGAGCGTTACCCGCGTTCTAAAAATCTAATCGCATAGAAGACCTATGCCAAGAGCTTTTCGTCCTTACCGCCTACCTGCATCTTCAAATCATGGGTATATATTACATCTCGTTATATCGCGGGCAAATTTCATCAGAAGCAAAAAAATAGGCCATTTCTCGCTCAGCAGAAATCGGGCTGTCTGCACCGTGAACAGAATTAAAACGCAAACTTAATGCATAATCCGCACGAATCGTCCCAGTCGCAGCTTCATCAGGGTTGGTCTTCCCCATTAATTCTCGATAACGAAATACGGCATTTTCGCCTTCTAATACTTGAAGCATCACAGGACCAGAGGTCATGTATTCAACCAATTCGTGAAAAAAAGGCTTTTCTTTATGCTCAGCATAAAAACCTTCCGCTTGATCTTTGGTTAAATGATGCATTTTTGCGGCGATGATATGAAGCCCTGCAGCTTCAATTCGCTGATAAATTGAGCCAATCAGATCCCGTTTTACAGCATCTGGTTTTACCATTGAAAATGTTCGTTCGGTTGTCATTCTACCTTCCTTTATGATGTTGTCGGATAGAGCGCTTTTTTTTTCTATGGCGATCTATTCACTCGTAGATCTTTTTTATTCCAAACCTAACTGATGAATTTCCCTTTCCGTTTTAGATTGTCTTCTGAGGCGTCTAACAAGATACGCGCAAGCGTTTTAACCCCCATTCCTGTCGCACCCACTGCCCATTTTTCATTGCCGGTTTTACGGTACATGCCTGAACAATCGAAATGCACCCAGCCTTCTTTATGATCGGCGACAAAATAAGATAAAAACGCCGCTGCCGTACTGGCACCTGGAGAATATTGACCCGCCCCGACATTCGCAAGCCTCGCAAAACTCGACGGCAACATATTACGGTGAAAATCGGCCAACGGCAATTGCCATAAGCCTTCATTTTCAATCTCTGCCGCTTTCAAACAGCGCTGTGCTAAAACCTGATCAAAACTAAAAAGTGCATGATAATCATTGCCTAATGCAAGCTTTGCTGAACCTGTCAAAGTAGCACAATCAATGATGAGTGTCGGATTAAACTCATTGGCATAAAGCAAGCCATCCGCCAAGACCAAACGCCCTTCTGCATCCGAATTTAAAACCTCCACCGTGACGCCATTTTTATAATTGATGATGTCACCTAATTTATAGGCATTACTTGAAATCATGTTTTCCGCGCAACACAAAATAAGCTTCACTCGCTTATTGAGGCCTTGTGAAACCGCCAATCCCAAGCCTCCCGTCGCCATTGCCGCGCCCCCCATGTCCGCTTTCATTGACTCCATAAAAGCAGAAGGTTTAATGCTGTATCCACCAGAATCAAAGGTAATGCCCTTTCCGACAAGGCACGCGAAAACAGGGGCATTTTCGTCACCTGTTGGGTTATAGTCCAACTGCAACATTACGGGCTTTCGAGAGGAACCTCGTCCTACGGTATGAATACCCAGCCACTTTTGCTCAAGAAGATCCGCGCCTGAAACAATTTTATAGCTGACGTGTTCCGGAACTTTGGCTTGAGATTTGATAAATTCGCCAGCACGCACGGCCAACTGTTGAGGCCCCACTTCTTCAGCGCTTTCATTGATGATTTGACACACCCAGTCTGTCGCTGCAATTCTTGCATTTAAGATTTTTTTTGCTTTCGTATCAAGATCCGTGATCTCAAAAGAATAACCGGGTTTAGGGCCACGTAAACCTTGATAAAAGGCCCACGCCGTTTCCAAATCCCAGAATTTCCCCTCCAAAGAAACACGGCGAATACCTTGCGAATCAAGCCTACGAGCCGCTTGTTGTATCAATGATAATCTCTTGTCTTCTTCAAGGTGGACACAGACGCCATTTGGAGTAAACGAAAGAAGCGCACGCTCTCCCCAGATCTCGCCTGCCGATTCATAAGATAGCGTTACACGCATCTTATCTTTCATGATGAACTCCTTTATAAACAAGACCGTAAAGAATTAACGGCCTGCATTAAACAATAGAATAAATAAAAAGATAATTTACCCTTTCTTGAATAAAATAAAGCGGACTTTCGTCCGCTTCAATCAACTATTTTTTATGAAAAAATGCATACTCAATGTCAATCCACTTCATCCATCCAGCATAAAATGATCGCTTCCAGTATTTTTTCATTCGAATGCGCTGGAACATCAGAGAAATCCTCTAAGGTCGTCACCCAATAATGAAGATCAGTAAAGCGAACCTTTTTTGGATCAACATCTGGGTATTTTTCAAGCAATTGAATCGCAATATCTCGAGAATCTATCCATTTAAGCTGCATCACTCCCCTCCTCGACCTCATTGATTAATGGCTTTCTGAAGCCAAATTTAATGTGTATCTCGGTATTTCAATCACCAAATCATCTTTTGCCACAACCGCTTGACACCCTAAACGAGACTCTGCCTCTAAACCCCAAGCTTTGTCGAGCATGTCGTCTTCCAGCTCATCGCTTTGTTCAAGTAAATCAAATCCTTCGCGTACAATGATATGGCATGTCGTACAAGCACATGATTTTTCACAAGCATGTTCAATTTCAATGCCATTTCGTAACACTGCATCTAAAACAGTTTCACCTGTTTGTGCTTCCAAAACAGCACCATCAGGACACAACTCTTGATGGGGTAGAACAACTATTTTTGGCATTTTTTAAACCTCATCAATTGAAAAACCGGTTAATGCTTCACGAATAGATTTATCCATGCGTCGAGATGCAAACTCTTGCGTTTCTTGCTCGATGCGTTTCATCGCACGTTCAACAGCAAGCGCATCGTTGCCTTCGCATAAAAGAGTCAAATTATCGATAGACTCAAGCAAAGCCTCTTGCTCTAAAGGAGACAACAAGGTGTGGCCGTCGGTTTCTAAAGCGCTTGTAAGGCCTTCAATAAGACGGCGAGCTTCAACCTGCAATTCTGTGAAATGACGTGTTTCTTTGTCTTCTTTTGCATAATCAAAAGAAGCACGGATCATTTTCTCTATTTCATCTTCATTGAGTCCATAGGAGGGTTTCACTTGGATAGAAGCTTGCACTTGAGTGGTTTTTTCCATGGCCGTAACAGACAACAAACCATCCGCATCGACTTGATAAGTAACACGGATATGAGGCGCGCCCGCCGTCATAGGGGGAAGCCCTTTTAAGGTAAAATGTCCCAAAGAACGACAATCATTGACCATTTCTCTGTCGCCTTGCACCACATGAATTTTCATGCCCGTTTGCCCATCTTTAAAAGTCGTAAATTCTTGGGCGCGAACAACGGGAATCGTGGTGTTTCTCGGAATGATTTTTTCGACCAATCCCCCCATCGTCTCTATTCCTAAAGACAAAGGGATCACATCTAAAAGCAGTATTTCACCGTCGGGTTTATTGCCCACTAAAATATCTGCTTGAATGGCCGCCCCTATCGCCACCACTTTATCAGGATCAATGCTGGTCAGAGGAAGTCTATCGAAAAAATCTCCGACCTTTTTCCTTACCAAAGGAATGCGGGTTGAGCCGCCCACCATGATCACATTTTGAATGGCGTCTGGTTTTACAGCCGCGTCTTTTAACGCCCTTCGGCAACAAAGAAGGGTTTTATCAATAAAGGCACTGATCAGGGTTTCAAAGTGAGAACGGGTCAAAAGAGCGCGCCATCCTAATACATTGATCTCTACACTTTCTGTTTCGCTTAACGCTTCTTTTGCGGCAGTGGCAGCATGGAACAATCGACGATGATCTTCCCCCGATAAATCAGCAAAACCTGCTTCTTCTTTTATCCAATTGACCAACAAATGATCAAAATCATCACCGCCTAAAGCCGAGTTTCCTCCAGTGGAAAGCACTTCAAAGACGCCTTTAGACAAATGAAGAATAGAAATATCAAAGGTGCCACCTCCAAGATCATAAACAGCGATGATCCCTTCTTGAGCGGAGTCTAAACCATAAGCAATCGCAGCAGATGTCGGCTCATTTAAAAGGCGTAGAACGTTCATTCCAGCCAATTTTGCCGCATCTTTTGTTCCTGCGCGTTGCGCATCATCAAAATAAGCAGGCACGGTGATCACAACGCCATCCACCTGGGCTCCCAATGCAGCCTTGGCGCGTTGATTTACGGCACGTAAAATATCCGCCGAAATTTCAATGGGATTTTTCAGACCCGCACGGGTATTGATGAGTGGAATATCATTTTTTGATAGCGAAAAATCATAAGGAAGGTGGGGATATGATGAGCAGATATCGCTCAAAGAACGCCCTATCATGCGCTTGATCGAAATAAGGGTGTTGGCGCTGTCGATTTCAGACATACACTTGGCGTCATCCCCCACCTTGATTTCATTCCCGTAATAAACAACAGAAGGGATCATTGCGCGGCCATTTATATCGTCAAGTGTGCTTGCCACTCCACTTCGAACAGAGGCCACAAGAGTGTTCGTTGTACCTAAGTCAATGCCAACCGCTAATTTTTGCATGTGGGGGGCGGCGCTTTGACCCGGCTCAGCTATTTGTAACAGTGCCATGTGGGTTCCTGTAACGTAAGCGACTAAAGGAGGTTTTATCCTAACAGTCGATCTTCGGTTCGTTCAATTTCTTGTTTTAGCTTGACCATAAATTTTAATTTTTTTACGCGCGAAGCCGCATCAAGCCAATGTTTATCATTCAAACACGCTTCCAACTCTAAAAAGAAAACATCGAGATATTCACTGACTTTTAGGTCAAAAGCAGAGAGTAAAATAACGGCATTTTCTGCCTGTTCAATCTCGTCGAGTTCTTCACGCAGCGCCATTTGCTGCATAAGGAAATCAGTGTCTTGAAGGGTTTGTTGTTCATCGTCTTGAGGTATTCCATGCAGAAAAAGGAGGTATTGCGCACGGCGTAAAGGATCACGCAAAGTTTGATATGCATCGTTTATTTGAGCGGCTTTTTGTACCGATAATAGCCGTTCTTGCCCAGACGCTGTCGCGAACTTATCAGGATGAAAATGCCGTTGAAGTTCGCGAAAATGCAAAGAAAGCAAGCTTGTATCCAGTTGAAATTGACAAGGCAGCTTAAAAAGTTCGAAATGATTCATTTTCAACTTATGTTTGGTTATACGTTGAAGCTTTCGCCACAACCGCATTCGCTTGAAGCGTTAGGGTTATTAAAAATAAAACCTTCGTTCAAACCTTCTTTTGTAAAGTCAAGCTCGGTGCCATCCAAATAAAGAATGCTTTTACGATCAACGATGATTTTTAGACCTTTTTCTTCGAACACCTGATCGTCTTCTTGAAGGCCATCGACAAATTCAAGCACATAAGCCATGCCTGAACAGCCCGAGGTTCGAACGCCCAAACGAAGCCCAATGCCTTTTCCTCTGTTTTCGAGGAAATTACGTACACGAGATGCCGCAGCGTCGGTCATTGTAATGGCCATAAATACAACAATCCTTTATTAATCTGTTATTTAAGCTTGATTTTTTTTCTTGTAGTCGTTCACGGCGGCTTTAATCGCATCTTCCGCCAAAATAGAGCAATGAATTTTCACTGGTGGCAATTCAAGCTCTTGCGCGATTTGTGAATTTTTAATCTCGCTGGCTTCATCCAAAGATTTCCCTTTCACCCATTCTGTCACCAGTGAGCTGGATGCAATGGCTGAACCACAACCATAGGTTTTAAATTTTGCATCTTCGATGATCCCCTCTGCATTGACCTTAATTTGCAGTTTCATGACGTCACCGCATGCCGGTGCCCCCACCATACCGCTGCCAACGTTCGGATCATTTTGATCAAATGTTCCAACATTGCGTGGATTTTCATAGTGATCGATTACTTTTTCACTGTAAGCCATGGTCTATTCCTCGAAATCTTAATGCCGCTTTAGTGATGAGCCCACTCAACGGTGTTTAAATCTATGCCTTCTTTGTACATATCCCAAAGAGGTGACATTTCACGTAACTTTATCACCGCGCCTCGCACTTGGTTAATCGCGAAATCAACTTCTTCTTCTGTTGTAAATCGACCAAATGAAAAACGGACAGAGCTGTGAGCCAATTCATCGTTCAGACCTAAAGCGCGAAGAACATAAGAAGGCTCTAAACTTGCAGAAGTGCAGGCTGAGCCTGACGACACTGCCAAATCTTTCAAAGCCATCAATAAAGACTCACCTTCAACAAAGGCAAAACTTACATTCAAATTGCTCCCAACACGCAAAGCAAGATCGCCATTGAGATACACAGCTTCTAAATCCTTCACACCGTCATAAAAACGATTTCGAAGGGCCAATGTATAGGCTTGATCTTTTTCAAGCTCTTCTTTTGCAATACGAAATGCTTCTCCCATTCCCACAATTTGGTGAGTCGGAAGGGTACCAGAACGCATACCACGCTCATGGCCTCCGCCGTGCATTTGTGCTTCCAAGCGAATACGGGGTTTACGACGAACATAAAGCGCACCAATGCCTTTAGGGCCATACACTTTGTGAGCGCTCATTGAAATCAAATCAACTTTCAGTTTTTGAACGTCTAACGGCAGCTTTCCAACGGACTGCGCTGCATCAACATGAAAAATGATTTGACGTTCACGGCAAATTTCACCGATAGCTTCAATGTCTTGGATCACACCAATTTCATTATTTACATGCATGATAGAAACAAGAATGGTGTCTTCACGCAAAGCGGCTTTTAATTTATCAAGATCTAAAATGCCATTTGATTCTGGTGATAAATAAGTGACATCAAAACCTTCACGTTCTAATTGACGGCATGGGTCGAGTACCGCTTTATGCTCTGTTTTACAGGTAATAATGTGTTTGCCTTTTTTTGCATAAAAATGAGCAACACCTTTGATTGCTAAATTATCCGATTCTGTCGCACCAGAAGTAAAAACAATTTCTCTCGGATCTGCATTAAAATAATGCGCGATGTGTTCACGGGCCGTGTCAACAGCTTCTTCAGCTTGCCAACCAAAACGATGCGAACGAGATGCGGGGTTGCCAAAACAACCATCGAGAGTAAGGCATTGCATCATTTTCTCTGCCACACGAGGATCGACTGGGCATGTTGCAGAATAATCAAAATAAATTGGCAATTTCATTGGGTCTCCAACCACTGCGGCGATTCAAATTATGAACGGGTACTAACACGAAAAGCGACGGGAATTTCAGGGCCACCCGAGTTTAAACTATCTCTTGGCATTGTGGACGGCTCAAGCGAAGCGTCTTGACGTTCTGCGACCCGCTTAACTTCCCTTTCCTGCATCAAAGCGCCCAGGGTCATTTCATTTAAAAATTGACTGATCTGTGCACTTAAATCATGCCAAAGAGCATGGGTTAAACAACGCGCTCCGCCTTGGCAATCTGCCGTCCCTTGACATTTTGTCGCGTCGACAGATTCATCAACAGCCGATATCACCATACCGACCGCGATATCATTGGCACTTTGCGCGAGCAAATACCCCCCACCAGGACCACGAACGCTCGAAACCAAGCCCGCTTTTCGTAAACGCGAAAAGAGCTGTTCTAAGTAAGAAAGAGAAATACCTTGCCGCTTTGAAATATCAGCAAGAGAAACAGGTCCCATGCCTGAATGCAAGGCAATATCCAGCATAGCTGTGACGGCATATCGGCCTTTCGAAGTCAATCTCATAGCAACACCTGTTAACAAAGGATGTCGTGAGTTTGACATACCCGACAAAAATGGTCAAGTATTAAGAAAGGAAATCAAAAACCTTTTTTTCTTTTTTATCCGCCTTTATTTAAGGTTTTTTTCTACCGAAGTGAGCACCCCTCGTAATATGTTCAGCTCTTGCGCTTCCGGTCGGGCACGATTGAAAAGTCGACGTAATTTTGCCATCACCATGCCGGGATGCGCTTTGTTAATAAAGTCTGTTTTATTCAGGATCTCTTCAAGATGAACATAAAAACGCTCTAAATCTTGAGACAAGGGATAGGTTACGACCTCGCTCTCGGTGTTTTCTTGTTCGTTATCCTCGCTTTTTGGGCGTGTCTCTCCCCCATCAAGCCAAGCCATTCTCACGTCATAACACAGGGTCTGCACGGCCATAGCTAAGTTCAGTGAGCTGTATTCAGGGTTTGCAGGAATAGCAACATGAAAATGACATCGATGCAATTCCTCATTTGTAAGGCCAGTACGCTCACGTCCAAAAACAAGCGCCACAGGATATTCTTGAGCTTCTGTTATCGCTTTAACGCCACATTGACGAGAGTCCAGCATGGGCCACTCTAAAGAACGGTTGCGCGCACTGCTTCCAATCACCAAGCCACAATCTGCAACGGCCTCTTCAAGGGTTTCAACAATGCGTGCATTGTTTGCAATATCACTGGCTCCTGCAGCCAATGCTATCGCCTGACCGTCAACTTTACAGGCCGGGGCGACCAAGGTCATTTGTTTTAGCCCCATGACTTTCATTGCACGCGCCGCTGAGCCTATGTTGCCTGAATGGGTCGTTCCGACCAGCACAATTCTTATATTATCTAGCATGTCGCCTTCACTAAAAGAGGTCAAAAGAGCAAAACCGAAGGAGTCTACCACACTGACAAAAATTAACCCATCTAACAAGGTACTGAGAAACACAAGAAAATCGCAGCTCTTTTCTTTTCTTTCTGCTCTGTTATAATCCGCCCGCTTTTTGTTCTTTAACATCCTTTGGGAAATATTTATGCATCCAATGCTCAACATTGCTGTTCGCGCTGCACGAAAAGCAGGCGATTTCATCGCAAAATCAGTAGAAACTCCTGATAATATTGAAATAATGCAAAAAAGTTCTAATGATTTTGTCACCAACATCGACAAAGCAGCTGAGCACATCATTATTGATGTTATTAAAAAATCTTATCCGGACCATAACATCGTCTCAGAAGAAGCCGGTGTCATTAAAGGAAAAGACAAAGATTATCAATGGATCATTGACCCACTGGATGGCACAAATAACTTCGTTCGGCATTTCCCTCATTTTTGCGTTTCTATCGCCCTTCGCATAAAAGAACGCACTGAAGTCGCCTGTGTTTACGATCCTATCCGCAATGAGCTTTTCACAGCACAACGCGGCTCAGGCGCACAACTAAACAGCAAGCGTATCCGCGTTTCCCAAACAAAAGATCTCACCGGCACCCTTATTGCGACAGGTTTTCCTTTCAAAGCAAAACAACACTCAAGCGGTTTTTTAAACGTCCTGACCGCTTTATTTGTGGATTGTGCTGATTTTCGACGTACAGGCTCCGCCGCGCTGGATCTTTGCTATGTCGCAGCCGATCGCGTTGATGGTTTTTTTGAGCTTGGACTCAAACCTTGGGATATGGCAGCGGGTGAACTGATTGCCCGTGAAGCGGGCGCGCTTTGTACCGATTTTGCCGGTGGCACCAATTACATGCAAACAGGCAACATTGTGGCGGGCAGCCCAAAAGTGCTAAAAGGCATTTTGGGAAAAATCCGTGAACACGGCAACGAAGCCATGAAAAAATAATAAGAAACATAAAAAGAACGCGACACCGCTAAAAATGGAGTCGCGTTTTATAGAAAATCACTATTCTTCACTTTTTCTTTTTTTTAAATCCGTTATTTTTTAATTAATCCTATTAAAAAATAACTGCTTATGTCATTCATCAATACCATTAGATCCTGCTGCCCTTGCTGTTTTTCTGATCCTATCGAACCCAGGAATCAAGCAGACATACCCATTCAAGCTGTAACGAATACCACTCAAACGCCCGAAACGGGTCCCCCTAACGCGCCAGAAGGGAATCCACCTCAAGGTTCTCCAAAGCAAAAAAGACCCCCTGTTGTTGTTAACCAACTAAAAGACCAGCAACACCTCTATCCTCAGACAAATCCTGGAAGCACAGAACCCGAAGAAGAAGAAGAGGAAGAACTGAAAATGGACGAAGCTCGCGCATTGCTTCCAAAGCCTGCACCTTCCCCTGATGATATTGAGGCAAATCAACTCGGCTTCACCTTAAAGGAGCTACAGGATGCCCGGAAAAGCACAGCTAAAGCGCTCGAAGAGATAGAAAGCAGAGGAAGCCCCCTTAACCCTGAAACGGATTTACCCCCTTTAGCGAAAGAATTAGGATTTAGCACATTAAAAGAATGGAAGGACGCACGGAGAGCCGATTCAAAGGCACAAAAAGAATTGGATCATTCTCACACCAACAGACCCACGTCTTCACCTTCAACGTCACCTCCTACCTCACCTTCACCGTCTCCTGTGTCTCCTACAACAGGAGCTCCTGTACCCGTATCTCCTGTGCCGTCAGCCCCTCCACCTCCACAGGATCCAAGACCTTATTTCGATGAGAATGGTGATGAACTCTGTATTTCACGTATTCAGCCCTTTAATCCAAACCACCAAAACAAATAGACACTCTTTAATTTTTTGCATTTTAAAAAATAAAAAAACGGCTTCTCATTCAGAGAAGCCGTTTTCATAAAGCATAAAAAAAGACAGATTTAAGGCGTTTTTAACGTATTAAACTTGGCTTTCGAACTCTTCGGTTTCTTTATCCACGGGCGGTGGCGGCAAGAGATGATCTCGCGTGATCCCTAATTTAAGGGCCAATGAAGAAGCCACATAGATTGAAGAATAGGTGCCGATGGTGATCCCTATCAACAAGGCTGCAGCAAACCCATGGATCATCGCTCCACCTTCTAAAAACAAAGCGATAACAACAAACAAGGTCGTGCCAGAGGTGATCAAAGTACGGCTCAATGTTTGAGATACCGAAGTATTCATCACTAAACCCGGATCCCCTTTTCGCATTTTGATGAAATTTTCACGAACGCGATCATAAACAACAATCGTGTCATTTAACGAATATCCCACCACAGTTAAAAGCGCGGCGATGATCGTTAAATCTACTTCCATGCTTAAAAACGAAAAAATACCCAAGGTGATGATCACATCGTGCGCCAAAGAAGCCACGGCGCCAAGCGCCAAGCGCCACTCAAACCGAACAGAAACATACAATAAAATACACAGCAAGGAAGCCAAAATAGCAAGCCCCCCCGCTTCCGCCAATTCATCACCCACATTCGGACCGACAAATTCAATACGACGCATTTCAACGGCTTGCCCTGTCCCTGCGCGGATCACTTCTAAAATCTGATTTCCAAGTAATTCACCTTGCATCCCTTCTCGTGGACGAAGGCGTACCATCACATCACGGGCCGTACCGAAGTTTTGAACAACCGCATCACCAAAACCTTCGCTTTCAAGTGAATCGCGGATCACTTGAAGATCTACGGGCTTTTCAAAACCCACTTCAATGAGGGTGCCGCCTGTAAAATCAAGGCCCCAATTTAACCATTTTGTTGAAAGCGAAAAAATAGACGCACCAATCAACAAGGCCGACAAGAAAAATGCGGGCTTAGACCAACGCATAAAATCAATAAACAGGTCGGGCTTTAAAAGCTTAAACATTTTAATGCCTCCTAAATCGACAATTTATCAACACGTCTACCACCGTAAACGAGGTTGACCAAACAACGCGTCCCGATAATGGCGGTGAACATCGAGGTTAAAATACCAATGGACAAGGTGACAGCAAACCCTTTAATCGCCCCAGTCCCGACAGCAAATAAAATGATCGCCGTGATCAAGGTCGTGATATTGGCATCTGCAATGGTGCTAAAAGCATTGGCATAACCTTGATGAATCGCTTGTTGAGGATTTCTCCCTTCAAAAAGCTCATCACGAATACGCTCAAAAATCAGTACATTCGCATCCACTGCCATACCGACCGTCAAAACAATGCCTGCAATGCCAGGTAAGGTCATCGTGGCCCCTGGGATCATCGACATCACCCCAATGATAAGGACGATATTGACCAACAAGGCACAATTTGCAAACAAACCAAAACGGCGATAATAAATCCCCGTAAAGACCATCACGACCAGCAAGCCCCACAAACAGGCTTTGATACCCATATCGATATTTTGCTGCCCCATAGAAGGACCGATGGTGCGCTCTTCAACAATGGAAATCGGTGCAATCAAAGCCCCTGCACGCAGCAATAGCGCCAAGTTATAGGCTTCTGCTTGCGTGTCGATACCCGTGATACGGAAATTGCGTCCGAGCGCGGTTTGAATCGTCGCTTGGTTAATCACTTCTTCTGATTTAGAAAGAATGATTTTTCCATTTTCATCGCGTTTACCGCTGTCTTTGTATTCAGAAAAAACAGTGGCCATTAATTTACCGACATTGTTTTTACTGAAGGCCGCCATCTTGCTGCCCCCCTCACTGTCAAGGGAGATACTCACTTGAGGACGACTGTACTCATCAAAACTTGAGCCTGCATCCGTGATGCTCGAGCCGCCCAAAATCATCCTTTTTTTCACCACAACGGGCGTGCCATCACGGGTCAATTTTATTTCACTTCCTGCAGGCGCCCTTCCTGCTGCTGCGGCTGTGAAATCTGCATTCGAGTCGACTTCTCGAAATTCAAGCGTGGCCGTAGCGCCGAGAATTTCCTTGGCTCTGGCTGTATCTTGAACCCCAGGAAGCTCCACCACGATGCGGGCTGCACCTTGTCGCTGAACCAAAGGTTCAGAAACACCGAGCTCATTGACTCGATTACGCAAAATGGTGATGTTTTGCTCAACAGCATAATTACGGATTTCAAGCAAACGCGCTTCGGTAAATTTGGCAGAAACCGCAAAACGAGCTTGATCCGTAGTAAAAAGCATGTCCGGATGCAACTTGGACAAAACGCTTTCTGTTTTCTCCATCTCTTCGTTACTGCGCAGCATCACTTCAATGCTGTCCTGCGTCCCAAGACGAATACCACGGTAACGAATTTTTTCTTCACGTAATTCTGTACGGAAAGTGTCTTCTTGCTGCGTGACCAATTTTTCCATTGCAGCGTCCATATCCACTTCCATAAGAAAGTGAACGCCTCCGCGCAAATCAAGGCCCAATTTCATCGGATGAGCGCCGATGGCCTCAAGCCACTCAGGCGTTGCAGGAGCAAGGTTAAGAGCGACAATGAAGCCATTTTCTTTTAAAAGAGAATTTAAGAAATCTCTCGCTTCTATTTGATCTTCGGTGTCAGAAAAACGCGCCAATAAAGAGCCTTTTTCTAAAACAACCGAAAGATAAGGAATGTTTTCTTTTTTCAGTGAGGCTTTCACGGTGTCCAGAGTGGATTCATCCACCGAAGCGCCGCGCGCTCCGGTGATTTGAACCGCTGGATCTTCACCGTAAAGATTGGGAAGCGCATAAAGGGTGCCGATAAAAATAACCAACACGACAAGAATGTACTTCCACAAAGGATAACGGTTTAGCACTGCAATGATCCTTTATGGTGAGCTTCTTATAAAGACTGAATCGTGCCTTTTGGCAAGACTGCAGTCACAAAGTCTTTTTTAATGGTGACATCATTTTTATCGTTTAACGCAATAACCATGAAATCGTCTTCTACTGAAATCTTACTGATTTTTCCAATCAAACCACCGCTGGTTAAGACTTCATCCCCTTTGCTCATCGAAGCCATCAGGTTTTTATGCTCTTTTACGCGCTTGGCCTGCGGACGATAAATCATGAAATAGAAAATAACCGCAAACAAACCAAGCATGATGATAAGTTGCATACCGCCTGCTTCTTGTGCGCCTTCCGTTGCTGCATGAGCATTTGAAATAAACATTTAGTTACGTCCTCGTAATAAGTTAAATGAAATGGATGTTTCTTTTTAAAATCATGTCTACCCGTCCTCTTTGAGACGCGATGGGTGATGACCGTCGGTGCGAAGAACAATCAAATCATCCTTCAGGCACTTCGCACGCTTCGCATCAAGACACAGCATCAAATTTTTTGGGTATCCCTATAAAAATAAAAATCTTATTCGTCTTCCAACACTGGCACTTCTCGCCCCATGCGTGTATAGAATTTTGTCACGAAAGTGTCTAATTTACCTTCGTCTAGGGCGTTACGCAAACCTTCCATTAAACGTTGGTAATAACGCAGGTTGTGGATTGTATTCAAACGCGCCCCCAAAATTTCATTACATCGGTCAAGATGATGCAAATAGGCTTTGCTGTAATTTCGGCAAGTGTAACAATCACATTCTGGATCTAATGCGGTTGTATCACTTTTATGCTTAGCATTACGGATCTTGATCACACCGTCTGTAACAAAAAGATGCGCATTGCGTGCGTTACGGGTAGGCATCACACAATCGAACATGTCGATTCCACGACGCACGCCTTCGACCAAGTCTTCAGGCTTGCCCACCCCCATTAAATAGCGCGGCTTGTCTTCTGGCAATTTAGGACAAATATGTTCCAATACGCGATGCATGTCTTCTTTCGGCTCACCGACAGCAAGACCGCCTACCGCATACCCATCAAAACCAATCTCCGTTAAACCTTCCGCTGAAATGTCTCGCAAATCTTCGTACACAGAGCCTTGAACAATGCCAAATAAGGCATTTTTATTGCCCAATGCATCAAAATGATTTCGGCTGCGTTGCGCCCAACGCAAGCTCATTTCCATGGATTTTTTGGCTTCTTCGTGTGTGGCGGGATATGGGGTACATTCATCAAAAATCATGACGATGTCAGATCCAAGATCGTACTGAATTTCCATGGATTTTTCTGCATCCATAAAAATTTTATCGCCATTTACCGGGTTACGAAAATGCACCCCTTCTTCTGTGATTTTTCGAATGTCGCCAAGGCTAAAGACTTGAAAACCACCCGAGTCGGTCAAAATCGGCCCTTGCCAATTCATAAAGTCATGCAAATCACCGTGGGCGCGCATGACGTCTTGGCCTGGGCGAAGCCACAAATGAAAGGTGTTCCCCAATAGGATTTGAGCGCCCGTTTCAGCGACTTCTTCCGGTGTCATCCCTTTGACCGTGCCGTACGTTCCAACAGGCATAAAAGCCGGTGTTTCAACTGCACCGCGTTCAAAAGACAAACGGCCTCGACGTGCTCGGCCTTGTTTTTTTAATAAATCAAATTTCACGATATCTCCAAAATGTCAGATAAACAGTCTGACTGTGTTTAAAAAATACACCTTCAAGGGGCAAATTAAAGCATTCAAAAGAAACGGGATGCCAGGTTTTAAATCACGTTTTACGCGTGATAAACATGGCATCCCCGTAACTAAAAAAGCGGTACTCGTTCTTTATCGCTTCTTGATATGCATGCATGACATGCTCAAAACCTGCAAAAGAAGACACCAACATGATCAAGGTAGATTCAGGTAAATGAAAATTGGTCACCAATGCGTCCACCAATTGCCACTCATACCCTGGGTAAATAAATATACGGGTGTCATCAAAAAACGGGCTTAAGACACTTCCTTTTTCTTTTGCTCGCATGGCCGCACTTTCCAAGGAACGTACCGAGGTCGTACCCACCGCAATCACACGGCGCCCTTTGGCTTTTGCGGCTTTGACCGCATCAATCACCTCTTGCGAAACCTGTGCATATTCTGCATGCATCACATGATCGGTTATTTGTTCAACTCGTACAGGTTGAAAGGTACCAGCACCGACATGGAGAGTCACAAACGCAGTTTCAACCCCTTTGTCTTTTAATGCCGCCAAAAGAGACTCATCAAAATGCAAACCGGCTGTAGGGGCTGCCACCGCGCCTGGGATTTTATTGTACACCGTTTGATAACGCGCTTTGTCGGTCTCTTCATCGGGTCTGTCGATGTAAGGCGGCAAAGGCATATGACCCACTTTGTCTAAGATCTCAAGTACAGACCCTTCACAAAGGAATTGAATTTCAAAAAGTGCATCATGGCGCGCGATCATTTTTGCTTGAAATTCATCCTGCTCACCCAGAAAAAGTAAGGTGCCTTCTTTCGGCGATTTTGAGGCGCGAACATGGGCTAGGATTGTTTTTTCATCAAGGACGCGCTCCACCAGCACTTCAATTTTTCCACCCGATGCCTTTCGACCATAAAGACGTGCCGGGATCACGCGGGTATTGTTAAACACAACAAGATCACCCGGTTCAATTAAATGAAGGATGTCCATAAATTGCTTGTGATGCAGCTCACCCGTTGGGCCGTCTAATTGCAATAAACGGCTCTCCCCTCGCGAAGGTTTTGGATAACGTGCAATCAAAGCGTCAGGAAGATCAAAATGAAAATCGGATACTTGCATCGAAAAAGCCCCATTCTTTAGCAACCCGCAAGTATAAGCTGCTAAAGCCCTAACCCCAAGCAACTTGAATATGAGATGTTTATTCTGTTGAAAAAAGAAGCGTTATCAATGCCCTAAAAAAATGGTTTTCTCTTAAAAGTGCCACCGAAAAGATCTTTAGATGAGTCCGTTCGCAATAATAAAGAACAATAAGGAAGAAGTGAGAGGCAAGATATAACACTGAAGAAAACAAAAAATACGAAGATAGCAAGCTTAAACGTCAAGAAGAAAATAGAGGCTTTTTTGAATTTCAAATGGGTCAGCCCCCTTTTCTCAGGCAGGGAAAATCCAACTTGGTGGCCAAAAAACAAACGATGTTTTGAGTCTTTGTCTTCTTTTTTGAAAATAAAGCATCGCCACGGACTGAAAGCAGCACGTGGCAGTATTTTTATTCAGCCCGACCCCCCTTCACGATATCAAAGAGGCGCTTTTTATACCGGTCGCCTTTGAAGCAGCATTCAGCCCAATCACATAGCATCTATGCTCAGGGGCTTCACTCGCTTGCCTCAGGCGCGCATCATTAATTTATAAAAACATCTTTTTAATCTATTAAGACGGCAGAAACATAAGGGACAAGCTGATGCCAAATTAAGAGCACGGCGATGATCAAAACGAAAAGCCAAAAAATACGGCCTAACCAGTCATTTTTCATATGATAACGAGAAGGATCTGGCTCTCCACAACCAGGGCACATCATTGCACGCTTAGACACTTGTTTACCACAAACAGAACAAATAATTAATGGCATTTCTGACCTCCTTGTTTTTTGATCATCTTTTAATATTCCTTGCGTGAAGATTTTTTTGAAAGGCAAATATGTCTATACCCATCGCCTTTGACGCTGCGTGAGTGTTGGCGAGGCTCGTTCAACCCAATCACAGAGTTCATCTATGCCAAGGGGCTTCACTTGCTTGGCGCAGGCGCGCATCTTCAATTACTTTGCGTATATAAGACATTAGATTTCATATGATATCACCAATTAATATACATCCAAACCATGTATTTATAAGCAATGCATATCTCAGCAATGTTTATACCCAAGATATTGAAAATTGAAGCAAAAAGAACGAAAAATCCATGGGTATAGAGGGACTAAATGCTCAGGGCTTCACTTTCTTTTCGCAAGCGCGCATCTTCAATGATTTTGGGTACAATGAAAAAATAGGTCATTTCAATTTATTCAAATCATTGAATTCATCAGATTTTTTCGTATTCGGCACTTGGC
Source organism: uncultured Enterovibrio sp. (assembly GCA_947041315.1). GTDB lineage: Bacteria > Pseudomonadota > Gammaproteobacteria > Enterobacterales > Vibrionaceae > Enterovibrio. The sequence goes on from CAMRDW010000025.1 coordinate 26,715, forward strand.
CCATCCACTGTTTATTGACCTCTGAAAGTAACCCTATCACCTTCAACACCAACAAAGAATCGGCCTCCTTTTCAGAGAGATTTTGATAAGCTCCAACCTGAAAGTCATAGTGCGCGGTTTCAATTTCTATTTGTCTTTGTGCGTTTCGATAAATAGCCCATAACTCTTGAGGTTTTCTAAGTTGTACCCACGCAGTACAAAAAGCAGCCAGCGCGGTCAATACTGAGGGGGTAATTTTGGCAAACCAAACATCTTCGCCTAAAGCCACCAAAATAGGTGCAACCAAAGTACTGAGCATCGTCAATCGAAAACACCAAAGTGATTCTTGCTTATGGTGTTTTGCTTTTTTCTCAAAATGCAATGCCTGCTGCGTTGCATATTCTCTCGCGGTTTTTTTGTTCATACATTTTCTTTTATTTTTTATACCCGCCGCCTTTGAACCTGCGTGGATGTTGGCTCGGTTTATTCAGCCCCATCAAAGAGTCCATCTATGCTCAGAGCTTTCGCTCAGAGGTTTCACTCAGGGGCTTTACTCACTTGCCGCAAGCGCGCAACTTCAAGTGTCTTGGATATATTCGGTTGAAAAGCCTCTGAGCATCGGTATTTTATGTCGTTGGGCTGAGGGCACAACGCAGCTTCAAAGGGGAGGAGTATGAGATCACGAGATGAAATGGGAGCCAATGAACGTGAAGATTTTGCTTGAGATAGGATTAAGATACTGCAGCTCATTGAAGATACTTTCTTTTTAAAAGTGAAGCCCATCTTAAGTCGCGATGAAAATATCTTTTTTCTCATAACGAGAACGGTTTTTTAAAACCACCTAGACCCATCCCCTTTGAAGCTGTGTCGGTGTTAACCACACGCATCGTCAAAGGGGATGGGTGAAGAATCATTCAATATACGGGGCGCTTTGAAAATTGACAAGGGGGGGCAGGAATAGAATAGAACCT